>JBCBYM010000004.1:5302-51226 GCA_039815865.1 Pseudomonadota bacterium
GGATTGTGCCCACCAGCATGTCATCCGCGTCCAACGCGGCAAAGCTCAGGGCGCTCAGCCAGTCCATCCCGGCGCGGATGCGATAAGCGGTGCGCGCGTGGCGATCCTCGCCAAAGACGCGGTCGAGCAATTCCTCGATCATCGCCTCGGGCACCGCGCTCAGCGGGATGAGGCTGGCGACATTGTCGTTATCGTGTCCGGAAGAGGGCGTGGGCGTGCTCATAGAGCGAGCGCGCCTAGGCCAGTTTGCCGGTGTTGCCAAGCGGATCGGGCCAAGCGGATCGGGCCAAGCGGATCGAGACGTCAGCCGCCAGCGCCCATCACACGCGTTTCACAGGCTGAGCCGCAACACGCGCCCTTCGGCCCCGTCTTCGGCGATCCAGATGCTGCCATCGGGCGCTTGGGCAACCGAACGCAGGCGGTTGTCGAACGTATAGCGTGCGGCTTCCTTGGCGCCCTCACCATAAAGCTCAACTCGCACCAGCGCTTGCGAGGACAGGCCCGCAATCAGCGCATCGCCATTCCACGGGCCAAACATGTCGCCGGAATAGATCAGCATATCGCCCGGCGCGATCACCGGGGTCCAGTGGGTCGCGGGCTTGGAAAAGCCATCATCAGCCGTGTGATCGGGGATGTCCTTGCCGTTGTAATTGTCGCCGTTCGAACGTGTGGGCCAGCCGTAATTGGCGCGGCGTTTGACAAGGTTGAGTTCATCGCCGCCCGCCGGACCGTGCTCAATCTCCCAAAGCTTGCCATCGGCGGCAAAGTCCAGCCCCAGAATGTTGCGGTGGCCATAGGACCAGATCTCGTCCGGTACGCCCTCTTCGCCCGCAAACGGATTGCCCGCAGCGGGCGTGCCGTCGAGGTTGAGGCGCACAATCGTGCCCAAAGTGTTGCCCAGGTCTTGCGCAGGCGTTTGCTTTTGCCGGTCGCCGCTGGCGATAAAGAGGTATTGCCCATCGGGCGAAACCTCGATGCGGTGCGAATAATGCCCGCGCCCTTTTACCTTGGGGCCCTGGCGCCAGATGACTTCCAGCCCTTCGATCGCGCACGCGTTGGCTTCATCATCGCACAGCAAAGTGCCCATGCCGACCGCCGCGCCATACGTGCCGTCATCCGAGCCCGCTTCAGCCCAGCTGAGGTAAATCGTGCGACCGTCCTCGCGGCTCTCTTCGCTTTCAAGGAACGCCACATCGCCAAGCCCGCCCTGACCGCCATACGCCACGTCGGGAAGGCCGGTCACTTCGGCGATCTCACCCGAACTGGTTTTCATGAGCTTGAGCGTGCCCGCTTTTTCCGTGATCGCGAGCGTGTCGGTCCCGGGCAGGAATTCGATCGCCCAAGGGCGCTCAAACGTGCCCATATCCTCAACGCTCACCCCGGCTTCTTCGGGCGTCACGCTCACGCTGTCCCCCGATTGTGCAAAGGCGCAGCTTGCGAGCGCGAGGGAGGGAAGGGACAAGGTGACGGAGAGCTTGGAGATCGTGTTCATGGCGTCCTCAATTTTTTTTGGCTCAGATTGCCCGGGTGTAAATCCCGAATTCAACGATGGTGCCGCGCTTTCCCTCCCATCGTCTGCAACGCCGCTGGTGATCGGCGTTGATGAGGCGGGGCGCGGGCCGCTTGCAGGGCCGGTTGTGGCCGCCGCGTGCGTGTTGGGGGAAGGCGTACCCGCTGGTTTGAACGATTCCAAGAAATTATCCGCGAAGCGCCGCGCCGCGCTCGACGAAGGCCTTCGCGCCACCTGCCGTTTCGCGATCGCCATGGTGGAGCCTGAGGAGATTGACCGGGTTAACATCTTTCAGGCCACTATGCTGGCGATGACGCGCTGCGTCGCTGAGCTGGCGAGCGCGCTGGGTGAGGCGCCGCATACCGTCCTGATCGATGGCAACCAGACGCCGCATGGGCGCTGCGCTGATTGGGTGTGGGAGGCGCGCGCGATCGTGGGCGGCGACGGGATTGAACCCGCGATCAGCGCCGCCTCGATCCTTGCAAAGGAACACCGCGACCGGCTGATGATCGAAGCGGCAGAGCGCCACCCGCATTACGGGTGGGAGCGCAACAAGGGCTATGGCACGAAGGATCATATGGAGGCGCTGCGCCTCTACGGCCCCACACCCTTGCACCGCCGATCCTTCGCGCCGGTTGCGCAAGCGGTTTTGCTCTGAGCGACGAGGTGGCCTAAGCGCGCACACGCGATGCTCAACGCGATTCTCCTTAGCCTTGCTGGCCTGTTTGGTCTTGCCCTTGGGGGCGAGCTGCTGGTGCGCGGCGCGGTGGGGATTGCTCAGAAGCTGGGCGTCTCAACGCTGTTTACAGGGCTTGTGATCGTCGGCTTTGCGACCTCGATGCCGGAGATGGTCGCCAGCGTGCAGGCCGCGCTCAAAGGCTCGCCGCAGATTGCCTGGGGCAATGTCGTGGGGTCGAACCTTGCCAACACGCTGATGATCCTGGGCGTCTCGGCGCTGGTCATGCCGATTGCGCTGGGCGGCGGTGGCCGGCGCGACGCGCTGGTGGCCCTGGCGGCGACGTTGGCGCTTTGGGCGCTTATGGCGAGCGGGCTGGGCGAGCGTTGGATCGGCTTTGTGCTGCTGGCCGGGATCGTGGTCTACATCGTGTGGCGCTACCTCAACCCCGCCGCAGCCGCGCTCGACGAGGCGGGCGAGACAAACGAGGTCAATGGCGTGTTTGCAGGGATGCTGTTTGTGGTTGGCCTCGTCATTCTGGTGCTGGGAGGGCAGGCGCTGGTGGAAGGCGCGATCATGCTGGCCACGATCTTCAGCGTGCCCGAGACGGTGATTGGCCTTACCGTCGTGGCGGTGGGCACGTCGCTGCCGGAACTCGCCGCGTCAATCGCGGCGGCGCTGCGTGGCAAGTCGGGCCTGGCGCTGGGTAATGTGGTGGGCTCGAACATTTACAACATCCTGCTGATCGGCGGGGTGACGATGAGCATCGCGCCCCAGCCGCTGCCAGCGACCCTTGCGGGCACACAGATGGCGCTGCTGACCGCCAGCGCGGTGCTGGTCCTTGCGCTCTTGTGGTTTGCCAAGCGGATATCCCGGACCCTGGGCGCCGCGATGGTCGCGGTGTTTGCGGCGAATGTGGTGCTGGTGTTCGCCTGAAGCTGGACGCGCCGCGGTCTTATCCACCCTCAACCGGCAAGAAGCGTACGTTGAACTCAATCACCTCGCGCGCGACGCGCAGCACGTCCTCGCGCTTATAGATCGGGTCCACGAGTTCCTCGATGTCCGCGCCGTAGAGGTAGTGCGCCCAGACGAGCGAGCACACATGCTCTGCCATGGGTCCGGCATGGCTTGGCCCGCCATCGACGAACAGATAGCCTTCCAGCTGCGCGGGCGATGGCGCGACCAGACCGACAATATCCTCAAGCTCTCCCGCCTCGAAGTCTTCCTTCATCTCGCTCAGCGCAAGGCCATAATTGAAGTAGAAGATGGAGGTGTCCGGGTATGCCTCGCGCAGGTCCTCGATGATCGCAAAAGTGCTTTCGGAATTGGATGCGATTTCCTCAGCGTAGGTCTGCGTATCGCGAACGGCGCCGCCCAAGGTGTAGGGAAAGCCGATGAGGATCGCGGTGTCAGGATTGTACTGGCGCGCAAGGTCGATCCAGAGCTCGTAGAACTCCAGCGGGTCGGCTTCGTTTTCCTGGCTGACGGTAATGCCGAACAGATCGACCTGGCCGGTTGCCAGCCGCGCTTCGATTTCGGCGCGTCGCGCTTCGTTCTCCCACAAGGATTGCGCCGTTCCCGCTCCGCCCGCGGCAAAGACGGCGTCGAAGGCGTGATCCTCAAACACCGCGCGCTGAACCGAGACGTTGAAGGCCTGCGCGACCGGCACGTAGAAGCTGTGGCCAGCGTAGAGCCCGTTCGCGCCGGTGGTGAAGCTGGCCGGCGATTGCACACCGCTGCTCGGCGTTGGAGTGGGTGAGGGAGTCGGCGTCGGGCTCGGACTGGGGCTCGGGCGGGCTGGTCTGGGCGATGGCGACGGTGATGGCGATGGGGCGGAGGACACAGGAGTGCCAGCGCTCTCGTCCGAGCCGCAGCCCGCAAGAGCAATTGCCGAAACCGAAATCAATGCACCAAGTTCAACAGACCTAATTTTCATCGCGACCTCCTTGCAATCAACGCAAGGGCGCTCCTAGGTTTTGCAGATTAACGCCAGATAGATGTGGCACGCATAGTGCCATATTTCGTGTCGCAAAGTGTATCGCGCAGATGGCGCTGCTGACGGGGAGCGCGGTCGCGCTGTTGGCCTTGCTGTGGTTTGCCAAGAGCCTGGGCCGGCTGGTCGGCGGGGCGCTGGTAGCTGTGTTTGCAGCGAATGTGGAGCTGGTTTTTGCTTAGGTTGAACCGGCTAGTCTGCGTATCGCTCAAACCAGAGATCTTCACGAAGGCTCCAGTGTTGACGAGGGGTGCTTTCCTCGAAGTCCATCCAGTTCTGAACTGTGGCTAGTTGCTTAGTCAGCGTTGCAAGCCTATTCTCGCGGAGCTCATTGTCGAGCAGTCGTTCGGCAAGTGGTATGGCCTCGCGCAACGCTTCAAGGTCGCTTTCTGGCGAACCTAGATATAGAGCTGGCAATTCGTGCTGAGCGTAATAGACATAGTCAATTAACCACTTCAACTTTGTGTTTAAGGCCTTTTGATGGTTTGGATCGATTTTGAGGGCCTTATTCAAGAAGTCAGCCGGAACAAGTTTGCTGTCTGATCCGGCCACATAGATGGCATAAAAACAGCTTGCGTCCGCGTCTTGCGGCTCGGCTTCAAGCCACTCTGAAATCGTAGGGGCGAGCAAATTGCGGATCAGCGGAAAAGGCATGACACCGGACGAGCGATCATCGTTTGCCTCCAGCCATCGAACCAGCGAAAGCCGTTCATCGAGGCGCCATCGTGAGGCTTCATCTATGAATTCCTCCAAAGCCTTGAGCGCTTGCGGGCGAAGGCCTTTGGATCGCAGATCGAGATACGCCGCCAGTCGCGACCAAGCGGGCTTATGCGCAATCGAGACTGAGAGCTCGGCAAGATGATCCATTGCCTTTGGCCAAATCATGGAATCCATGTTGGAGCCAAACTCTGCGTTGATCAACGGCTACTTTCTCGCGGTCTTTTGGATGCCTAGAGGTAGGGTAGAGGCTTCTTTTCGAACGAGCATCAAACAATCCGCCAACCAGATTTACACTGAGTCCTCGACGCAACACCCCCTGATCTGGAGTCTCACGGCTGCGTGAGGACTCAACATGTAGTGGGGTCACCTTTCGTTCTGCCGCCATAATTGGGGTGTTGACGCGCCGTTAATCATAATGCGCCAGAAGTCTTTGCTTGACGCGGAGTCCCCCAGGATTCACCCTGTGGATAACTTTGCGGCGTGCTGTCGGTGCGCGAGCCTTTGGGGAACATGACGTGGGCGTGATCGAGACCAGAACCAAGCGGGCCAAAACCGCGTCTCAGGTGGAGCTGGACCTGCACGCGCCGCGTGCTGAAGCGCTGCCCACGGGCCAGATCCTCTCGGGCGACTGCATTGAGGCGATGCGCTCGCTGCCTGACAATTCGGTCGACTGCGTCTTCGCCGATCCGCCCTACAACCTGCAGCTGGGAGGCGATCTCAACCGCCCCGATGGCTCCGAAGTCGACGCGGTTACCGATCACTGGGACCAGTTTTCCAGCTTCCGCGCCTATGACGATTTCACGCGAGAATGGCTCACTGAGGCGCGCCGTGTGCTCAAACCCGATGGCGCCTTGTGGGTCATCGGCAGCTATCACAACATCTATCGCGTGGGCGCGATCCTGCAGGATCTGGGCTTTTGGATCCTCAACGATATCGTCTGGCGCAAGACCAATCCGATGCCCAATTTCAAGGGCACCCGCTTCACCAACGCGCACGAAACTCTGATCTGGGCGAGCATGGGCGAAAAGGCGCGCTACCACTTCAACTACCGCGCGATGAAGACGCTGAACGACGAGCTTCAGATGCGCAGCGACTGGGTGCTGCCGATCTGTTCAGGCGGGGAGCGCCTCAAGGAAAACGGCAAGAAAGCCCACCCCACGCAAAAGCCCGAAGCGCTGCTTTACCGGGTTTTGCTGGCGACGACCGAAGCGGGCGATGTGGTGCTCGATCCGTTCTTTGGCACCGGCACAACCGGCGCGGTTGCCAAGCGTCTGGGCCGCCAATGGATCGGCTGCGAGCGTGAGGACTTTTACCGCGAAGTCGCCACCAAAAGGATCGAGAAAGAACTGCCGCTCGACGAGAGCGCGCTCAAAACCATGCAGAGCAAGAAAACCGCGCCCCGGGTCGCCTTCGGGACATTGGTTGAAAACGCCCTGATCCCGCCCGGCACGCGAGTTTTCGACAAGAAACGCCGCTGGTTTGCCACGGTCCGCGCCGATGGCTCGCTCGAACTGGAAGGCCAGACGGGCAAACCCATGATGGGTTCCCCCATGATGGGGTCGATCCATGGACTGGGCAAAGACCTGCAAGGCGCGCCCAGCTGCAACGGCTGGACTTTCTGGCACTATGAAAAGGGCGGCGAAGTTCTGCCCGTGGACGCGGCGCGCCAGCTCTACCTGCTCGCCAACGAAGACTGAGCGGCGCTGCGAAGCGGACGCTTACAGGTCCCCCAGCCACCAAAGCGCAGCCGGCAACAGGCGCGCAGGAGTGGACCGATCTCACTCCAGCGCCTCATGCCGACAGAGGCCAATTTTTGCTTGGCGCAAAGCAAGACGAAATACGCTTTGCCCTTCGCTGGCCTGTGCTAGGCTTCGGCCTCAATTTGGAGGGGAGCCCAAATATGATACTCAACCACCCCGTTGCTTTGCCCTGCGGGGGCGAGCTGCCCAATCGCCTTGCCAAGGCTGCGATGACCGAGGGTCTTGCCGATGCGCGCGGGGTTCCAACGCCAGAGCTGGAACGGCTTTATGGCCTGTGGTCCGATGGCGGCTGCGGCATGCTCTTGTCGGGAAACTTGCAGATTGATGGCGATCATCTGGAACGCCCCGGCAACGTCATCCTCGATCGCGAACTGACAGAGGGTGAGCGCGACGCCTACAAACGCTGGACCGCAGCCGGCACGCGCGCGGGCAACCACTTCTGGGCGCAGATCAGCCACGCCGGGCGCCAGACCTTCAAGATCGTCAACCCGCATCCCAAAGCGCCTTCCGCGGTTAAGCTGGGCCTTCCGGGCGGGCAGTTTGGCGAACCGGTCGCGCTGGAGGACGACGAGATTGAAGAAATCATCGCCAAGTTCATCCGCGCGGTGCGGATTTGCCAGGAGGTCGGCTTTACCGGGGTGCAGATTCACGGCGCGCACGGCTATCTGATTTCGCAATTCCTTTCCCCGCGCTCCAACCGGCGCACCGATCGCTGGGGGGGCAGTCTGGAAAACCGCGCGCGGTTGCTGCTTGAAGTGATCGAAGGCGCGCGCGCCGCGGTGGGCCCAAGCTTCCCAATCAGCGTGAAACTCAACAGCGCGGACTTCCAGAAAGGCGGCTTTGCGTTCGAGGACAGCCTTCAGGTCGTCCAATGGCTTCAGGAACGCGACGTGGACCTGATCGAGATATCCGGCGGCACTTACGAACAACCCAAGCTGCTGGGCATTGAGGGGATGGAACCGGCAGACGAACCGGGCATCGCGGCCTCGACGCTGACGCGAGAGGCGTACTTTGTCGACTTTGCGAAGGCGATGAAGGAGGCGGTCACTGTGCCGCTTATGGTCACCGGTGGTTTTCGCAGCCGGGCCGCGATGGAGCAGGCCATCGGCTCAGACGCGGCCGATGTCATCGGGCTTGGCCGCCCGCTCTGCGTCCAAGCCGATGGCGCGCGGCGCATTCTTGAAGGTGCGGACAGCGTGCCGCGCGCAGAGGCGAACCTGTCGCTGCTGCCGGGCTCTCTTACCTTCCTTCAAGGCGTCAAGGCGGTGCGCGCCATGGCCGGATTTGCCACCCAGTTCTGGTTCTACATGCAGATCTACGCGCTCGGACGCACGGGCAAGACCGATCCGGACCTCTCCGTTTTCAAGGCCTGGCGCTCGGTCGAAAAGGAGCACGCAAAGCGCCTGAAAGCGCGCAAACTCACGCGTTGAAGATCAGCCAAAAGACGGTCACCATCGCGATCACAAGCAGCACCCAGAACGCGGTCGAGAGCGTGCTCTGGCGTCGCCGGCTCTTGGATTGATTGTCCGGAACAAGGTCAAGCGCTGCGTCGGCTGCGTCGCTGCTTACGAAGTCGATAATGTCATCCCAGATCACGTTTGGTCTCCGCGAAAGTGAGCCCCCCGACACACTGACCACGCACAGGTCTAGGGCCAAATTCTTAGCAAGCGGTGTGCGTGTCGCTCGGCTTTCGCCGCTCTGATGAAGCCAGGCGTGTGGAGGAGGATGCTTTGGCTCTGTCCTACAGCGCGCGGCTTCTCTAAAGAGCATCGGACATGCACGACACCGATCTTGCCAGAGCCGTTTTTTCGCGATCCGTGGCGCCGCGTGCCCGGGGTGTGTTTTCGACTTTTAGACTGTGTAACCTGTGTCTCCTACACGCCGCCCCGCTCGCTTTGGGTGGCGGGACGATGCGCGCATGAGCGGTTCTGTCTACATCCAGCCCATCGCCATGGCCTCCGGCCCGCAGGCCGAAGCCGGGCCTGATGGATCGGGCGCGATCCGGCTGGCCGGGGGGCTTGTCTACGCCAGCCGCTTTGCGCTGACCGTGCGCGAAGAAGGCCGCGTAGCCGAGCGCTATCTGTTTGGCGTGCGCGAGGCGATGAAGGTCATTGGCACAATGGAAGGAGCGCTCGGGACCGAGGCCGAGCGCCAGTGGGCAAACCTTGCCAAGACCCACGCCCCGCTGCAATTGGGAGAGCGTACGATCCGGCTCGACCAGCCGCAAATCATGGGCATCCTCAACGTCACGCCCGACAGCTTTTCGGATGGCGGCGAGTTTCTGGACAAGCCCGATGAAGGCCGCGCCCACGCCGCCGCCATGCTGGAGGCGGGCGCGGCGATCATCGATATTGGCGGTGAGAGCACGCGCCCCGGCGCCGCGGCCACGTGGGAGGGCGATGAGAAGGACCGCGTTCTGCCCGCAATCGAATATTGCGCAGGGATGGGCGCGGCGATCAGCCTGGACACGCGGCGCGCGGGCGTGCTCGAAGCGGGGCTGGCAGCGGGGGCGCATATGGCCAACGACGTCTCGGCCATGCGCTATGACGAACGTATGCAAGAACTCGTCGCCAGCGCGCGCTGCCCGGTTGTGCTTATGCACGCGCCCGGAACCGGCGATGATCTGCACGCCAAGGAAAAACTGGTGGGCGGCGAATACACCGACGTCGTCAGCGATGTGTTCGATTTCCTCAAGCTGGCGCGCGACAAGGCGATGGCGCACGGCATCGCCGAGGATCGCATCGTGCTTGACCCTGGCCTTGGCTTTGGCAAGTCGCTCGCTGACAATCTGGCGCTCTTGAACGCGCTGCCGCTGTTCCACGCGCTGGGATCGCCGCTGCTGGTGGGCGCAAGCCGCAAGCGCATGATTGGCGCGCTTTCGCGTGAGGAACCGGCCGAGGAGCGCTTGGGCGGCTCGATCGCGCTGGCGGTCAAAGCAATGGATGCAGGGGTTCATCTGCTTCGCGTCCACGACGTCGCACCAAGCGTGCAAGCGCGCGCTGTGTGGCGGGGGATGCGCGATGCCGCGCTGACCGACTTTAGCGGGCTGCCCGTTGATTAGGGTCCAGCGTTGGTGCGGTGGAACCGGGGCCGGGCGTCTCAATCGTGTCACGCTTGCGCGGCACAGGCGCTGTGCGAAAGATGAAAACAGGAGACTGACATGCGCCGTACCTCACTGCTCGCTCTGACGAGCGTCGCGATTGCCTTGGGCACCGCGCCGCTCTTGGCGGACGGCCACACTAAGGCCAGCGCCACAGCGCCCGATCCGGTCTCGGTCAGCCTTGCGCCCGATGAGCTGCTGGCCCCCTATTACGCGAAGCTGCGCCAAAGCGTGGTTCTGCCCACAGCCGGGGAAGGTCCCGCGCTTGATGCCACCCAGACGCTGACGCGCATCGCCTTTGGCAGCTGCAACCACCAGTCGGGCGTGCAGACCATGTGGCAGCAGGTCATCAACGCGGACCCGCAGCTCTTCATGATGGTGGGCGACAATGTCTATGGCGACAGCGGCTGGGACGCGGATGCGGGGCTTGAGAGCCTGCGCAGCGCGTACACGATCCAGGCCGCGCATCCCGAATGGCAGGCCCTGCGCGCCGCCGTCCCCATGCTGGCGACCTGGGATGATCACGATTTCGGGCTCAACGATGCGGGCGGCTCGTTTCCGATGCGCCGCTGGGCGGAAACGATGTTTGAAGAGTTCTGGGGCTCGTCGGACGCGGTGCGCTCGCGCCCTGGCATCTATGACAGCGTCATGGTGGGACCCGAAGGCAAACGCGTGCAAATCATCACGCTCGACACGCGCTTCTTCCGCTCCAACATGGATCGCTATCCCTGGACGCGTCAGCGCCGCCCGCTGGGTTGGTACAAGCCCAACGAAGACCCCAGCACCACCGTGCTGGGCGCTGAACAATGGGCCTGGCTCGAAGCCGAGCTTGCCAAGCCGGCCGACTTGCGGATCATCGCCAGCTCGATCCAGATGATCACCGAGGCGCATGATTACGAAAGCTGGGAGAACTTCCCGCATGAGCGTGAGCGCCTGTTCGAGACGCTGAACGCGCGCAATTCGGGCGGGCTGGTGCTGATCTCGGGCGATCGCCATTCGGGCGGCATCTATGAGTATCTGGACAATGAGATGTTCTATGAGATGACGAGCTCAGCGCTCAACATGAACTGGGACCGCGACACTGAGGAAAACAGCGCGCGCGAGCCGGACGACAAGCGCATCTCACCCTTCTTCAGCTACGCCAATTTCGGCCAGATCGATATCGACTGGGACGCAAAAGCGGTGACGATGACGCTGAAGGGCGACGATAGCCGAGTGCTGACCAAGCACACATACAGCTGGTAGGTGCGCTTGGCCAAGTCGTCGGCCCACTGGTCGGCGGGCGGCGCGTCTCCCGGGTTCAGCCGGGGGAGGCGGCGGACCCGGCGAGAAGACCGCCATCGAGCGTGAGCTCAGTGCCGGTCATATAGGCGCTCTCAGGCGCGGCGAGGAAGACGCACAAGGCTGCGACCTCCTCAGGCGTGCCAAAACGTTTGAGCGGCGTGTCGGCGACCAGAGCGGCTATGTTGGCTTCGCGCTCGGGTCCGGTGCCCAGCATCGGCTCCCACATGGGGGTGAGAACGGCGGCGGGGTGGACCGAATTGCAGCGCACCGTCCAGCCTTGCTGTGCGGCGTAGAGCGCGACGGTCTTGGTGTGGTTGCGGATCGCGGCCTTGGAGGCGGCATAAGCGGCGGCGCCCGGAATGCCGACGAGGCCGGAGCGCGAAGAGATGTTGATGATCGAGCCGCTTTGGGCCTCGCGCATGGCGCGCAGCGCGTAGCGGCAGCCGAGGAATGTCCCATCGGTGTTGACCGCGTGGACCGCCCGCCAGTCTTCGAGCGAGGCGTGCTCGGGATCGTGCGGGCCGGTGGCCTCTTCAAAGCCGGTGATACCGGCGTTGTTGACGACGACATCGGCGTGCGCAAGCCGCTCGGCGAGCTTGGCCCAGTCGGCCTCCTTGCGCACGTCGAGCGTCAGGAACGAACAATCCAGCGCCTTGGCCGCGGCCTCGCCCTCGTGGGTGTTGATATCGGTGAGAAGGACTTGCGCGCCCTCGTCGAGGAACGCTTTGGCGATGGCGTGGCCAAGGCCGCGAGCACCGCCGGTTACGACGCAGCGCGCGCCCTTGAGCTTAGACATGATGACACCTTAAGGAAACGGAATGAAGAGACGGCCGCGCCGCAGCGGCGGGCTTGCTATCGGCTTGGGGTTAGCGCGCGCTCTTGTTCATCGGATCCACTCCTCGGTAGAGAGCGTCCGAAGTGCCGCCCTTAGGCCGCGTTGTCAATTCCGAGGTCAGACAGCTTGCGATAGAGCGTAGAGCGACCAATGCCGAGCCGGCGTGCAACCTCGGTCATGCGACCCCGATAATGCCCGATCGCAAGGCGGATCACGTCAGCCTCAATCTCTTCGAGCGGACGCAGATTGCCGTCCTCGGTGTAAAGCATCACGCCCACGCCTTCGTGCATGTGCGGCCCATCGGGGACGTCCTGTTCGCCGAGCATCTCGGAAAGCTGGGGGAAGCTCTCAGCGGTGAGGGTGTTGCCTTCGCAATAGACCGCGGCGCGGAACAGCACGGACTGCAACTGGCGCACATTGCCCGGCCATTCGTACGCAGCCAGAAGCGCCAGCGCGCCCTCGCTGACCGAGAGGTGGTTGAGGCCGGGTTGCTCGCCGATACGTCCAAGGAAGTGCCGGGTGAGAGCGGGCATGTCGCCCGTGCGCTCGCGCAAGGGAGGCAGGGCGATGCGTGTGGCGCCCAGCTGCTCGGCAAGATGGGGGTTGAACCGGCCTGCGCTCACAAGCGTCTCAAGCGGCGCGTTGCTGGCCGATAGCAGGCGCACGTCAACGCGGAAGCCGTGAGCGGCGCCGAGCGGGCGAACGATGCCGCTCTCCAGCGCTTCGGAAAGACGCTCCTGCACGCTGGGCGACAGGCGGTCGACCTCATCAAGGACAAGCGTGCCTCCATCGCAATGCTGCAGCGCGCCGATCTGCCGGTCGAAGGCGCCGGGAAAGGCGTTGGGCTCGTGCCCGAAGAGGACCGATTCGAGCGAATTCTGCGGCACGCTGCCAACATTGATGATCCGCAAAGGCGCCTTGGAACGTGGGGATGCGGCGTGCATTGCGCGGATCAGCATCTCCTTGCCGGTACCACTTTCGCCTTCGATCAGCGAATTGCTGTGTCCGCGCGCCGCCTTGGCCGCCTGCGCGAGCGCGGTGCGGAAGGGAGGCGCGGTGCCGATCATGGCGTCAAAATCGAGGCTGGCGGACATCTTCTCGGTCAACGGAGCCAGCTCATCGCGCGGGGCTTCGCGGCGGGTGACGGTGCGCAGAGCCTCCATCAGACGATCGGGCGAGACGGGCTTGACCAGATAGTCGCTGGCGCCCGCGCGCATCGCTTCGACCGCTAGCAACGGTGATGCGCTGGTGGTCAGCATCAGGATGGGCAGGGCCGGTCGGCGCTCTTTAAGCTCGGCGATCAGCGCGCAGGCGTCATCGCCCGGCACCCATTGATCCAGCAGTATGGCCGAAAGTTGCATACCCTCGCGCGTGCCCAAGGTTGCAATCGCGGTCTCGGCATCGCTCACCACAAGCGTGCGCCAGCCCTCGCGCGCGGCGATAGCGGAGATAAGCCGGCTTTGCGCAGGCTCATCGTCAATCAGCATTACAAGGCGGGGGTCAGCCTCTGACATCGCGCGCTGATGGGCTCCCATGCTTTTCCCGCGGCATGCCGGACGGGGCGGTGAAACTTAGCCCCCGAGCAATAGGCGATGCGGGTAAAGACGGGATTAAGGCTGTTCTTCCGATTGGCCGCTTCATTCTGCGCGGCGCAAGGGCTTGAGCAAACCTCGTGCCTTCTTTACGGGCCTAGCCAGCAACGGGGCGAAGGTGCGCATCGACAGGGCGCATCGCAAGATTTTGGCAACCTTTTGCCGCGTGCTCCGTTTGGGATCATCAAGAGGGAACGAAAAGGCATGGCTAGCCAGGATCTGAAACAAAAGGACAAACTCTACAGCGGGTTCATGGGCACGCTGAAATGGGTCATTCCGCTCATCGCGATTATCGTGTTTTTCGTGTTGGTTCTGATCGCTGGATAAGCCAGCTCAAAAGGGGGCAAAGCTCACGTGAAGATTGCTGTTCTGACGGAACGTAGCCCGGGGGAGACCCGGGTGGCGGCCACGCCTGAGACGATCAAGAAGTTTGCAGGGCTGGACAATGATCTCGCGGTCGAAGCCGGAGCGGGGGCGCACGCCTCCATCCCCGATGAAGCCTACACGGATGTCGGCGCCAGCGTCGGCAGCGCGGCCGAAGTGGTTAAGGACGCCGATATCATCCTTGCAATCCAGGCGCCCGATGTGGCCCTGTTAGAGGGCGCAAAGCCGGGCGCGATGGTCGCCGCTTTGTTTGATCCCTTCGCCCAGAAAGAGCGCGTGGAAGCCTACGCCAAGGCCGGGCTCGAAGCGCTTTCGATGGAATTCATGCCGCGCATCACCCGCGCGCAAGGGATGGACGTGCTCTCCAGTCAGTCCAACCTTGCAGGTTACAAGGCGGTGCTGGCAGCAGCGGACACTTATGGCCGCGCGTTTCCCATGATGATGACGGCGGCGGGCACTGTGCAGGCGGCCAAGTGCTTCATCATGGGCGTGGGCGTCGCCGGCCTTCAGGCGATCGCGACCGCGCGGCGTCTGGGTGCGCAGGTTTCGGCGACCGACGTGCGCTCGGCCACTCAGGAACAGATTGAGAGCCTGGGCGCCAAAGCGATCTTCGTGAAGGATGTTGAAGGCATCGAAGGCGAAGGCTCAGGCGGTTACGCGACCGAGATGAGCGATGAGTACAAGGCCGCGCAGGCCAAGCTTGTCTCTGAGCACATCGCCAAGCAGGACATCGTCATCACCACCGCGCTGATCCCCGGCCGGGCCGCGCCCGTGCTGATCACCGATGAGCAGATCGCCACGATGAAACCGGGCAGCGTCATTTTCGACCTCGCCGTGGCGCAAGGCGGCAATGTCGAAGGCTCCAAGGCAGACGAAACGGTTGAGAAGCACGGCGTCAAGATTATCGGCTATTCCAACACGCCCGCCACGCTTCCCGCCGACGCCTCGGCGCTGTTCTCGCGCAACCATTTCACCATGTTCCAGGCGTTCTGGGACAAGGAAGAGGGCAAGCCTGTCTTCGACGAGGAAATCGGCGACGCGATCCGCCTGACGAAGGACGGCGAAATCGTGAATGAAAGGCTGAAGGGGTGAAGGCGCTTCTCGCTGTGGTCCCAGCGCTGGCGCTTGCCGCCGGCCCGGCCCAAGACGAACAGATCGAGCCGGACCACCCTTTCGAGGGGGAATGGTCAGTCGACCTCAGACTTTCGCTGGATGATGAACCTTATTCGCAGCCCATGAGCATTCAGGTCTCGGGCGCTGACCGTGTGGTTGGCCGCTTTTACGGCTCGACCATTGAGGCCGGGCAGGTTGGCGAAGCACAGGGGCGGGTGTGCATGGCCTTTCGCACCAGCGACAATTCCGGCCCCTATCAACACGCCGCGTGCCTCGTCGATGGCAAGATATTTGGCCAAAGCTGGAGCGAGGGTCGCAATTTCGTGAACCCGTGGACCGCAGAACGGAAGAAGTAATGGACTTTATCTCAATCCTTTCGATTTTCGTGCTGGCGTGTTTCGTCGGCTACTACGTGGTCTGGTCGGTCACTCCGGCGCTGCACACGCCGTTGATGGCGGTGACCAACGCCATTTCCTCGGTGATTATCGTGGGCGCGCTGATCGCGTCGGCTGAGGCGGGTAGCCCGATTGCCAAGTGGCTGGGCCTGTTTGGCGTGGTCCTGGCGAGCGTGAATATCTTTGGCGGCTTTGCCGTGACCGAGCGCATGCTCGCCATGTACAAGAAGAAGGAGAAGTGATCGTGGGCTTCTCATTGAACGAAATCCGCGACCGGTTGGCTCGGCACAAATTCCTGGTCGCTTTGATCATCGTCGCTGTGCTGGGCTACAATTTCGGCAAGGATTGGGCATTCCGAGACAATGCGGCCGATCAGGTAGCAGCCGGAGAAGCCTCATGAACCGCGTCTTCTCCGCTCTCGGCCTTGCTGCCTTCACCGCTTTTGCCGCGACGCCCGCGCACGCCGCTGGCGGCGAAGGCACCGTGCCGGCCTGGGCGATGCTGGCCTATCTGGCGAGCGGCGTGTTCTTTATCCTCGCGCTGCGCGGATTGTCGAGCCCGTCCACCAGCCGCGCTGGCAACCGCAACGGCATGATCGGCATGGTCATCGCGGTGGCGACCACGCTGGTCACGCATGACATCGCCAATATTGTTGAGATCGGCATCGCGATCTTCCTTGGCGGGATCGTGGGCGTGACGATCGCGCGCAAGATCGCGATGACCTCGATGCCTGAACTGGTCGCGGGCTTTCACAGCCTTGTGGGTCTGGCCGCGGTGGTTGTGGGTCTTGCCGCGTGGCTTGATCCAGCTAGCTTTGGCATTCTTGAGCCGGGCACCGATCAGATACAGATGGTCAGCCGGATTGAACTGGGCCTGGGCATTGCGATCGGTGCGATCACGTTCTCGGGCTCGGTCATTGCGTTTCTGAAATTGTCGGGCCGGATGAGCGGCTCGCCCATCCTGCTGCCCGGACGGCACATCATCAATCTGGGCACGCTGGCAGCGATCATTGGGATTATCGGCGCGTACGCTTTCTCGGGAGCGGGCGGCGCGGGTGAGGGGCAATTGATCATCGCCGTGACGGTGCTTGCTTTCATCATCGGCTTCCTGCTGATCATCCCGATCGGCGGCGCAGACATGCCCGTGGTTGTCTCGATGCTCAACTCCTATTCGGGCTGGGCCGCGGCGGCGATGGGCTTTACGCTGGGCAACAGCGCGATGATCATTACCGGCGCGCTGGTGGGTTCGTCGGGCGCGATCCTGTCCTACATCATGTGCAAGGCCATGAACCGCAGCTTCATCAGCGTGATTGCGGGCGGTTTTGGCGCTGACGCTGGCGGCGCAGGCGGCGGCGAGGCGCGCGAACAGCGCCCCTACAAGCAAGGCTCGGCGGACGACGCGGCTTTCATGCTGGAGCAGGCTGAGAAGGTCATTATCATCCCCGGCTACGGCATGGCGGTGGCGCAGGCGCAGCACGTGCTGCGTGAAATGGCCGACGCGCTCAAGGCAAAGGGCGTCGACGTCAAATACGCAATCCACCCGGTGGCGGGCCGCATGCCGGGCCATATGAACGTGCTGCTTGCCGAAGCGAACGTGCCTTATGATGAAGTGTTCGAGCTGGAGGACATCAACTCCGAGTTCGCGCAGGCCGACGTCGCTTTCATCATTGGCGCAAACGACGTCGTCAACCCGGCGGCCAAGACCGACAAATCCTCGCCGATTTACGGCATGCCTGTCTTCGATGTCGACAAAGCCAAGCAGGTCTTCTTCATCAAGCGCTCGATGGGCGGCGTTGGCTATGCGGGGGTGGACAACGATGTGTTCTACATGCCGCAGACCGTGATGCTGCTGTCGGATGCGAAGAAGATGGTCGAAGGCATCGTAAAGGCGCTGGATTAAGGCCCACAGGGCGGCGTTTTCGCTATGCTTCGCGGTCTCTTCATCTTGGGCTTGGCCATCGTTCTTGGAGGCGGCGCCTATGTCGTCCTTATGGATGATGGCGTGCTTGAACAGGTGACCGCCGCGCGCGTGGAGCAGGCGCTGCTCGACAACCGCGTGCCCGCACCCATGGCCGCATGCATGGCGCCAAAGCTTGCAGACCAGCTAACGATCACGCAGCTGCGCGAGCTCGAAGCGCTTGCAGCGCGCGAGGCTGAAAGTGGCGTCCCGCAAAACGCGCGCGAAGCTCTGGCTCGACTGGCCGGGCTCCAGAGTGAAGAGAGTGTCCGCACGGTGGCCGAAGTTGGCACGACCTGCACGATCGAAGTGCTCCGCTCCAAGGTTGACGCTGAGTTTGAGCGGCAAAAGGAATTGCTGGGCCTCTGACTGGTGCCTAGCTTGCCTTGCATTCCCCGTTTGCCGCGTCACAATGCGCGCAGTCTTTGAGGGGACCTGTCCATGAGCAACGCCATCACGCGCACCGCAATTCTAGTGGCCGGGGCCGCCTTGACCTTTGCCGCGCCTTCCCAAGCCCAGCGTCACGACGAGCACACGGCCAAGTCCGACTTCGCGCCGCAAAAGGTGGGAGCGGAACACATGGTGATGGAGGTCACCGCGAACGAGGAAGCGAAGGCCTCGTTCCTGCGTGGACTCGCCCTCCTGCACAACTTCGAATACGCCTTCGCCGCCAAGGAGTTTCGCAAGGCCCAGGAGGCTGATCCCGATTTCGTGATGGCCTATTGGGGCGAGGCGATGACCCACAATCATCCCTTGTGGGCCGAGCAGGATCGCGACAAGGCGCGGGCCATCCTTGCGCGATTGGGCGCTGATCCGGCGACCCGCGCAGCCAAGGCGCGCAGCGACAAGGAGCGGCAATGGCTCTCGGCGGTCGAGACTCTCTACGCTCAGCAGGGCACCAAGATTGAGCGCGATCTGGCCTACCTTGAGGTGATGCGTGCGATGCTCGCTGCGCATCGCGACGATATCGATGTCCGCGCCTTCACCGGTCTCGCGACTTTAGGATCATCCCATGGGGGGCGACAGATCCCGATCTACATGGAGGCCGCCGGGGTGCTCGAGCCGGGCTTTATGACGCATTCGATGCATCCGGGCATATTACATTATCTGATCCACTCCTACGACGACCCCACCCACGCGCCTTTGGGTGAGCGGATGGCTGAGCGCTACGCCGTGGTCGCCCCCGATGCGGGCCACGCGCAGCATATGGTGAGCCACATCTATCTGGCGCTGGCCGATTGGGAGGCGACCGAACGTGCCAATGTGAACGCTGCAAAGGTGGTGAACCTCCAGCGCCTGGCTCAAGAGCGTGATCCGACCTATTGCGGTCACTACAATGAATGGCTCGCCTACGCGCTCTTGCAGCAAGGCAAGGATGGCTCTGCGCTTGTCAAGAAATGCGTCGCGCAAATGCGTGCGGCTGCGGCCACGGCCAAGGCGGAGGGCTCTGACACCGTGCGAGGAGCCTGGAGCGCGGCGCGTGTGGCGCTGTTCCTTGGCGTGGACGAGGGTGAGTGGCTGGAGCCTATGGAACTGCCGCAAAGCGCGCCTATGCGCTCAACCAATTTCCTGCAGGCCCACGCCGTCTTCCTGCGATATCACGCCAGCGATTTGGCCAAGGCCAAGACGGGTCTGGCTGAGATGACGGCAATCTACGAGGATAGGGCGTCGAGCGCTGGTGCAACCTGGGCTTCCAGCTACGGCGCTTGGATGGTGCGCGCGATTGAACGCGGGGATGCAATTGTCGAAATGGCCGAGGGTGACCGTGCAGCGGGCATCGCCGCACTCGAAGAAGCGGCGGCAGCGGAGCTGGCTCTGCCCATCGTCTTTGGTCCTCCGGCAATTTTCAAGCCGAGCTACGAAATCCTGGGCGAGATGCATCTTGCGGCGGGGCGCAAAGCCGAGGCGGTTGAGGCCTTTCGCAAGTCGCTAAAGCTCGCGCCGGGGCGCCGGCTTTCACGGGAGGGGCTGGTGGCTGCCGAACTCATTGGTGATCAGGCTATTGTGAACGAGCCTGGTATCAGCGAAGATGTCGCCGCACTAATCTTGGGAGGGATTAAAGAATGATCAGAACCGCCTTTGCCGCCGCGCTGCTGGCATCAGCCGCGCCCGTTCTTGCTGACAACCATACGATTGCTCCGGGAGAAGGCGCCGCTGAGCGCCTGCAGGAAGCGCTGATCCTCGCAGAGCCCGGTGACACCATCATGCTCGAAGCCGGGCGCTACGAGCTCACCGATGGGCTGAGCCTCGATGTCGAAGGCGTCACCATTCGCGGAGCAGGCATGGAAGGCGACGCCCAGTCGATCCTCGACTTCACCAACCAGCAAGGCGCGGGCGAAGGGCTGCTGATCACCTCTGACAACGTCACCTTGCGCGATTTCGCGGTCGAGAACGCAAAAGGTGATGGCATAAAGTCCAAGGGTGCGGACAACATCATCTATCATGCGCTGCGGATCGAATGGACCGCCGGGCCCAAGGCGACCAATGGCGCATACGGCATCTACCCGGTCGAAAGCTCCAACGTGCTGGTCCAGGACAGCTATGTGCGCGGCGCTTCGGATGCGGGCATTTATGTCGGTCAGTCCGAAAACATCATCGTGCGCCGCAACCGTGTGGTCGAGAATGTGGCGGGTATCGAGATCGAGAACTCGAACTTTGCCGAAGTCACTGAGAATCTGGCCACCAAGAACACTGGCGGCATTCTGGTTTTCGACCTTCCGGGTCTACCAAAAGTGGGCGGCGGCGATGTGCTGGTCGCGCGCAATGCGGTGATCGCCAACAACACTGACAATTTCGCACCCGAAGGCAACATAGTGGCGGGCGTGCCCGCGGGCACAGGCGTCATGATCATGGCGAACCAGAACGTGCAGGTGCTGCGCAACATGCTTGTCAACAACGACACCAGCCACGTCATGCTGGTCGCCTACACGCAGGAATACAGCGACGAACGCTATCAGCCGCGCCCGGTTGAGGTCTATGTCGCGGGCAATGTCTACGGCAGCGGCGGGGCCAAGCCCGATGTCCCGGGCGGCGAGATGTTGGCCCTCGCGTTTGGCGGAGCGTTGCCACCTGTGCTGACCGACGGCTTGCATGAGGTTCTGACGATTGAGGACACATTCTCGGTCGCGACGCTCGGTTTGACACAGGTCGGACAAGATCTGTCCGAGGCGAACCCATCGCTGCTTCCGGGAGTGGATTCAGGCGGTTTTGGCGAGTTGGATCCGGTCACGCTGCCCGAGGAGATGGAGGCGCGCCTCCAGTGAAGCTGTCCTCGGGGATCCTGGCCTGCGCGTTGGCGGCGTGCGTGGTGTCAGTTGGGGTGCGCTCGCTGCCCGCATCTGCGCTTCCGCCTCCGCGCGTCAACCTCGAGGCGATCCTGGGCATCGAGCAGCTTGACGGCAAGGTCCGCAAGTATCCCAAGACGCTCCACGAATACGGCTTTTTCCTCGATGGCGCCGGGCGCGTTCCGGATGCACGCGTGATCCCCTATGAGCTCAACACGCCGCTGTGGTCAGACGGAGCGGACAAGCTGCGCTACATCTTCCTGCCTGAAGGCGCCCGGATGACCGCGAGCGAGGATGGCGGCTTGCTCGATCTTCCCGTCGGCTCAGCGATCATCAAAACGTTTGCCTTTGGTGAGGGGGAAGACCAGCGCTATATCGAGACGCGCCTGCTTCTTCACCGTGCCGACGGCTGGCTGGCGTTGCCATACAAGTGGAACGAAGAGCAGACCGAAGCAAAGCTCGCTCTGGTTGGAGCGCGCATGGAGCTGACCCGGCCTGATGGCGAGACGATCAGCTACCAGATCCCGAACAAGAACCAGTGCAAGAACTGCCACCAGTTGAACGACGTGGTGACGCCGATTGGTCCCAAAGCGCGCAATATGTCGCTCGAGTGGCTGGAAGCGCAAAGCGTCGCTGGCCGAATTGAGGCCATGCCGACATCCTTAGACATCGTACCCCATTGGGAAGAGCGCGCCGGCGCCTCGGACAAAACGGCGCTTGCGCGTGGCTATCTTGATGTAAACTGCGCGCATTGTCATCAGCCGGGCGGCAGCGCGTCGAACAGTGGTTTGGACCTGCGCTGGGAGCAGCAAGACCCCTACGCCATCGGTATCGCCAAGCCGCCCGTTGCCGCCGGGCGCGGCGCAGGCGGGCACACGGTCTCGATTGCGCCGGGCGATCCCGACGCCTCGATCCTTGTCTACCGGATGAGCTCCACCGAGCCCGGTGTGGCCATGCCCGAACTGGGCCGATCAACCAACGATGACGAAGGTATCGCTGTTATCCGAGAGTGGGTTGCGCAGATGGGGCCGCATTCTTGAAGGGGTTCGTGCGGATTGCGGGTGTCCTGATCGCCGCGCTTGTCGTCCTGTTTCTTGTCTTTCGCACGCCCGATACCGATGCCGCTGAAATGCGCGCGAAATACGGCGGCTCGCCCTCGCAATTCGTCGGGCTTGCTAGCGGGCTTGAGGTTCACCTGCGCGATGAAGGCCCCAAGGACAGTGAAGAACTGCCCGTTGTGCTGCTGCACGGCTCCAACGCCGATCTTCACACCTGGGAACCATGGGTCAAAGAGCTTGCGAAGACCCGGCGGGTTATCCGTTACGACCAGATCGGCCACGGCCTGACGGGGCCGGATCCCGATGGTGACTACACCCGCGCCAGTTTCGCGAGCGATGTTGGCGAAGTGCTCGATGCGCTGGGAATTGAGCGGGCGATTATCGGTGGCAATTCGATGGGCGGTTCGGTCTCACTTGCTTTTGCCATTCGCAGTCCTGAGCGGGTGGCCGGGCTGATCCTCGTTGATGCGAGCGGTCCGCCTGAGCCGGAGGTGGATGCGCAAGAGGAAGAGGAAGAGGAAGAGGAGGGCGGCAATATCGGCTTTGCTCTGGCCCAGACGCCTGGGATCAACCTCTTGGTCGAGCAGATTACACCGCGCTCACTCATCCGGCAGAGCCTTGAGGAAAGCGTATCGAACCAAGAAATCGTGACCGAGGAGATGGTGGATCGCTATTGGGAGTTGCTGCGCTATCCCGGAAATCGGCGCGCGACCCTTGCGCGTTTTTCCCTTCCCTACACGCCTATCCCCGCAGCTGACATTGCCGCGATCACCGCGCCCGCGCTTATCGTGTGGGGCGACGAGGACCGTCTCATCCCGCTTGCCGCTGGCCAATGGCTCGATGAAACTTTGCCGAGCAGCCGTTTGAAGATCTATTCGGGAATTGGGCACTTGCCCCACGAAGAGGCGCCACACGCCACTCTTGAGGCCGTTCAGGAGTGGCTCGCTAACCTGAAAGTAACCACGTAATTTCCTAAGCTTTCAGCGCAATTTGTGCCCTATGGACGTTAGGCTGCGATCCTCGCTACATCGGTCATGGAACCGAACCGGATTCGAGGGATACAGCTTTGCGCAAACTGGGTATGATCGGCGGCATGAGTTGGGTGTCGACAGGCATCTATTATGACCGGATCAACCGCATCGTGCAGCGCCGTGCGGCTCCGATGGCCAGCGCGCCATTGCTGATCGAAAGCGTCGATTTCGCACAGCTTTACGCGATCCGTGACGACAAGGACTGGAAACGCGCCGGCGAGGTTCTTTGCGAAAGCGCCAAACGGCTCGAAGGGGCCGGCGCCGAGGCGCTGATCATCGGCGCCAATTCGATGCACAAGCTTTACGACGATGTCGCCGAGGCGTTGGACATCCCGATCCTGCACATAGCGGACTATATTGGCGCGGCGCTCAAGTCCTCGGGCCACAAGAGCGCGGCTCTGTTCGGCACACGCAACGTGATGACCGAGAGCTTTTACCGCAAGCGGCTGGTCGCGCAGGGGATCGATCTGCTTCCACCCGACATGGGCAATGTCGAGGCGCTCGACACGATCATTTATGATGAGTTGATGGTTGGAAAGGTGACCCGCGATGCGCAGCGTTCGCTCAAGACATGATCACAAACAAGGCGCAGGAAGGGGCCGACGCGATCGTTCTGGCCTGCACAGAGCTTGATCTGGTGGTCGATGTCGATGCGAATGTGCTGCCTGTCTTCGATTCCACCCGAATCCACTGCGAGGCGGCGGCCAATTGGATCCTCGAACAAGACAACGTGGGATAGGCACGCGACTGGTCGCTATCAGGCAACGCTTGATCGAATGTTGCACTTGCAAAGGGTGCAACCAATCGCGTCCGCTCCTAAGTGCCCTGCCACAACTTGTCATTGAATTGTAACAGGCAGGTTACGGGTCCTCGGGTCGCAATCCGAAGATCCGCGGGGCCACTTGCCACCCCCCAAAGCACCCGGTGAGTGGCCCCACTTGTTCCTCCATACGCTCAAACGCGCTTTTTTCCCGTTTATCCGCCATCGCGCAGGGCAGTTTCCGTTCTGTTCCCGTTGAGCGCGCCGCCGCGCGCGCCTAGTTGCGAAGGCGTGACACCGCGCGCTCCCTTCGCTGCTGATCCCGCCGCGCATGGCGGCCGCGAATTTGGCCGCCCGCAAAAAGAGTTGGCAACAGGCGCGCTTCCTAGAGCCGAAATCCGCGGGCCGCGTACCGACTTCCAGCGTGATCGTGACCGGATCATCCATTCGATGAGCTTTCGTCGGCTGAAGTCGAAGACCCAGGTGTTTATCGCGCCCGAGGGCGATCACTACCGCACGCGCCTCACCCACAGTCTGGAGGTCGCGCAGATCGGGCGCGTGATTGCGCGCGCTTTGGGTGTTGATGAGGATCTGACCGAGGCTATCTGCCTGGCGCATGATCTGGGGCATCCGCCCTTTGGCCATGCGGGCGAGGACGCTCTCAGCGATGCGATGCAGCGCTTTGGCGGGTTTTGCCACAACGCCCAGGCCCTGCGCACGGTGATGCGATTGGAAAGCCCGTATCCCGAGCATGACGGGCTCAACCTGACTTGGGACTTGCTCGAAGGGCTCGCCAAGCATAACGGCCCGGTTGCTGAGCCGGGCTGGGCGTTGGCTGAGCTTGATACAGCCTTTCCGCTCGCGCTCGATCAATGGCCCTCACTCGAAGCGCAGATTGCAGCGGTGGCGGACGATATCGCTTACGACAATCACGACATTGATGATGGTCTGCGCGCGGGTTTCCTCGACCTAGATGATCTGCTTGAGCTGGATTTTCTGGCCGACCAATGGCGCGCTGTTGAACGGCGCTTTCCCGGCGCTCCGCGTGATCGGCAATTGCGCGAACTCGTGCGCGACCAAATCGGCTTGATGGTGAACGACGTGCTCTCGCACACACGCGCTCAGACGCTGGGTGTGGACTCGGTCGCCGACGTGCGCGCCAGTGGCCGGGCGCTGGCCGGGTTCTCGCCCGCCATGGCCGAATACGAACGCGCGCTCAAAGCCTTCATGTATGAAAAGCTCTATTACCATCGCCAGCAAGTCGCTGCCGCTGAGCGCGCGCGCGACGTGGTCGCGCGGTTGTTTTCGGCCTATTCGCAGGATGAAACCCTTATGCCCGAGCGCTGGCGCACCGCGCTTCGCGCGCATGAACCGCACCGCTCGCGGCTGATTGCGGACTTTATCGCCGGGATGAGCGACCGCTTTGCCATCGGCGCGTGCGAGGAGATCTACGGGGCGCGGCCAAAGGGGCTCGTCAATGTCTGAGGCGCGGCGTTCCAGCCCGGTTCGCGCGGGCGCGCCGCGCGGCGGGGGCAAACCGCGGCGCCATGGAGGACCGCCGCAGCGGATCGGCCTTATCGGCGCAACCGGGCTTATTGGCCGAACGCTGATCGAGATATCCAGCGCTGGTGATGTGGCGCGTATGGTCGGTATTGCCCGGCGTGAGATCGATATGCCGCAGGGCGCGCGCATGGAGCTGTTTGTGGCCCAAGCCGACAAATGGGGCGAGGTGCTTGCAGCGGTGCGCCCGCGGGCTCTGATCTGCGCGCTGGGCACGACTTGGCACAAAGCCGGCAAATCGCAGGAAGGGTTTCGAGCGGTCGATCAGGATCTGATTGTTGAAACGGCGCGCGTTGCCAAGGCCGCCGGTATCAGCAATTTTGTCCTCGTCAGCTCGGCCGGGGCGGATTCAAGATCGAAGAATTTCTACCTCCAGGTGAAGGGCCAAACCGAGGCGCTGGTGACCAAGGTCGGGTTCAAGCGGCTCGATATATTGCAGCCAGGCTTGCTTCGCGGAGCGCGTGCGGGAGATCGGCGGGTGAAAGAGCGGCTGGCTATCGCGCTCAGCCCGGTGATCGATCCGCTCTTGCCAACCAAGTACGCGGCCTTCCGCTCGGTTGAAGCGACCCTGGTGGCCGAGGCGGCGCTGGGTCTGGCCATGCGCAAAGCGCCCGGGCGGTTCACTCACGACAACGAAGCCATGCGCCGTGCTGCGCGCGACTGGCGGGCGAAAGCGGAATAGGAGCCGGCCATGGACTGGGCGATCGTCTTCAATATCGTGAACCTGATCGCGCTTGTCGCCTGGGCCGGGCTGATCCTGGCCCCGCGATGGCCCGCCTTGCTTTCCGCAATCCTTTATCTGGGTGTGGGCGGACTTTGCGCGCTCTACGCCACGCTGCTTGTGAGCGTGTTGTCCGGTGCCATTCCAGCAGGCAATGAGGGCGCCGATTTCACGACAATTGCCGGCATTCGCTCGATATTTGCCAGCGATATCGGGGTGGTCATCGGTTGGACGCATTACCTTGCGTTTGACCTGTTTGTCGGCCTTTGGATCGCGCGCGATGCCGACGCCAAGTTCTTCGCACGCTGGATACAGGCGCCGGTTTTGCTCGCAACCTTCATGGCAGGGCCTCTGGGGCTGATCATCTGGCTCCTCATTCGCGAGCCGCGCGCACGCGCCAAAGGGCGGTTTCAGTAGCGGCAAAAGCGCTGGACGAGCCTTGCCGCGCTGCTAGTTTGGCCGAAAACACCCGGCAGGAGAGAGGCCCCCATGGCGAGCGACGCAACACTGGATCTGACGAGCTTTGACGAATTCCTGTCCTATTGGGCAAAGGAACGCCCCGATGGCATCGCGCTGGTGGATGGGGAGCGCTCTACAACCTATGCGCAGGCCGATCACCTGTCGCGCCAATTGGTGACATTCCTTAAGGCTCAGGGCATCGGGATGGGCGACCGTTTTGCCTACCTTGGGAAGAACACCGACCGCTACTTCCTATTGCTTTACGCTGCCGGACGGATGGGCGCGGTGATTGCGCCGATCGGCTGGCGTCTTGCCCCGCCTGAGATCGGCTATATCCTGGGCGATACCGGATCCAAGCTGCTCATCGCCGAAGCGGACTTCCTTGATACGGCCAAAGCGGTGGCGCAGGGGATGAATGGCGGGCCCGAGGTCTTCGGTGCAGTCGAGACTTTCACTGTTGCCTCCACCATGGAGCCCGCTGAGGCCGCGCCGCCTGATCCCCACGCGCCGATCCTTCAGCTCTACACGTCGGGCACAACCGGCAATCCCAAGGGCGCGCAGCTTTCCAACCACAATCTGTTCGGCCTGCGCAAGCCCAGTGTGGAAGCCGATCTGCCCTGGCAGAAATACGAACCTACCGATTGCGTCCTTGGCGCGATGCCTATTGCTCATATTGGCGGCACGGGTTCAGCGCCCATCGCCTTGGGCAATGGCATTCGCATGCATATCCTCCCCGAATTCACACCTCTGGGCGCGCTGGAAGGGATTGAAGGCGGGGCAACGCTGCTCTTCCTCGTGCCCGCTGCACTCCAGATGATGATCCAGCATCCCAAGGCCGCCGAGACGGATTTTTCCGGGCTTCGCTATTTCATGTATGGCGCAGCGCCCATGCCGCTGGAACTGCTCAAGGAAGCGGTGCGCACGATGCCCGATACCGGCTTCCTGCAGGTCTATGGCATGACAGAGACGACCGGTACGATCTCGTTGTTGCCCCCTGAGGATCACGACATTGCCGGCAATCAGCGCATGCGTTCGGCGGGTAAAGCGGTGCCCGGTGTCTCGATCGAGGTGCGCGGCCCGGACAATGTCGAAGTGCCGCGCGGCGAGATCGGTGAGATCTGCATCCTCAGTCCCTCCAACACCGCCGGTTACTGGCAATTGCCCGAAGCGACGGCCAAGACGATTGATCCCGATGGCTGGCTGCATACCGGCGATGCGGGGATCATGGACGAGGATGGCTATGTCTACATCCAGGACCGGATCAAGGACATGATCATCTCAGGGGGCGAGAACGTCTACCCTGCCGAGGTTGAAAGCGCGATCTACGGCCACCCTGCCATCGCCGAGGTCGCTGTGATCGGCATTCCGAGCGAGAAGTGGGGCGAGGAGGTCAAGGCCTGCTGCGTGCCCAAGCCCGGGATGGAGATCGACGCAAGCGATGTCATCGCCTATGCGCGCGAACGCATCGCGCCGTTCAAATGCCCCAAGAGCGTGGACGTCATCCCGGAAATGCCGCGCAACGCGTCGGGCAAAATTCTGCGCCGCCAGCTGCGCGCTCCCTATTGGGAGGGGCAGGAGAGGCAGGTGAGTTAAGCGCCTTACCGGCCTGTTCAGCGCTGATGAAAAAGCACGCACCCGCCACCCTTCGCAATCGCGATGTGATCCTTGAGGTCTTGCGCACGCAATTGCCGGCTAGCGGAACCGTGCTTGAAATTGCGGCAGGCTCGGGCGAGCACGCGGTTTTCCTTGCTCAAAACCTGCCCAATCTTGACTGGCAGGCGACCGATCCAGCGCCGGACGCATTGGAATCCATTTCCGCCTACCGCGAAGACGCGCGGCTGCCCAACCTTAAGGCACCGCTCGAATTGGATGCAACCACGCCAAACTGGCCAATTGACCAAGCTGCCGCAATTGTGTGCATCAACATGGTTCACATCAGCCCATGGATGGCAACCGAGGGGGCATTCGCTGGAGCTGCCCGCATCTTGAGCAGGCCTGATGCGCCGCTCCTCTTCTATGGTCCCTATTTTGAGCACGATGTCGAACCCGCGCCCTCGAACGTTCAGTTTGATGCCGGACTAAGAGAGCGGAACCCGGATTGGGGCATACGGCGCGCTGAAGATATGGACAGGTTAGCAAGCGAACACGGCTTTGCCCGCAGCGCGCGCTATGAAATGCCCGCCAACAATCTGACCTTGGTTTACCGCAAGGCGTAGCGGTCTTATCGCAAGGCGTGGGGGCTAGTCGTCGCCCTTGATGACGTCTTCGCCGGCCTCGCCAACCGAGGAGATGTCTTCGCCAAGGCCCTTGACGGTGTTGCAGGCCGCCGCGCTTATCGAAAGAGCGGCGAGGGCGATCAGGGACAGCGCGCGCGTGTGATTGGTTTTGGTGTTCATGACGCGCAGACTAACCCGCTTGCGTTCAGCCTCGCGCTTTTCGTGCGAGGAGCCGTTCTCGATACGCGATGAGCGCCCCGGCTCCGATGATCAAAGGCGCGCCAAGCGCCAGCGTCGCCGGTGCGGCGCGATCAAATATGGCATAGCCATACCACGTCGCCCAAAGCAGCGCAGTGTAGTCCATCAGCAGGATCACCGCTGCGGATCCGAAGCGCAGCGAGGTTGTAAGCAAAATCTGGACCACCCCTCCCGTCAAGGCGGTGGCGAAGATGAGGCTCCAGGTCCAGACGCTGTGCTCAGCCCAGAAAAACGGTACGGCAACAATCAGAACCGGCAAGCTAAGAGCCGTAAACCAGAAGACGATGCCCCACGGGTTCTCGGTCTTGTTGAGATCCTGAATCTGGAAACTGATGAGCGCCACCATGAAGGCCGCAACCAGCGCGACCACCACGCCCCAAAGCGATACATCGGCCGCGCTTTGCCCCGGCTGCATGACGATCAGCACGCCGCCAAAGCCCAGCGCAACCGCAAGCGTGCGGTACAGCCCCACCCGCTCTCCAAACAGGATTACCGCCAGCAGCACGGCGAAGAAGGGCGCGGTAAAACCCAGGGTGGTCGCCTCAGCCAGCGGCAGCAAAAGCACCGCGCCATAAGTGAAGAGCATGCCCATCACGCCCATGGCGGCGCGCGCGCCATGCGATTTCAGACGCTTTGTCTTGATCAGGGCGGTTTGCCCTAGCGCCAGCATTCCGCCACCGATCAGCACAAAAGTGACCGCCTGGCGCCAGAAGATAAGCTCCACCAGATGCGCGCCATGTTCCCCTGCAAGCTTTACCAGCATCCCCATGGTCGCCAGCGCAAACGCAGTCAGCAAACGGATGGCGAGCGCGAGGTACGGGCGAGGGCGTGCAATGGTACCGTCCATGGTGCCAACGCGCTTGAAGCAGCCTTGCGCATTGCGCAAGCGCCAGCGCGCACTAAATGGACCCCGCCATGCCAGACCTCTTCACGCAATGGGCGCTCGCCAGTGACGCCATGCGGCTCACCGCCGTGGGCGCGGGGTTCTGGCTGCTCGCCGGGGCTGCCGCGCTCATGGAATGGCGACGCAACCGAACGCGATCGGTGGAGCGGCTCGAAAAGGTCGGCTGGGTCCCATGGACGCCGATCTTCATGATGGGCGCGATGATCGGCGGCGGATGCCTGGCTATGGGGATCCCGGCCTTGCTGGGAAGCGCCTAGAGGCAGGCTTCCAGATACGCTTGGTCAAAGCCGAACTGGCGCGCTTTTTCCAGCGTGTAGGGGCGCAGGCCCGATGAGCGGAATTCGCCCAGGATCTTGCCGTCTTCGCTCTCATCCAGGTACTCGAACTTGAAGAGCTCTTGTGTGACGATCACATCGCCTTCCATCCCGATCACCTCGGTGATGTTGGTGGTGCGACGCGAACCGTCGCGCAGACGTTTCACCTGCACGATTAGGTCAACGCTTTCCGCAATCTGACGGCTGATCGCTTCCTTCGGGATCTTGATGTCGCCCATCAGGATCATGTTTTCCATACGGCCCAGACACTCCCGCGGGGAGTTGGCGTGGAGCGTACACATCGAACCGTCGTGGCCCGTGTTCATCGCAGCGAGAAGGTCGAAACATTCTGCGCCGCGAATCTCACCCAGGATGATGCGGTCCGGACGCATACGCAGGGCGTTCTTGACGAGGTCACCAATGGTAATCGCGCCCTGGCCTTCAAGGTTGGGGGGACGTGTCTCAAGCGGCAGCCAGTGCGGCTGTTGCAGACGAAGTTCGGCGGCGTCCTCGATCGTCAGCACGCGCTCACCGGGGTCGATCATTTTCGACAAGGCGTTGAGCATGGTCGTTTTACCCGAACCCGTACCGCCTGAGATAACGATGTTCATCCGGCACGCGCCCGCGATCTTGAGCGCGGTGCACATCTTGTCCGACATCGAGCCGAATTCCTTGAGCATGTCCAAGGTGATCGGCTTTTCGGAGAATTTACGAATGGAGATCGCGGTCCCGCGCAAGCTGAGCGGCGGCACGATGACGTTCACACGCGAGCCGTCCTTCAAGCGGGCGTCCGCCAGCGGTGTCGTCTGGTCAACCCGGCGGCCGACCTGGTTCACGATGCGCTGAGCGATCTGGAAAAGGTGCTGTTCATCGCGGAACCGGATCGGCGCGATGACAAGCTTACCCTTCTTTTCAATATAGGTCTGGTCCGGCCCGTTGACCATGATATCGGACACGTCCGGGTCGTTCAGCAGCTCTTCGAGCGGCCCGAAACCGAGCAATTCATCGATCAGGACCTTTTCGAGCGCAAATTGCTCGCGGCGGTTCAGCGTGACCTTAAGCTCGGCCAGCACTTCCATGATGATCGGGCGAAATTCCTCGCTCAGCTCTTCCTTGGAGAGCGTTGCGGCGGCTTCAGGGTCGACGCGCTCAAGCAGGCGGGGAAGCACCTGTTCCTTGATCTTATGGACGCTGGCTTCAAAACCTTCTGGCGCGCCGCTGGCGTTCTGGACAGCGGCGGCGCGTTCAGCCAGACGATCCATCGCCTCCGCGGTGCTGCCCTTGCTCGGAGCGCTGGGCGTGGCGGATGGCGCTGGCGAAGGCGCGGGATTGGGGTTTTCGCCGTCCGCAGGAAGCGGCGGGAACTGCTCGCCACCCTTGGGTTGCTCAGGAGCACGGCCGCCCCCCTTCATCGGGCGGGCAACGCCAAATGCGGGGCGACCGCCCGGCTTCATACCGCCTGCGTTGCCCTTTTTCCCGAATGCACTCATGCCAAGCCCCCAAGGCTCTACGTTTCTCTTTAGCTGCACCAGAGCCGCAAAGCGGACAACGGCGCCTCTCGAAGTGTGGTGAATAGAATGGAAAGCTTATTTTTTCCCTAAGGAGCCGCATCGGCCTTGGGCCTGTCTACTGAGCGCCAAAGGGGAAGTTTCTTTATCTTTTGTAGGACTTTCGCGCGCTGCGAGAGGGGCATCCGCGCCGCGCTTTCGCTTCCCTAGCGCCCAATGGAAGGGCAAGACCTTGGCGCTGGCCAGCGGGCGAGGGCCGCCAATTGGACAGCGTTTGCTCGCGCTTGAGATAGGCTGGCAAGCGCGCGGCGCGGCTCATCCCCAGCGTTAACGGGACAATCAAGGGTTTTGCCTAAGGCGGCGCGCAACAATTTCCGGGAAAGGCGTGCGTGTCTGGGGCGTAGCGTGTTGCCTGCCTTTTGCGCTTGCTGCATTCCGGGAATGACCTTTGCAGAACTCAGACCTTGGAAGATCGGACCCGATAAGATGGCGAAATCCAGTATGAGCGGTCCCGATCCGGCTGGGGGTGATCGGGCATCAGGCGCTTCGCAAGGGCCGATTTGGTCGGGACAATCCCTGATCGTCTTTGCGGCGCTGGCTATCGCGCTTTTCGCCGGGTTGTATGGGTTCTACACAAGCATCTATTCCGTCCACACGGATCTGGCTGGCGCAGCGCTTTCCGGGCAGTTGGCGAACGCGCTTGGCGACAGCTACGAGCAATACAGCGTCCTGTTTCCCCCGGCGGAGAAGATCTGGTTCACCTGGGCGGCCTCGCTCAGCGAGGCCACGGGGCTGCGCGCCGATCTATCGGTCATCCTGATGACTGGCGCGGCTGTCTTGTTTTCAACCGGGCTGGCCTATCACATTCGCCGGATCACGGTTGGAGCCTCGCCTTTGTTCTTGTTGGCGTCGCTGGCCGTCTTCGTGCTGGTTCCAATTGTCTACAAGAACGTCTTTGGCACGCGCGCGCACATGGTTGTGCTGGGCTTGTGGCCCTACATTGTCCTGCGCATGTCCGACCCCCGCGGCGCGCTGGTTGGATGGCGATTGCGGCTTGTGCTGGGGGTTTGGCTGGGGGCAACGCTTTCGCTGAAGTATATCTATGCGCTTGTGGTGTTTCTTGTTGAGCTGACGGATGCGGCGGTGCAGCGCCGCGTTTCCGCGCTTTTCCGGATCGAGAACCTCGTGTCCGGCGCTATCGTTGCTGGCTATCTGTTGTTCTGGCTTGTGCTCGACCCTGCTCAGCGCGAAGCGATTGGTCTGGTCGTCAACGCCATCAACGCCAACCTCACCTCAACCTCGGTCAATATTCAGCAGTCGGCGCTGCAACTCTCGGTAGCGGCGTTTCTCCTTTTACTAGCGATTGTGTTCAAAACACCTTTGCGAGCGAACGCTTTGGGATTGGCCATGGTGGTGGCCGCTATTGCAGCGGCTTGGATCCAGTCGCGCTGGTACACGCATCATATCTTCCCGATAACCATGGCCTATTTCGCTTGGATGTGGATGGTAAGCCGTCACTTAAGGCCCTTGTGGCTGGTGGCGATCATGGTGTTGATGATACGCCCCCTTGTCGGCGAGTTTCGGGGCACGGCTCCCTATCAGACCTCAACGCAAGAGGGCGTCGAAGCGCTTGAAAACGCAAGGGTAAGCCTGGATCAAAAGCGGGTCGGCTTGCTGACCATGCACCCATCGCCCTTCAATCAGGTGCTGGTGTCGCAAGGGGCCATTCGGTGGAACACCAGCGTCAACAATTCCTATGTTGCCACCCAACTCAAACCCTTTGATCGCCCGGGAGAGGGGTCACGCATCGCACCGGCGATCACTCTGACGGAGCCGGGGCGCAAGGCGCTGCATGATGATATGCTGCGCCTGTGGGAGGACAGCCCGCCCGATGCCCTGATCCTGGATCAGAGCACAAGCTGGCCGCTGCAGCACATAAAGGTCGAGTGGCGAGAGGTTTTTGCCAAGGACGAGCGCTTCAACGCATTCCTCGCGCGCTATGAGCCTGTGTTTGAGCATGATGGCGAGTGGCTGGAATTCGTCTATCTCGAGCGTGTGCGTTGACGCCCCAGACCCGCGGGTTCAGGCAACAGCGCTCCAATCCAGAGGCTCTCCGCGTTTGAGCGCGCGCGCCGCCGGGCGATCGAGCACTTGCGTCAAATGCTTGGGCGCAAGGCCATGTCCGGGGCGGATTGAGCGAACATTCTCGCGTGTCAGGATTTCGCCAGCGGCGACATCTTGCACAATGTAGAGCGAGCGGCGGAACTGGACCGAAGCGCTCTCGCTGCCTTGCAAGTCGTAGGTGGTCTCGCCCAGCGCGCGCCAGGCGCGTTTGCAGTCGGCGACCAGGGCGGTGAATTCATCGGGCTCAAGACTGAAGGCGGAATCGGGTCCGCCATCGGCGCGGGCGAGGGTGAAATGCTTCTCAACCACGCATCCGCCCAGCGCGATCGAGGCCACCGCAACCGCCGATCCGCTGGTGTGATCGGATAGACCTGAGATCACGCCAAACCGCTCACCCAGATCGGGCACGGTGCGCACATTGGATTGCTCATCGGGCGCGGGGTATGAGCTGACGCAGTGCAAAAGCACGATATCCTCGCATCCGTTTGCACGCGCGGCGCTGACCGCTTCGCCGATCTCTTCAAGATTGGCCATGCCGGTTGAGATGATCATCGGTTTGCCCTTGGACGCGCAATAGGCAACCAGTGGCAGGTCCACCGCTTCAAACGAGGCAATTTTGTAAGCGGGCGCGCCCATTTCCTCGAGCAGGTCCACCGCGCTTTCGTCAAAGGGCGATGAGAACAGGGTCACGCCCAGTTCCTTTGCTCGGCGGAAAAGAGGTTCATGCCATTCGAAAGGGGTCTGAGCTTCGGCGTAAAGATCGTAGAGCTTGCGCCCATCCCACAGGCCGCCTTCGATGCAGAATTCGGGCGCGTCGTGATCGATCGTGATCGTATCGGCGGTGTAGCTTTGCATCTTGATCGCGTCGGCCCCGGTTGCCGCGGCCGCATCAAGCAGTTCAAGCGCGCGCTCAAGACTGCCATTGTGGTTGCCCGACATCTCGCAGATCACATAGGGCTCCTGCCCCGGACCGATCAGCCGGCCGTCAATGGCAATGGGTTTCACGGACATCATGCGATAAATTCCCTCATATCGGCGCACGAGAGCATGGGCTTGCGCCCGGAGCGGATAATGTCGAGCGCGGCCTGTGCCCCGCAGTGCATTAGCAAATCCACCACGCTCATATGGCTGATGAACGGGTCAGCGGCCTGCTCGTAGGTGGGATGCTCGAAATTGTGATAATGCAGCGTGACGCCTGAACCGGCAAAGGCCCCGCTTTCATGATCCTGCTCAATATAGGCGGCGCTGCCTTGCGCGGCGAGGTAGTCCCCAGCGCCGATCGCGCGGCAGATTGAAAGCAGGCGCTCATCCTTGCGGCCTTCAACGCCTTCCAGCTTTGACGCCTCGACGAAGGGCGTCGCAATGCCCATCCGCTTGGCGGCCTCGGTGATGAAGGTCATGTTGAGCGCGCCGATTGTCTCATGCCCGGCGTTCAGCAGCGCTTCGAGGTGAGGGAATTCCTCTGCAAAGAAGGGCGCCTTGCCATAGGTGTGGCGGATCGTGGCCAGATGGGTTTTGCGCCACTTGAGCTCCGGCGCGAGGCGTGTGTTGGCGAAGGTGCAATCGGCCTTTTGGCTGTGGCCGGACAAGGGCACGCTCAAGAACGCCTCACCATTGGCACCCGCGATGCGATTGCGCACACCCCAGCTGCGTTTCAGGACTTGCGCATCGTCCAGAAACACGAACTGGTCCACCCGGTCGATCAGGTCGAAATAGCCGATCCAAGGCAGAAATGTGGGCTGCATGATCGCGGCAATCATAACGCCTCCAGGGCCAGAGTGATCTCAAGCGCCTTGGCAAGGTCCGCTTCCACTTCAACGAACTTGGCGCCTTTGGCGTAGGCTTCCCAGGCGCCCGCGACAAACCGGTCTCCCATGCGAGCCTTGAGCGCCTGACGAAGCGTGGCCAGATTATCGATTGTCTCAACCGAATGATACAGCCAACGCGGCTTTACGGTGGTGTGCAGGAGCGCGCCTAGCGTGAGGTCACCCTCAAACGCGCCAAGTATGCGATGGATATCGCGGGTGAGCGCGTGTTGTTCGCACTTTGCCACGCATTCCGCGGTCAGCAGGGTCGAGCCGCCGCTTTCATAGATATAGACCCGGAAGCAATCGCCCTCGGCCGTGAAGTTTTGGATGTAGAAGGGCACAGCGCCGCTCCAGCGCGCCTCGAATGTGTAGGTTGCGAACTTGCGCGCCGGGGCCTTGGGAACGGGCAGGCCCACGGCCTTGAACAAGGGGATCGGGCTACCGGCCCAGACCAGCGTATCGCCGGGCTCTTCGTGCGCGAGGAGCGCTTTGGGATTGGCGAACTGACGATCGTGCACCGTGACGCCGATTTCCTTGAGCGCTTCGCGGCATCGTTCAAACAAAGCGGGGAATCCGCCGACCGGCAAGCTGGCCTTGGTGTTCGACGTGTAGCCCCAGAGCGAGCGGGGAATGCCAAACAGATCATCGGCAAGCGGATCGGAGCGTTTGGCCGCCTCGAGCGCCTCGAGTGGCGCGTTTGCGGGATAGACCCGGTTGATCGCAAGCGGGTGCGCCGCATCGGCGTGCAGGTGGTCGGGCTCCACGCCCGTGTGCCACGCCACGTAGCGCGTCAGCGGTGTGCGCAACTCCTCATCGTAACACGCCAACCGGTCGCCAAGACTGCGCCCATTCAGAGGGGCCAGGCCCGTCGCTGATCCCGCCAGCGCCGGCCCGCCAAAATCCTCAACAATCGAAGGATCATCAAGCGATCGGCTGACCGAACCGAAGCGGTTGTCAAACTCATAGAATTCCGCGCCATGCGCTTCGAGCAATTGCCGGATCGGGTCACTCTCAGGGCCGAAGAATATGCATCCTTCGCGCATTTCGCGGCCGCCCTCGACCTGCGGCTGCGCAACGCCGCCAAGCCGATCCAACTGCTCAAAAAGCTCGATGGTGCGCGCGCCCATCCGGTGGGCCTGAAACGCGGCGAGGATACCGGTAAGGCCGCCCCCGACAATGCGCACGCGTGGGGCAAAAGGAGCAACGCCGCCTGCTCCGAAGGAATTCGGAAAAGAGGCGTTGCGATTGTGGTCTTCGGCGCGCATGCCGAAGGGATTACGGGGAAGGTGTAGACAATCCGTTAACTACGATTGGCTTCCATTCGTTTGGATCACGCATTGAGCGTGCGGGGTTCGATATCGCTGGCGTGGACATAGATTGTGAACTCGAACGGGATCGATCCGGTCCGAACGCAATAATCGTGGCGCAACGTGACGAGCGGTGACAATCGCTCCTTGCAGAACTGAAAAGCGGCCAGAGGGTCTTCGTAGTAAAGTCCCTCATCGAAGAAATCGACGAAACGGCTGAGCATGTTGAAGGCGTAGCCCTTGGTGGCCACGGTCATAAGCTGTTTTGACACCGCCTCGAAAAAGGCGCGATTGTCGCTCATCCGGTTGTTGAAGACGCCGCTGACAAGCACGAAGTCGAAGGTTTCTTCGGGCGGCTTGCTCAGAATGTCGCGCACTTCGAAGCGGCCGGCTGGATGCGTCTTGCGCGCCAGATCAATCGCTTCGGGCGCGATATCGTAGCCGACATATTCGCCTTCAAACCCGATCGAGCGTCGCAAGAGGCTCAGCATCTGTCCGGTGCCGCAGCCAAAATCGAGCACTTTGCTGTCTTTGGTCACGCCGATCTCGCACAGCACTTTCATGCGGGCCTCCTGCGTGTCGCGGTCGGCGTATTGCGCGCCCTCGGCGGCGTCACCGTGGCGTTTCACAAGCTCGCTGTAATGCTTGGAGAGAGCGTCGATGTCGTTCTGGAAATCACTGGCCATGTCAGCGTCCTATCGCCTCCAAAAGGGTTTGCGCAGCGTTCGCGCTGGGATCGGGAACAAAGGCCTCACGCATGCGCGCGGCCATCGTCTGGCGAAGCGCGGCCTTGCCGAGGAACTGGTCAAGACTCGCAGCGAGGTCCGTGTCGCTGACCGCGTCGGCAAGGCCCAGATCGTACACCAGGCCAGCGCGCGCGAACACCTGTGTTTCGCCGTCCTGACCCTCGTTTTGTGCGATCGCGGCAACCGGCACGCCCATATAGGCGCTCTCATACTTGATAAGGCCGCCACCCGTGACGGCCGCATCGGCCCAGGCCAGATGATCCGATATGTCGGGTTGGCGAGGCAAGGCGGCGCTGCCGTCGGCGAACTGGGAGACGAGCGCTTTCATGGGGTCGGTGTCCTCAGCAATGACGCGCAGGCACAAATCGGTGTGCGCTTCGGAGAGGATCTGGACGAGGCGCCGGGTAAGGCCCTTGGGATCCGCGCCGCCGATTAGGACCAGCAGATTGCGCAGGGCCTCGGGCCGTTCGCGCGCGGCGCTGGCTGCGCGGCGCTCAACCAGAGTGCGGCGCACCAGCAGATAATTCGGGCCAAGCAGCAGGGCGGGGCCATCGAGGTAGCCAAGCTCGGGCGCTTCCCATGTGAAGTTGAGCACAGCGTCGCAAGGGTATTCGGCCAGCAGGCGGAAATCGTCGATGGCCACCAAGGCTGGCTCCATCGCGGCAAGGCCGGCGAGATAGGTCTCATCCGCCTGATAGCTGTCGAGCACCACGAAATCGTACGCGCCATCCGACAGTATAGGGCCGACTTCGTCGCGCGCTTCGCGGGTGTTGACCGGATCGCTCAACGCAGCGCAGTCAAAGCCGGCCTCGCCAATCTTGGCCTGCGCGTTATCGTCGAACTGCCCGGCAAACAGCGCCGCCACACCTTCAAGGCGCAAGGCTTCGGCGAGGGCCAGGCAGCGGCTCAGATGTCCAAAACCCACTTGCGCGGTGGCGTCGCAGCGAAACAGCGCCTTCACCCCGCATCCCCGCCCAGCGCGGCAAACAAGGCCTCGGCGATGGTCCAGTCTTCTTCGTTGTCGATATCCCAGGCACGGCTGTGCGGGACTTCGATGAAGCGTGTGCGGCCACCAAAGAACGCGTGCCCTTTAAGCCAGGCTTCGGCCTTGCCCCAGTAGAACTGGCCCGCATCGTGATAGACCGGCGGCAGGTCCTGCGTGCGGGTTTCCTGATGTTCAGGCGCGAGCAGGCTGGGGGCGTTGTGTTGCCCCTTCACAAAGCCGCGCTGGGGCGGGTGGCCATAGCGCAAGGCGGGGAAGACAAAGTCGCATGTCGGCGAGAGCAGACCATGCGCCTCGACCAGATCCTGCGGGCGTACGAACGCGGCGGTCGCGTAAAGGCAGCAGGCTGCGTCCAGCGACCAGCCTTCACTTTTTGCCCATTGCAGCGCGTGGACGATCACGTCCGTGGTGCCGGTGTAATCATCCGACAGCTCTTGAGGACGCATAAACGGCACCTGCGCCCCTGCCTCTCGCGCCACATCGGCGATCTCGGGATCGTCGGTGGAAACAAGCACATGGTCGAACAGGTTCGAGGCTTGCGCGGCCGCAATCGGCCAGGCGATCATGGGACGCCCGCAAAAGCTGCGGATGTTCTTGCGCGGGATGCGCTTGCTGCCGCCGCGAGCCGGGATAATGGCGATCTTCACCGCGGGTTTCACAGGGTCACCGCTTGAGCCAGAGCGGCAACAACCTCGCTTTGCTGCTCATCGGTAAGGGTCGGGAACATGGGAAGGCTGATCGCTTGCGCGTAATAGGCTTCGGCCTCGGGGCAATGGCCGGGCGCAAAGCCGAGGTCGCGGTAATAGGGTTGAAGATAGACTGGGATGTAGTGCAGGTTCACCCCAATCCCGCTGCGGCGTAGCTCTTCAAACACGGCGCGGTGCGGTTTGGCGGCGTGTTTCGGATCAATCCGCACCACATAAAGGTGCCAGGCGGACGCCGCTTCGGGGAGCTGCCAGGGCGTTGTAACCGGCCATTGCGCGAAAGCCTCATCATAGCTCTGCGCGATCGCTCGGCGGCGCTCGATAAAGGCGGGTAGCCGGTCCAGTTGGCTAAGGCCCAGCGCCGCGTTGATGTCGGTCATGCGGTAATTGTAGCCGAGTGTGTGCTGCTCATAATACCACGGCCCGGGGTCTTCGAGTTGCAAGAGCTCGGGATCGCGGGTGACGCCGTGGCTGCGGCCTGACGCCATGCGCCGGGCGAGCTGCGCATCATTGGTCATCGCCATGCCGCCTTCGCCGGTGGTGACGATTTTGACCGGGTGGAAGCTGAAAACGGCGATATCACTGTACTCACACGCGCCCACAAAGCGCGTCCCATAGCTCCCGCCGATGGCGTGCGAGGCGTCCTCGATGATCCGTATGCCATATCGGCTGGCATTCTCATGGATCGCTGCCATGTCGCACGACTGTCCGGTCAGGTGCACCGGGATGATCACTTTGGGCAGCGCGCCGTCCTCTGCGGCCTGAGCAAGCTTATCCGCCAGCTTTTGAGGGCACATATTGTAGGTGCGCGGATCGACATCGACAAAGTCGACATCCGCCCCGCAATAGAGCGCCGCGTTCGAGCTGGCGACGAAGGTCAAAGGACTGGTCCAGACCCGGTCACCCGGCCCGACTTCCAGCGCCATGCAGGCGATGTGGAGCGCGCTTGTCGCGCTGTTGGCGGCCACGCCATGCGCCGCGCCGCAATAAGAGGCGACGGCCTGCTCAAAGGCGGGAACAACCGGCCCCTGCGTCAGAAAATCGGATTTGAGGACATCGACAACCGCTGCGATGTCCTCCTCACTGACCGATTGCCGTCCGTAGGGGATGAATTGCGCCATCAGAGCTGTGCCATCAAACCTTGGCCATCAGACCTGGTGGGTGGGATCGACATGCTTGCGCACAAGCGCGCGCAATTCTTCAACGCTGAGAAAATCGGGATTGCTGCCGGAATCGTAGGCAAAGCCGGGCTCCACCGGAGTGCCGCCGCGCTTTTCCAGATAGTCTTCAGCCAGATGCTCGCTCGTGCTGGGCAGGATCGCGTAATAGGGGCCAAGGTCGATCGTGTTGAGGCTGTCGCTTGACGTGATCATTTCCTCGTGGATCTTCTCACCCGGGCGGATGCCGACGAGCTTGACCTTGCATTCCGGTGCGATTGCTTCGGCCACATCGGTGATGCGATAGCTCGGGATCTTGGGCACGAAAATCTCGCCGCCATGCGCGTTTTCGAGCGCCCACATCACCATCTGCACGCCCTCTTCGAGCGAGATGTTAAAGCGCGTCATTGCCGGATCGGTGATCGGGATCACACCGCTGGCGCGCTGAGCGAGGAAGAAGGGAACAACCGAACCCCGGCTCCCGATCACATTGCCATAGCGCACCACCGACAAGCGCAGATCACGCGATCCGCGAATGTTGTTGGCCGCGGTGAAGATCTTGTCCGAGCACAGCTTGGTTGCGCCATACAGGTTGATCGGCGCGGCCGCCTTGTCAGTGGACAGCGCCACCACATTGCTGACACCGGTGTCAAAGCAGCTCTCGATAACGTTTTGCGCGCCAAGAACGTTGGTCTTAATGCATTCAAACGGGTTGTATTCGGCCGCTGGAACCTGCTTCAAGGCGGCGGCGTGCACAACGATGTCGATGCCTTCCAGCGCGCGCCGCAACCGATCCTGATCGCGGATATCGCCGATGAAATAGCGCAGCTGCGGATAGTCCTTGGTCGAAAACTCCTGGCTCATCTCGAATTGCTTCAATTCGTCGCGCGAATAGATCACGAGACGGCGCACGCCAGGGTACTTCTGAAGGACGGTGCGCACAAAGGCTCTTCCAAAAGAGCCGGTGCCTCCGGTGATCAGGATGCTCTTGTTATCCAGCAAGGGGCTTGGCTCCTTTTCGGGTGTTCGTATAGCGGGCAATCACAAGCACAGAGCTGATAAGGAATGCGACGCCGAATGAAACCGCCGTCGCCAGCAGGATACCGGCTATCCCCAGTTCTGCGACCCACAGGGCACTAAGGCCCAGATTGACGCCGATGGTAAACACGCTGAAGGCGGACATGATCTCGATGCTCTTGTCAAAGTGCAGGAACTTCATGTTGTGCATGAAATAGCCCTGCATCACGATCGCCACCATGGCGTAGCGCAGCAGATCGATGGCGCTGTGGAACGCCTCGCCCAGCATGATTGGCGCGATGAACAAGGCGATGAAGTAGAAGGCCACCGCAGCCAGCGCAGACAGCACGAAGTACAGGGCCGATACCGAGGCGACCTCTTGCAGGTCGTGCGCGCTGGAAGTCTACAGCCGGCGGAACAGCCACGGGGTCCAGGCCATCACAAAGCTGTAATTGACCATCCAGAAGGCCGAGGCAAACAGCCAGGCAACGCCCAGCATCGCGCTGGCTTCGACGCCCAGATAATGCGCCGCCATAACCTTGTCGGTGGTCGCCACCACCATCACGACCGCGCCCGCGGGCCAGTACATGACCCCAAAGGAGGCGATGTTGCGATAGAAGGATCGCTCGGGCACTCGGATGAGCGAGCGCACCGTGAAGCCCAGCGAACGCAGCGAGAAGAATGAGGCGATCCCCATGCTCAGCATGCGACCGATCACCACGCCGCGCCAATCCCACCCGGCCATCAGAAAGCCAACAATGAAGATCATGCTCAAGACCGCTTGCGCAACCTGCGTTGCCAGAAACGCCTTGCGCCGATTGTGGAACTGCTGGAGCGCGAGGACAGTGTAGAACACCTCGTACAGCAGCGCGGCGATCACGATGCTGACCAGCCAGCCTTGCGGAAATTTCGTTGCGTCCGCCAGCAGACCGCTGAACATCAGCGTCACCGCTGAGACGAACAGAGCCAGGATCACCATCACGAAAAGGATAGTGTGGGTGAAGCGCTTCAATTGCGCTTCGTCGAAGTCGTAAAAGCGCATCCGGATCGCATCCTGCGAGGTCAGGCCAACGATCGGGCGCATGAACGTCGCGTAGGTCACGAACAGGACCCAGATGCCATAGCCCGTGGGATCGAGCATACGGGTGAGAACAGGCGCAAGCAGGATCGGCACAAGAGCCTCGATCCCGTTGGCAATGGCGTAGAACAAGGATTGGAGTGCAAGAAACGTCTTAGCGTTGTTTGCGATTGCTTTTGGTATCATCAGCCGCCCCGGGGCCCTTTTTCTCAAGACACTTGCCAGCGCCAGTGCTTGAGAACTCGTAAACGCCAATCCTTAACGATTGCCTGAGATAACCCACTCAATCGCCAATTTCGCACGCGCCGCAAGCGCGGACAAAGCGCACGCAATGCGCGCGTAGCTGTATACAAAGCCCATCCAAGGCTTGGCATAAGGCCATGGCCGATTAAGGAGCGTTACCAAGAGCCGCGCGCACTCGGCCAGTTTTCGCGCTTTTTACACGGGGGCGAAGGGGTCGGTTTCGACACGTGCGTGGCATAGTGTTTAGTCCAGCAAAGAGCGCCTCATGCGTGATACGATAGACGCCGCCTTCCTCAGGGTTTTTGAAAGCCATGCCGAAGGCAAGGAGCCGCCCGCGCTGAACGACGATCTGATCCTGCTTGAATCCGGCCTCGATAGCCTCGGCTTTGCGATCCTTGTGGTGGAGCTGGAAGAAGAGCTGGGCTTTGACCCCTTTACCTTGTCCGATGAGCCCTACTATCCGCAAACCCTGGGCGAATTCAAAGACTTCTATGAAGCCAACACGCCTTAAGCGCCTGCTTGGCGAGGTTGATCCAAGCCGCGAAGCGCTGATCGGGGCGGGCGCGGGGCTTAGCTATGAGGACGTGTGCAAGGCCAGCTGGAATGGCCCGTCTGCAGCGCGCGTGGCGGTGGGTTGCCGCGATCTTGGCGCTGTGGCGCGCGCTCTTGTGGCGCTCGATGGTGCGGTTGCCGCGCTGTGCGCGATCCCCCCTCAGCTTGCCGGCGACGACTTGCGCGCAGTGCTTGAGCAGGGCGAATTTGATCACGCGCTTGTTGATGACGATGATGCGCGGCGCTCGGCGTTCGAGGCGGGGGGCGCCGTGTGCCATTCCCCTGATGAGGCCTTGAGTAAGCGAGGGGATGGAGCCGCGTTCGATGGGGCGACCGAGTGGCTTGTGCCCACGTCCGGGACCACAGCGGCGCCCAAACTGGTGGTCCACACCCTTGAAAGCCTGGCGCGCGCCGCTTTGGCCGGGCGCAATCCGTCCGCTCAGCCGCAGGTTTGGGGCATGCTCTACGACCTGACGCGCTTTGCCGGTTTCCAGGTCTTTTTCCAGGCGCTCTTATCGGGCCACACGCTGGTGTGCGACACGCCTGATGCGTCCTTGGGAGCACGCCTGGAGCGTTTCCTTGCCGCGCGCGTCACGCACCTTTCAGCAACGCCCACCTTGTGGCGCAAGATCCTGATGGCACCCGAGCGCCGTGATCTTACACTCAAGCAGATCACATTGGGCGGAGAGGCGGCCGATCAGCCCACGCTGACGGCGCTGGCCAAGGCTTTTCCCGAGGCGCGCATCACCCACATCTTCGCCTCGACCGAAGCTGGCGTCGGCATGGCGGTGAGCGACGGGCGCGCGGGCTTCCCACTCGCATACACTCAGGCGGAGCATGGCGGGGTCGAAGTCCGGATCGAGGACGAGCGCCTGCAAGTGCGCGCGGCCACAAGCGCCAGCGGGTATGCGGGCGATACGCCTCTGGGTGATGCCGATGGCTGGGTCGACACTGGCGATCTGGTGCGCGTTGAAGGCGATCGGTTTCATATCATCGGGCGCGAGAGCGGTGTCATCAATGTCGGCGGCGACAAGGTCGTACCCGATCACGTGCGCGCGGTCTTGTTGGAATGCCCGGTTGTTCGCGAAGCGGTGGTCTACGCCAAGAAAAGCTCGTTCACCGGAGCGCTGGTGGCGGCCGATATCGTGCTGCACGACCCAGCCATGGACGCAGGCGAAGCGCGCGCGGCCCTCAAAGAGCACGCCGCTAGCCGCTTGAGCGCAACGCAGGTTCCAAGGATATTGCGCTTCGTTTCTGATATCGAAGTGTCATCAGCCGGAAAGGCCAAACCCCAATCATGAGTAAAGCGAATTCGACCGTTATCGTCACCGGCGCGGCCAAGGGGCTGGGCCTGGCGATCGCGCAGACTCTGGCCCAGCAGGGCTATTTCATCGCTGGCATAGGTCGCTCGCAAAGCGATGAATTTGCCGCTTTGCCGCAAGACCAACGTCTGTTCACCGAATACGATCTGACCGACATCGCTGGTATACCAGACCTTGTGAAACAGATCGCTTCGAACAGCCCCACTCCCATTTACGGCCTGGTGAACAACGCCGGCGTCGGGCTGGATGGGACGCTGGCGACCCAGCATGCGAGCGAGATTTCGAAGGTCCTGACGCTCAATCTCGAAGCGCCGATCACCTTGTCGAAATATGTTGTGCGCCAGATGCTACGCCAGCGCGCTGGGCGGATTGTCAACATTACCTCGATCATCGCTTCGACCGGGTTCAAGGGGCTTGCGGTCTATGGCGCAACCAAAGCCGGGCTTGAAGGCTTCACCCGCTCGTTTTCACGCGAGGTTGGCCAGGCGGGGATCACCGTGAACTGCGTGGCGCCCGGTTACATGCTCACTGATATGACCGCCGGGCTCGAAGGGCCCAAACTGGACTCGATCAAGCGCCGTGCGCCGCTAGGCCTGCCGGAAACGCACCACGCCGCGCACGCCGTGAGCTATCTGCTGGAGCCGGGCGCAGCCAAGACCACCGGTACCGTCATCACCGTGGACGGAGGGTCAACCGCATGATCGACCGCGGCGCGCCGCTCTTCGTGCACTCCGATATGGCGCGCGGCATGGTCGCCGCCAAGCGCTGCGGGGCGAGGATTGACCCGCGCGCCGTCCAGGAGAGCCTGCGTGATTTCCTTGCCTCGCTGAACGATGCGGGGCGTGAAGGGCTGATCTTCCCGGCGTTCAACTATGACTATGGCGCTGCCCGCGTGTTCGATGTCGCCAACGACCCGGTGCAAGTCGGCCAGCTGGCGGAATGGCTGCGCCAAACGGGCGAGATGCAGCGCACGCGTGTGCCCTTTTTCTCGTTCTTGGCGGCGCGCGATCTTGAGCTCGACACGAGCGGTGAGGTCAATCCGTTCGGCCCGGCGTCGGGATTTCAGCACCTGCTCGATAGCGAGGCCACGCTCGTCCTGTTCGGTGCGCCCTTGGCGAGCCTCACTTTCATCCATTTCGTCGAAGAGAGGACGGGCGGCCCGGCGTATCGCTACGTCAAACGCTTCCCCGGCACTATTGTCGATGCGGATGGCCCGCAGGATTGTGATTTTGCCATGCATGTGCGGCCCATGGGGGTGCATCTCGACTATGACTGGCCGCGCCTTGAAGCGGATTTGCGCGCGCAAGGCATTCTCTGCCAGCAAGAGGGTGCGCCCACTCTTCAATGGCTAAGCGCGCCAAGGTTGATGGAATATTGGGGCAATCGGATCGCTGAGGATCCATTTTTCCTGATCGATCAGGCGTCGCGCGATACCTTCGCCAAAGCAACTGATGGCGGAAAGACCCGTGTCC
>JBCBYM010000050.1:0-16489 GCA_039815865.1 Pseudomonadota bacterium
GGTTGCGCACCACCTCAGGCGGCACGCTCTTTCTTGATGAGGTGGGCGATATTCCGCTCCCGCTTCAGGTCAAGCTCCTGCGCTTTCTTCAGGAACGCACGATTGAGCGTATTGGTGGGCGCAAGACGATTGCGGTCGACACGCGCATTGTGTGCGCGACGCATCAGAACCTTGAGACGATGATCACGCAAGGGACATTCCGAGAGGACCTGTTCTATCGCTTGGCAGAGATTGTGGTGCGCATTCCGGGGCTGGCGGAACGGCACGGCGATGCTGTGCTGCTGGCCAAGGCGTTCCTCAAGCGCTTTGCAGCGGAGATGAACCCCTCGGTCAGCGGCTTTGCACCCGATGCCTTGTCCGCCATCGACAGCCACGAATGGCCGGGCAATGTGCGCGAGCTGGAAAACCGGGTGAAGCGCGCGGTTATCATGGCTGATGGCAAACTCGTGGGCGCAGGCGACCTCGACTTTGAAAACGAGGAGCATGAACCGGTTGATGTCCTCAACTTGAAGGCCGCGCGCGAGCAGACCGATCGCCGGGTCATCCGGCACGCTTTGGCGCGCAGCGAGGGCAATATTTCCAGCACCGCCAAGATGCTGGGGATCAGCCGGCCAACGCTTTACGACCTGCTCAAGCAATACGACCTGCATGCCTAAGACCACCGCCTTGCTTGCTTCCGGCCTAAGCGTTGCGGCGCTTGCGCTCACAGCGTGCGGTGGGGGGGCGGAGCAGGGCGCGCCCGCGGCCTTGGAGCGCGGCGAAGGCAGCGCAGCGTTTCAGGCTCTGATGAAGGAAGCGCGCGAGGCGGTCGAGGACGGGGATCTGGCCGATGCCGGGGCCATCCTTGATCAAGCGCGCGAGCTGGAGCCCGATAACCCTTCTGTCTGGGTTGAGATTGCGCGGCTCCGGTTTCGCGGCGGTGAGCACCAGCAGGCGCTCGACGCGGCGGACTTGGCGCTGGAGCTGGGTCCTCGCTACGCGCCCGCGCTGCTGCTTCGCGCGCAGATGGTGCGCGACGCTTATGGCCTCACGAATTCGCTGGTCTGGTTTGAAGCGGCGGTGGAGGCTGATCCCAACGATCCGCTGGCTTTGGCTGAATACGCCGCCACTTTGGGCGATGCGGGGTATTACACCGAGATGCTGGGCGTGACGCGCGCGCTGGCCGATATCGCCCCCAAGGACCCGCGCGTTCTGTACCTAAAAGCGGTTTTGGCGGCGCGCGCGGGCAAGCCGGTGCTCGCCAAAAGTCTGGTGGAGCGCAGTGGCCTTGCGCAGGCTGGGGTTCCATCGGCGCTTATGCTTGATGCCCTCATTGACCTGCAGGAGCGCAATTTCGATACAGCCTCGCAGAGCCTTGAGCGTCTGGTCCAAGGCCAGCCTGGCAACGCGCGGGCGCGCGAATTGCTGGCAAGAGCCTTGTGGCTGGGCAATCGCGATCCGGAACTGATTGAGCGCTTTGCCGCAGAGGCGCGCGCGGATGAGGCCTCGCCCTATCTTGCCATGCTGGTGGGACGCTCGCTTGAGCGGCAAGGCAACCGCGTAGCGGCCGCGCCCTTCCTGGAGAAAGCCTATGCCGGACGCAGCGCCGGTTGGGTTGCGCTCGCTGAGCGCGAGGGACTGCCCGAACCCACAAGCCGCATGCGCCGCCTGGTCGCGCAAGAGCGCTGGTCGCAATCCCGCCGGCACTCTGCGCAATTGGCGCGGCGATTTCCGGGATCAAGCGACATCGCCGCGCTTTCGGGCGATGCGGCGTTGGCCAGCGGAAATGCGCAAAGCGCGCTTGAACATTACCGCAAGGCCGCACGCATACGCCGGCCCTGGCCGCTTACCGTTAAGGCAGCGGCGGCCTACCGCGATTTTGGCGATCCACTGGCGGCCGATGTCCTGTTGGCGCGCCACCTCGTTTCCGAACCGCGCAACACCGAAGCGCTGTTGCTGGCCGCAGAGCGGGCCGCAAGGCTCGAGGATTGGTTGCGCGTAAGCGTGCTGCTCGACAACGCGATAACGCTGGGTGCGGGGAACGATCCGCGTTTGCTCAAACTGCGCGCGATGGCGGCCCGCGCGCTCGGCCGCGAAGGCGAAGCGCGCCGGTTTGAGCGTATGACCTGGGACCTGCACCCGCGCCTGCTTCCGCAAGGCTGATCCGCACAGGCTCAAGCCGCTGATGCCAAGGCCACCGCTCTCGACAAGCGCGTATCGGGCGGGCAGGGGACTTGCGCTCTATGTCCGCGCGCCTCAAACCTCTTGCCGATCCGATGATTGCAGTCCTGCTGATCGCGACCGCTCTGGCCTTTGTGGTCCCCGCTATTGGTGAAGCGCGCGCGCACGCGCAGACGATCTCAAGCGCCAGCATCTTTGTGCTGTTTCTGGTGAACGGAATGCGGATTGCGCGCGGGGAGATTGCGAAGGGACTTGCCAACTGGCGTTTCTTCGGGCCGCTTTTCCTCTGGGTGTTTGGTGTTATGGCGCTGGCGGGCTGGGGGATGGGCGCAGTGGCTGGCACCGTTTTGCCGCCTCTCGTCGCCTTGGGCTTTGTCTATCTGGGCGTGCTTCCCTCAACCATTCAGTCGGCGACATCCTACACCACGCTGGCGAACGGGAACGCGGCGCTTTCGGTGGTGGGAGCCGCGCTTATCAACATTGCCGGCGTCTTCCTCTCCGCGCCGCTCTTTGCGCTGCTGGGCGGAGAGAGCGGGGCCAATGTCAGCGTTGAGATGGTCCTTCGCATTGGGCTGATCCTTGTGCTGCCCTTCCTGATCGGCCAAGCGCTGCAAGGATGGACGCGCGCGTGGATTGTCGAGCGCAAATCCCAGGTTGCCTGGCTGGATCGGATCGTGATTGGCATCGCAGTCTATGTCGCGTTTTCGGGAGCGGTCGAAGAAGGGCTGACGACGATGTTCAGCACGCTCGATTGGGCGGTTCTTCTGGGGCTGGTGGTGGCGCTTTTGGCGCTCGCGACCGGGGGGTCCTGGGCGCTGGCCGGGGTGCTGGGCTATCCGCGCGCTGACCGGATTGCGTTCCTTTTCGCCGCTACGCAAAAGAGTGTCGCTATCGGCGCGCCGCTCGCCGCGATCTTGTTCCCGGCAAAGGTTGCCGGCTTCGTGATCGCGCCGCTTCTGCTCTATCACCTGCTCCAGCTGCTGCTCGCCGCGCCGCTCGCGACCATGCTGGCTCAGGATCAGACTAAGTCTCAGACGTAGCGCCACCGTCACCCGCGCTGCGCGCGCGGTTGTGGCGGATCGACCAGGCAAGCGAAAGCCCGATCAGCGTCGCGCCGATCAATCCGGTGATCGTCTCGTTGATGTGGTACTTGGCCGACAGCAGCATGATCGCGCCCAGAACGATGATCGCCCAGAACGCCCCGTGTTCAAGGAAACGGTACTGCGAAAGCGTGCCCGTCTGCACCAGATGCACCGTCATCGAGCGCACGAACATCGCCCCAACCGACAGGCCCAGCGCAATGACGATCATATTGTTCGACAGCGCAAAGGCGCCCACCACGCCATCAAAGCTGAAGCTTGCATCGAGCACTTCGAGGTAGAGAAACCCGCCAAGCCCGGAACGCACCATCTCGCCCGCCGCTTTCTTGCGCGCCTCGCGTTGCTCGATGATCTCGCCCAGAGCGTGGACCGCGATGTAGGTGAGAAGGCCAAGAACGCCTGCGCTGAGGAAGGTGAGCGCGTCGGACGGATCGAGCAGCGTCGACACGCCATAGATCAGCGTCAGCACAATCGCGATCTCAAGCGCGGGGATACTGGAAAAACGCGCCGCCGATTCCTCGATAATCCGGATCCAGTGGATGTCCTTTTCCTCGTCAAAGAAGAACGTCAGCCCCACCATCGACAGGAACGCACCGCCAAACCCGGCAATCCCGACATGCGCGGCTGAGACGATGCGCTCATACTCCTCCGGATCGCCAAGCGAAAGCTCGATCGCCGCCCATGGCCCGATATTGGCCGCAAGCGATACGATCGCGATGGGAAAGACGATGCGCATCCCGAACACCGCGATCAGGATCCCGATGGTGAGGAAGCGCTGCTGCCACACCGGGTCCATCTCGCGCAGCACGGTGGCGTTCACGACCGCGTTGTCAAAGCTCAATGACACCTCAAGGATCGAGAGCACAAAGACGATCCACAAGACCGAGAGCATCCCGCCAATTGTGCCGCTGCTCATCCAGCCATACCAGGCCGCGATGCCCAGACACACCGCGGTAAAGAGCAGCGAGAAGCTGTAATAGCGCAGCAGCGTTTGCATCCGGTGCGTCCTTTGACCCGTCAGTCTTTGGGTTGGTAGGTTTGCTCATCGCTGGGGAAGGAGCGCGCGCGCACCTCTTCAGCGTAAGTCGTCACGGTCTTTTCGATGACGCTGGCGATGTCCTCGTACTTCTTCACAAAGCGCGGCACACGCTCAAACATGCCCAGCATATCCTCGGTGACCAGCACCTGCCCGTCGCACTGAGCCGAAGCGCCAATGCCGATTGTCGGGCAAGCGACCGCTTGCGTCGCGGCAATGGCAATAGGTTCAACGACGCCTTCGATCACGATCGCAAACGCGCCCGCCTGATCAAGCGCGACCGCGTCGCTAACGATCTTGTCAGCCTCGGCATCCGAGCGCCCGCGCGCCGCATAACCCCCAAGCACATTCACCGCCTGCGGGGTCAGGCCCACATGGCCCATCACCGGAATGCCGCGCGAATTGAGGAAGTCGACCGTGGGTGCCATCGCCTCACCGCCCTCCAGCTTGACCGCCGCCGCGCCCGTTTCCTTGAGCAGATAGGCCGCGCTTTCAAAGGCTTGCTCGGGCGAGCTTTCATAGGAACCAAACGGCATGTCGACGACGACAACCGAATGATAACTGCCGCGCACCACCGCTGCGCCGTGATTGGCCATCATCTCCAGCGTCACTGGGATGGTGGAGGGCAGGCCGTAGATCACCTGCGCGAGCGAATCGCCCACCAGCAGCAGATCGCAATGCGCATCGAGCAGTTGCGCCTGGCGTGCGGTGTAGGCGGTAAGCATGACCAGCGGTTCGGCCGTCACCCCATCCTTCTTGCGCGCCCGAATGCGCGGCACGGTGAGTCGCCTGAGCGGCTTGGGCGTGGGATTGGCCCGGCTGGTGCTGGTGTCGAGCTGAAAGGTCGTGGACATGGAAGCCGCGTTTAGCGACGTGGCGAGCCAAAGGCAAAGCGAAGCCCACGCATTGCCTCTTGGCGCGGACGCAAAATCATTGCAGAGAGGTGACAACGCACATCAACGCGCTCGGGGGAGCGCGCTTACAGGGATACCTCAATTCATGGCAGCATCGCCCACGGGCCACGAGAACTGGTCGTCGCGCAGCGCGTTCATCCTGGCGGCGGTTGGCTCTGCTGTTGGGTTGGGCAATCTAGTGCGGTTTCCGGCAGAAGCGGGCACCAATGGTGGCGGCGCTTTTGTGTTGTTCTACATTTTTTGCGTGGTGTTAATCGGCCTTCCCGTCCTTCTTTCAGAGGTCTTGATCGGCCGTCACGGGCAGGCGGCGGCCCCCGTTAGCTTTCGCAAGATGGCAGAGCAATCGGGCGGTTCGAAGGCGTGGGGCACCGTCGCCTCGCTCGGCGTGTTCTCTGCGTTTCTTGTGCTCAGTTTCTACTGCGTTCTGGGCGGCTGGGTGCTTTATTATATCGGTTTGTTTGCAGGGGATGTGATCGCTTCGGGACCGGCAAGCGGCGCGTTTGCAGGGCAATCTTTTGAACATGTCGACAGCTATTTTGGCGGTATGGTCAGCAACGGACTTGTGACCAGCCTGCTTGATATCGTGTTTCTCGCCATCACCGTCTTTTTTGTAGCGCGCGGTGTTTCGGGCGGGATTGAGAAGGTTGCGGTCTATTTGATGCCCGCGTTCTTTTTCCTACTGGTTGGGATAACCATCTACGGCATGTTCGGAGGCGCGCTGGGGCAGACGGTGGATTACCTCTTTACGTTCGACCCGACAAAACTGACAGGCGAGGTTATGCTGGCCGCTGTGGGTCAAGCGTTCTTTTCGCTCTCGCTGGGTGTGGCGGGAATGGTGACGTATGGCGCTTATGTTGGCCGCGAAGTGAACCTGGCGAGCACGAGCGTTGTCATCGCCGGAGCTGACACAGCGGTCGCGCTGATCGCGGGCCTGTGCATCTTTCCAATCGTGTTCGTTGCCGGGCTTGAGCCTAATGGCGGGCTGGGTCTGATGTTCCAGACGTTGCCGCACGCTTTTTCGGATATTCCTTTTGGCACGCTCATCGGGTTGGCTTTCTTCATCATGGTGGGCTTTGCGGCTTTGACGAGTTCGGTCAGTCTTATGGAAGCGCCCACGGCCTGGGTTATGGAACGGCTCGGTATGCCGCGTCTTCAGGCGGCGATCAGCGTCACGCTGGCAGCGGGTGTGCTGGGCGTGCTGTGCGCGCTTTCAACTGGGTCGCTCTCCGGTTTCCACCCGCTTGGCTTTATCCCGATGTTTGAAGGGATGGGCGTGCTCGACGCGATCGACACCTTCACGGGAAAGCTTACTATGCCGATCGGCGCACTGCTGACGGCGGTGTTTGTTGGGTGGGTTGCTTCGCGCCGGTTGCTGGATGAGGAGAACGGGCTGTCGGGCGGTCTGCACCATTTCTGGCTGTTTCTGGTGCGCTGGTTCTGTCCGCTTGTGCTGACGCTGATCCTGTTTGGCGGTGTGTTTCCTGAGACAACGGACCAGATCTTTTCGACTTTGAGCGGGGGTTGATGCGGGGCTTGGCACTTGGTGCGATGGGTGTGGCTAGCCCATTGCAATCGCTGCGCCGATATGGAACATAATGGGAACAAATAGACTCGCTGCGAGTCTGTATGAGTGTCCTTATGTCCCGTTCTGCCTCCTCTTCCAGCGCCTCAGCGTTTGACCGCCTCCCTGTTCCTGCTCGCCCCAAGGGCGTTGGCGGGGCCGCGTGTCTGTCCGCGCAGGATATCGCCGATATCTCCAAGCGCCGAGAAGCCCGCTGGCGCCCGGGCCTCGCCGATCAGCCTTTGCACAGCGAAATCTTTGCCAGCGCGCGAGAGGCAAGCGGAGCCGGCTTTGCCCTGGCGTTGGCGCGCGACGCCTTGCGTGTAGCGGGCGCCGCCGCTGACCCGCTGGCCGAGGCTGAGGATCGGCGCCACGTCCTGTGGGTGCAGGAGCGCCGCGCGATTGAGCGGGGAGGGCGGCCCTATCTCCACGGCCTGCCGCAAGAGCTGCGCGACCGGTTGATCCACGTTGAGGCCAAGACGCCCGAAGACGCTCTGTTCGCGCTTGAAGAAGGGCTGCGATGCCGCGATCTGGCCTGCGTGATCGGAGAGATCGTGGGCAATCCGCGCAGCCTCGACTTCACCGCGTCGCGCCGGCTGAGCTTGACAGCTGAGAAGCATGCGATCGCCTTGTGGCTGGTGCGGCTTGACGCTGAGGCGGACCTGTCCTCGGCGCGTATGCGCTGGCGGGTTGAGGCTGCGCCTTCGCGGGCGCCGCGTTGGAACGCTGAGGCCCCCGGCGCGCCGCAATGGAAAGCCGAGCTGTTCCGTGCGCGCCGCCACGCGCCGGGCCAATGGATAGTGAGTGATGAGGAAACCGCCCTTCAAGCCGAACGACCCCCAATCCACCCTATCTCCCAAAGCGCCCATCAGGCCCTCGGCCCCGCCCTCGCAAGGCAGCGCCGCTTCTGGCAACCGGGTGGAGGATTACCCCTCGCGACCACCCCAGCCACCGCGCCGGATTCTCGCCATCTGGTGCGCGCGACTGTCGGTCGATCGCTGGCGGCTTGCGCAAGGGCATGATGGCCGTGCGTGTGAGCGCGGCGAAGGCGCCGATGCTGCCCCTGTCGCGCTGATCACCGAGACCGCGCACGGCCCCCGTATCGCCAGCGTCAACGAGGCCGCCCACAATGCCGGAGCGCAGCCCGGCACCATGCTAGCCGACGCGCGCACTGTGTGCCCTTCGATCAAGGCGGTGCCAGCGGATCCGGCGGGCGATCTGGCGTTCCTGGAAAAGCTTGCCGTGTGGGCGCAGCGCTGGGGGCCGTGGAGCGCTCTGGATGCGCCCGATGGCGTCATTGTTGACGTCACCGCGGTGGCGCATCTGTTTGGCGGTGAGGCTAGGCTTATCGCCGATGTCGAAGCAGCCTTTGCCGCCCGCCGGCTTGCGGTGCGCAACGCGATTGCCCCCACCGCTGGGGCGGCCTGGGCGCTGGCGCATTACGGTTCGGCCCGCGCTATCGTTGAAGGCACGCAACCGAGCCAGATTCTGCGCGCGCTAGCGGATTTGCCGGTGGCCTCGCTCAGACTGGATGGCGATGTTCTCACTGTGCTGCGGCGTCTGGGATTGAAGACACTGGGACAATTGACGGCGGTCAGCGCGGGAGAGGGGGATCACACCTCTGGCCGCGATGCGCTTCAGCGCCGGTTTCGCAACCGCAAATCGCCCGCGGCCAACCCGCTGATCCGGCTCGATCAATTGCTGGGGCGTGTGCCTGAACCGCTTTTGCCGGTTGCAGCGCCGACCCTGCCGCTGGTGCAGCGGCGCCTGATGGAGCCGATCCGCCACCGCGCTTTGCTCGATACGGTTCTGGCGGATCTGGCCACTGATATGGTGCGCGAGCTTGAAGGGCTGGGGCAGGGCGCGCGCCGGCTTGAGTTGGGCCTATGGCGGGTGGACAGCGAAGTGCTGGTGCGCCGGCTCGAACTGGCCTCGGCCACGCGCGATGCGGCGCATATAACGCGGCTGTTTGCCGCCAAGCTTGACGATGTCGAAGCGGGGTTCGGGATCGAGACTGTGCGCCTCACCGCCAGTTGGTCTGAGCCGCTTGCCACCCATCAGAACGATATCGAGCAGGCCGCCGAACGCCATGGCACCTCGCTCAGCGCCTGTGTCGATCGTCTCAGCGTACGCCTTGGTCCTCACGCCGTGCGCCGCCCGGTCAGCCGCGCCAGCCACAAGCCCGAACACGCGCAAGGCTGGCAAGGGCCGCTGGCTCCGCAGCCTGCGCCACAAGTGGTCTTGGACGGTCCGCCTAGGCCTCTGAAATTGCTCGACCGGCCTGAAAGAATCGCGGTTCTCTACGCTTCGCCCGATGGCTTTCCCCAACGCTTTCGCTGGCGCGGTGAAGTGCGCGAGGTGGCGCGCGTGGAAGGGCCGGAACGTATCGCTCCGGAATGGTGGCGTGAGAGGTCTACGGCGCGTTTGCGCGATTATTATCGGATCGAGGATGGGGATGGACGGCGTTATTGGATCTATCGCCATGGTTTGGCGGGCGATCAGCGTGGGGGCTTGCCGGATTGGTATTTGCAGGGTCTGTGCGCGTAAGCTGACTGGCAAAGCGCCCCAGCATCCTGCCGATGACGGGATGTTAATCAGCATTTCCTTTACGACTGATCGTTAATTGACGGGTGTTATGAATCTGCACTCCATCTCGCGATCATCGGAACGTCGCTCGCTCAGCCTGCTCGTCAAGAGCCGGGTGGAATCGCGCGTTGTGTATGTCGACCTGATCGATATTTCCGAGGGGGGCTGCAAAATCCGCGGTACGCAAGGCTTTGCTCAGCTTGGCGACCGCGTCGTCATGAAGGTTGGCGGGGTCAACGCGCCGCTGGGCACCATCGCCTGGGTCGAAGACCGGGTTGCCGGTGTGGCGTTCGAAGGCGAAATGCATTCCGCCGTGCTCGATTACCTGTGCTCAAGCGCTGGCTCGTCGGCGATGCCTTCGCGTTCCAGGCCGCAACGCTCGATCTAGACGACCCCGTTCCGAAAGCTGCGCCTCCTGGATGCGAGCCGCAGACAAGCGGCTTGCACGCTTTGCATTGGACCTGAGGTATGTGAGAACATATAAGGAACAAACAGCGTTCCAACAGGTCTCATATGGCACAGCAAACTCTGCGACAGAAACTGGAAATCCTGGCCGATGCGGCCAAGTATGACGCATCTTGCGCGTCTTCGGGCACGGCGAAGAAGAACTCGCTGGGCGGCCCAAACGGGCGAGGAGGGATTGGCTCAACCGAGGGGATGGGCATCTGCCACGCTTACGCGCCCGATGGCCGCTGTATCTCGCTGTTAAAGATCCTGCTGACCAATCACTGCATCTTTGACTGCCATTACTGCATCAACCGCAAGAGCTCGAATGTCGCGCGCGCGCGCTTCACCCCTCAGGAAGTCGCCGATCTCACGCTCAACTTTTATCGCCGCAATTATATTGAGGGGCTGTTCCTCTCCTCAGGCATCATCAAGAGCTCGAACCACACGATGGAGCAGTTGATCGAAGTGGCTCGCATCCTTCGCGAAGAACACGATTTTCGCGGCTACATCCACTTGAAGACCATTCCTGAGGCGGATCCGAACCTGATCCACCAGGCCGGCCTTTACGCCGACCGGGTCTCGATCAATGTTGAGTTGCCGACGAAAAAGGGCCTCACCCGGCTTGCGCCTGACAAGAATGAAGGTGTGATCGCAGGCGCAATGGACAAGACTAAAGCGCGCATCATCGAGTCCAAGGATGAGCGAAAACGTTTCAAACATGCGCCGCGCTTTGCGCCCGCGGGCCAGTCAACGCAGATGATCGTGGGCGCGGATGACGCGAACGACGCAGCGATCGTGAACAAGGCGAGCGGGCTGTATAAGAGCTTTGGTCTGAGGCGCGTCTATTACAGCGCGTTTTCACCGATCCCGGATGCCAGCGCGGTGCTGCCGTTGAAGCGCCCGCCGCTGATGCGCGAACACCGGCTTTATCAGTCCGACTGGCTGATGCGTTTTTACGGCTACGCGCCGCAAGAGGTGGCGCAGGCGACAGGCAAGGACGGCAACTTGCCGCTCGATATCGATCCCAAGCTCGCCTGGGCGTTGAAGTTTCGCGAGAGCTTTCCGGTGGATGTGAACCGCGCTTCGAAAGAGCAGCTCTTGCGCGTGCCGGGACTGGGTACGGTGGCGGTCCAGCGCATCCTGCGCGCGCGCCGACATCGCACCTTACGGCTTGATGATGTGGCCAAGCTCACCCAGTCGATCACCAAGGTGCGCCCCTTCCTCATCGCGCTGGACTGGCGGCCGACAACGCTCACTGACAGAGCGGATTTGCGCAGCCTGCTGGCGCCGAAATCGGAGCAGTTGGAGCTGTTTGGATGACAGTGATGCAACATGTGTCTCTGGGCGCGCATTACGTCGTCCATTTGCCTGAACCTGATGACTTTGCCTTCTGGCGTGAGCGGGCGCGCGGCCTTATCCAGTGCGATGCGCCGCCGGACCGAGTTTCGTGGGTGGAGCCGGGCGGGACAGGCGATCTGTTCGCGCAGGAAGGTCCCTCTCGAGGGGAGCGCCGCCTGCCGGTGCCGGGGGATGATGCGCGTCCGGTGCGCGCGTCAAAACGGTTCATGAGCCTTGCCCGCAACGCCGCGCTCCATTCCGATCCGGAGCGTTTCAGCCTGCTCTACCGGCTGCTCTGGCGGCTTCAGTCGAACGCGCGGTGCATGGAGGACAAGGCAGACCCGGACGTGCGCCGCGTGGAAGAGCTCGACAAAGCGGTGCGCCGCGACAGCCACAAGATGCACGCCTTTGTCCGCTTTCGCGAAGTGCAGGGGGAAGACGGCGCGGATCACTACGTCGCCTGGTTTGAGCCTGATCACCACATCGTGCGCGCCAACGCCGGCTTTTTCATGCGCCGTTTTGCCAACATGAACTGGTCGATCCTCACTCCGCGTGGCTGCTTGCACTGGGACGGCACCACCATGCGCGAGAGCGGCCCTGCGCGGCGCGAGGATGCGCCCGATGGCGATCCGGTGGAGGCTTTGTGGAAGTCCTATTACGCCTCGATCTTCAACCCGGCGCGGCTGAAGGTGGGCGCGATGCTGTCTGAAATGCCGCGCAAATACTGGAAGAACATGCCCGAGGCCGAGCTTATCCCGGAGCTTATCGCCGGAGCGCAGCGGCGCGAGGCGGGGATGGTGGCCGCAGGGCAGATCGCAGACGGCGCGCGCGACGAGCGTGAGCGCCCGCAGACCCTCGAAGCGGTCGCGCAAGGCATCGCCGCTTGCCGCGATTGTCCGATTGCCGAGTGCAAGACGCGCGCCGTGATGGGTGAAGGGCCTGCCGGCGCGCGCTTGATGATCGTAGGCGAACAACCCGGCGATCACGAGGATGAGCAGGGCAAACCCTTCGTTGGGCCAGCGGGGCAATTGCTCGATCAATATCTGGCCAAGGCTGGGATTGAGCGTTCGCAGACTTACGTCACCAATGCGGTCAAACACTTCAAATTCGTGCACAAAGGCAAGCGCCGCCTGCACCAGTCGCCGACGGCAAAGGAGATCGACACTTGCCGCTGGTGGCTTGAGGCGGAGCGCGCCGTGGTCAAACCGCGCGTTGTGTTGGCGCTGGGTGCCTCGGCCGCGCGCGGATTGTTGGGCAAAACGGTCAGCATTTCCAAAGCGCGCGGCACACCGATCGCGCTCGACGATGGCTCCGAGCTGTGGGTCACCGCGCACCCTTCCTATCTGCTGCGGCTCGACGGCGAGGCGCGCGAAGAGCAGGCGGCGAGGTTTTCGGAAGACCTGGCAGCGGTTCGCGTACGGTTGACACAGATCGCCGGTGGCTAAGCCATGCCTGACGCGCCGCTCACCCCCGACAAACGCACGCTCGATGTCGATCCCGATCTCATCGAGGCACCTGAGCGAGCGCCATTTGTAGAGCTGGGCCTCATCAGCTGCTTCAGTTTCCTGCGCGGGGCCTCGGATGCGGTGGACCTTGTGATGAGCGCGCGCGCGCTGGGCTATGACGCGATCGGAATTGCCGATGCGAACTCGTTTGCCGGAATTGTGCGTATCCATACCGAAGCGCGAACGCTTAAGCTGCGGCCGGTTATCGGCGCGCGGATCGAGACGGTCGAGGGTCTCTCTTTCCTTGCTTACCCCAAGACCCGCGCCGGCTATGGCCGCCTGTGCCAGCTCATCAGCGCAGGGCGCATGCGCACTCTGGAGGGGGAGTGGCAGGAGAAGGGCGTGTGTGAGATCAGCCTCTCAATGCTGGCAGACCAGGCGCACGATGTGCAGCTTATCCTCCTCCCGCCGCGCGACCTGGAAACCCGCTTCACCGTGCCCGACTGGGCGAGCAATGTGGTCGCGCTTGATGGGAGTGAGCGCCGCGGCGTGGTAACCGGCGCGTTGAACGAAGCGCTGCCGCATCTGGCCGCCGGGCTGCCCAGCCTCAAACACCTCGCCGCCAGTTACCTCTATCGCGGCGATGATATTGCGCGGATTGACCGGCTTGATGCTCTGGCGCGCGAAAATGGCCTCGCCCTGCTGGCGACCAACGATGTCCACTACCACGCGCCCGAACGCCGTCCTCTGCAAGACGTCATGACGGCGATTGCGAACAAGACCACCGTCGCCGAGGCCGGTCACCTGCTCCACGCCAATGCGGAACGCCACCTGAAGAGCCCGGCGCAAATGGTGCGTCTGTTCGCCCGCTGGCCCCACGCCATCACCGCTGCGCGCGCGGTGGCCGATGCGTGCCGGTTCTCACTGGATGAATTGCGCTACGAATACCCTGAGGAAATCTACCCCGACGGCCAATCCCCGCAGGACTATCTGGAAAGCGAGACATGGAAGGGCGCGGATTGGCGATACCCTGATGGCGTGCCCGAAAGCGTGGGCGAGACGCTGAAAAAGGAACTCGCGCTGATCGGCAAGATGGAACTCGCGCGGTACTTTCTGACGATCAAGGATATCGTCGACTTTGCCCGCAATGAAGTCTCGCCGCCCATCCTGTGCCAGGGCCGCGGCTCGGCTGCCAATTCTGCCGTGTGCTATTGCCTCGGCATCACCAGCGTCGATCCGGCCAAGCACGCTCTGCTGTTTGACCGCTTCATCTCCGAGGACCGCAAGGAGCCGCCCGATATCGATGTCGATTTCGAGCACGAACGGCGCGAGGAGGTGATCCAGTATCTCTACCGCAAATATGGCCGTCACAGAGCGGGCCTGACCGCCACCGTCATCCACTACCGCCCGCGTATGGCGATCCGCGAAGTGGGCAAGGCGATGGGTCTTAGCGAAGACGTCACCAGCGCCCTGTCACGCACCGTATGGGGCGGGTGGGGCCGCGAGATCAGCGAGAAACACGCTGCGGAAACGGGCATGGATGTGACCGACCCGCACTTGAAGCGCGTGCTCAAGCTGACGGAACAGATGATTGGAATGCCGCGCCACCTGTCCCAGCATGTCGGCGGGTTTATCCTGACCCAAGGGGCGCTCACTGAAACCGTGCCGATCGGCAACGGCGCTATGCCCGATCGCAGCTTCATCGAGTGGGACAAGGACGACATTGAGGCTTTGGGTATCCTCAAAGTTGATGTGCTGGCGCTTGGCATGCTCACCTGCATCAAGAAGTGCCTCGATCTGCTCGAAGATCACCATGATCGTGCGCTCACGCTCGCGAGCGTCCCGCGTGAGGACCCTGAGACCTATGCGATGCTGCGCCGCGGAGATTCGCTTGGCGTGTTCCAGGTGGAAAGCCGCGCGCAGATGAACATGCTGCCGCGCCTGCGCCCGCGCGAATTCTACGATCTGGTGATCCAGGTGGCGATTGTGCGCCCGGGGCCAATTCAGGGCGATATGGTGCACCCATATCTGAAGCGCCGCCGGGGGGCAGAGCCAGTGCAGATCCCCGCTCCATCACCACAGCACGGCCCGCCCGATGAGCTATCGAGCATTCTGGGGCGGACCTTGGGCGTGCCGATCTTTCAGGAACAGGCGATGAAGATCGCGTTGGATGCGGCGAAGTTCTCCTCGAAAGAGGCCAATCGGCTGCGCAAGGCGATGGCGACCTTCCGTTCGCGCGGAATGGTGGATGAATTGCAGGACATGATGGTCGAGCGCATGGTGACGCGCGGCTATGAACGCGACTTTGCGCAAAGGTGCTTCAACCAGATCCGGGGCTTTGGTGAATACGGCTTTCCTGAAAGCCACGCAGCGTCTTTTGCGCATCTGGTCTATGTCTCGAGCTGGCTCAAATGCCATTTCCCGGCGGCGTTCGCAGCGGCTCTGCTCAATTCGCAGCCCATGGGCTTTTACGCGCCCGCCCAGATCGTGCGCGATGCGCGCGAGCATGGAGTTGAGGTGCTACCAGCGGATGTGAACGGATCGGACTGGGACTGCACGTTGGAAGCGATCGAAGAAGCTGGGGAGGCGGATTCGGGCCGCTTGGACCGCCATATCACTTTGCGCCTAGGCCTTCGTCAGGTGGATGGCCTGCCCGAACACGTCGCGGCTCGGCTGATCGCTGAGCGCGCCGAGAACGGGCCTTATCGCGACGTGGCCGAATTGCGCGAGCGGGCGGGGCTGTCGCCTGCGCATATTGAGCGGCTCGCCAGCGCGGACTGCTTCACTTCGCTAGGGCTTTCACGCCGCAAGGCCCTGTGGGATGCGCGCAGCCTGATCGCCGGGCCTGACCTGCCGCTGTTTCGTGCAGCGGATACGCGCGATGAAGGCGCGGAGCGACGGGTCACCCGTCTGCCCACCATGCCGCTTTCCGAAGAGGTGGTGGCCGATTACCAGACCACGCGGCTCAGCCTCAAAGCGCATCCCATGTCGTTCCTGCGCCCAGAGCTTGCCCAGCGCGGCTTTGTGCGCGCCTGTGACCTTAGGAACCGCAAGTTTCGCTCCATGGTGCAGGTTGCCGGCGTTGTCCTGATCCGCCAGCGTCCCGGCAGCGCCAAGGGTGTGTGTTTCATCACGCTTGAGGATGAGACCGGAGTTATCAACCTCGTCGTATGGCCAGACCTCAAGGAAAAGCAGCGCAAAGTCGTGATGGGCGCGCGTTTGATGGAGGTGCGGGGGCGTGTCGAATACGATGATGAAGTAATCCACGTCATCGCGCAGCGCATGACCGACGCAACGGACAAATTATACGCGCTCTCGGATGACATGCTCGATGCGCCGATTGCGCGCGCCGACCACGTAAACTCCCCGATCAGCAGCCACAAAATGCCCGCAAGCCGAGCCGCGATCGCTTTGGGTGAAATCCGCGAAGGCGAGGCGCGAAGCGGTGTGCGCCCGCGCGAGATCATCGATTCGCTACCGCTTGAGCCGGAACCCAATGTGAAGGGGCATCCGCGCAACCACAGGATCATCCCGAAGTCGCGCGATTTTCATTAGCCTTGGGGCACGAAGCTTGGGCGCTGCTTTCAGGCCGCCTCGAGCGCGTACCCGGCAGAGCGCACCGTCCGGATCGGGTCCTTGGCGCCGTCAATCCCGATTGCCTTGCGCAGCCGGCGGATATGAACGTCGACCGTGCGCAGCTCGATATCCGAACCCGTTCCCCAAACGCCGTCCAGCAATTGGCCGCGGCTGAACACCCGGCCCGGGCTCTCCATGAAGAACTTGAGCAAGCGATACTCGGTCGGCCCAAGCTGAAGCGAACGGCCCCGGCGCTGCACCTTGTGAGCCACCGGATCGAGCTTGATATCGCCAACTTCAATCGTCTCACCAGCCAGAGCCGGGCG
>JBCBYM010000051.1:0-16327 GCA_039815865.1 Pseudomonadota bacterium
GAGTTTGTGCCGCTCAACAAGCCAACCGAACTTCCGGTGCGCAAATCAACGGGTCTGGCTGAGTTTGACCGCGCTCTGGGCGGAGGTCTTGTGCCAGGTTCAGCGGTGCTGATGGGGGGCGATCCAGGCATCGGCAAATCGACGCTTCTGCTGCAGACCGCCGCCACCATCGCGCGCGGCGGCAACGATGTTGTTTATGTGAGCGGAGAAGAAGCCGCTGGCCAGGTGCGCCTGCGCGCCACCCGGCTTGGCGTCGTGGACGCGCCCATTCGCCTCGCCTCAGAAACGTCGGTGCGCGATATCCTCACGACTTTGGGCGAGGGGGAGCCGCCCGCGCTGCTGGTGATCGATTCGATCCAGACGATGCACTCCGACACCATCGAAGGGGCGCCCGGAACCGTCAGCCAGGTCCGCGGCTGCGCATTGGAGCTCATCCGGTTCGCAAAGCAGCGTGGCACCGCGCTTGTGCTGGTGGGCCATGTTACCAAAGACGGCAATATCGCAGGGCCTCGGGTGCTGGAACACATGGTCGATGTGGTGATGAGCTTTGAGGGCGAACGCAGCCATCAATACCGTATTTTGCGCGCGCTCAAGAACCGGTTTGGCGCGGTGGATGAGATCGGCGTGTTCTCCATGGAAGGCGAGGGGCTGGAAGAGGTTTCAAACCCTTCCATGCTGTTCCTGTCGGGACGCGATCAACCGCTGGCGGGCAGCGCGGTGTTCCCGGCTCTGGAAGGAACACGGCCTGTGCTGGTCGAGATCCAAGCGTTGATTGTGCGGCTCCAGTCGGGCGCCACGCCCCGGCGCGCGGTCGTGGGCTGGGATAATGGCCGGCTCGCCATGTTGCTGGCGGTGCTCGAATCGCGCTGCGGCCTCAATTTCTCTTCGGCGGAAGTTTATCTGAACATTGCCGGCGGCTACCGGCTTGCTGATCCGGCGGCGGATCTCGCGGTGGCGGCGGCGCTCGTCTCCGCGCTGGCGGACAAGGCCTTGCCCGTTAAATCGGCCTGGTTCGGAGAGGTCTCGCTGGCCGGAGAAATCCGCCCCGTCGCCCACGCCGAATTGCGGATGCGCGAAGCGGCTAAGCTGGGCTTTGCGCGCGGCTACGGTCCGTCTGATACAAAGACCGGTTCGTCCACCATCGATTATCGCGGCCTTGGACAACTCGCAAACCTCGTTGACCAGGTGATGGCAGGATAATATTTCTACCCTCACTATGACGGGCTTTGATATTATTGTTTTGATCATTGTCGGGATTGCGGCGGTCGGCGGCTTCATGCGCGGTTTGGTGCAAGAGGTGTTGTCGCTGGCGGCCTGGGTGCTGGCCGCGTTCTCGATCTACTATCTGCACACGCCGCTGACGCTCGCTTTGCGCGAATACTACGATGCGGACCCGGCAACGCCGATCCTTGCGTTCGTGCTGCTGTTGCTGATCCCCTACGCCGCTATGAAGGTGATAGCGAGCAACGCGGGCGAAGCGTCGCGCGGGTCCTTGCTTGGGCCGATTGACCGGGTGCTTGGCTTTGGCTTTGGGACCGTCAAAGGCGCGCTGATCGTGGTGTTTGCGTTTTCCGTGCTGGCGCTCGGCTTTGATACGGTGTGGGGACCTAAGGGGCGCCCCAATTGGATCACTCAGGCGCGCACCTATCCGCTGACCGATGCGTTCTCGCGCCAGCTTGTCCAGCTTGTGGCTCAGCGCCGCGCCGAAATGCTGGGCGAAGCGGCGGAAATCGAGGCTCAAGAGGATGCGCTGGACACGAGCGATGAGGGCTTGTGAGCGCGCTCTACACGCCGGAAATGCTGGCGCTCGCCACGCAATTGGCGCTCTACCCCTTGGACGAGTGTTTTGACCATCAGGCCAGCGGACGTTCCAAAGTGTGCGGCAGTTCGCTCACAATCGGGCTTGATCTCGAGGCCGAAGGCACGGTGCGCCGCGTCGGGTTCAAAGTCAGCGCCTGCGCGGTCGGCCAAAGCTCTGCGGCCATCCTAGCGCAAGGCGCGCAAGGGATGAGCGCCGCGGCGCTGGCTGATACCCTTGACGCCATTCGCATGTGGCTTTCGGGCGAGGGCGAGCTGCCCGACTGGCCCGGTTTTCAAACGCTTGCCCCCGCGAAAGAGCGCACCGGCCGCCACGGGGCGCTGCTCTTGCCCTGGGAGGCGGCCTGCAACGCGCTATCGACGAGTGATTGCGGCCCTGAGCTTTCCTCGCGCAGCGCCTCTCGCTAGGACTAGGCCTTTGGCGAGCGCGCGCAGGCAAACGCAGCGCGCAAGAACACAGTACGAGGGTTGAGGGGCATAATGTCAGACAAAGGTGGGGGCATTTCAGCAAGCTCATCCGTCGAAGCCAGAGCGCTGGCCTCGCGTGAGCCGAGCGACAAGGAAGTCAGGCTCGTTATCGGAGCCTCCAGCGCGGGCACGATCTTCGAGTGGTACGATTTCTTCATCTACGGAACGCTGGCCTACATCCTGAAAGACGCCTTCTACGACGTTGACAACGATACGCTGGGCCTGCTGCTTGTGTGGTCAACCTTTGCCGTGGGCTTTGCCTTTCGCCCGATCGGCGCGATCCTGTTTGGGTTTCTGGGCGATAGGCTGGGGCGCAAATACACCTTCCTTGTGACCGTAACCTTGATGGGGATCGCGACGGCGGGCGTCGGCTTCATTCCCACGGTCGATACGATTGGAGTGGCCGCGCCCATCATCGTTATCCTGCTGCGCGTTATTCAGGGGCTGGCGCTGGGCGGCGAGTATGGCGGTGCGGCGATCTATGTGGCTGAACACGCGCCCCCGGAAAAGCGCGGGTTCTACACCAGCTTTATTCAGGCGAGCGTTGCGGGGGGCTTTGTTCTCTCAATCATCGTGGTGCTATCGTGCCGCGCGCTGCTCTCAACCGAGGATTTCGAGGCCTGGGGTTGGCGTGTGCCGTTCCTCCTTTCGATTGCGCTGCTCGCCATTTCCTTGTGGATGCGGCTGATGCTGTCCGAGAGCCCGGTTTTCCAGGCGATGAAGGAAGAGGGCGAGATCGCCGGTAACCCCTTCATCGAAAGCTTCACCTATCCCGGCAATCCCAAGCGCATCTTTGTGGCGCTGTTTGGCGTCACCGGCATTCTGACCACGATTTGGTACACCGCGTTCTTTTCCGCGCTCAGTTTCCTGCGAGGGCCCATGCATATGGACCCCCAGACGGTCGAGATCATCCTGCTGGTGGCCGGCGCGATTGCGATGAGCTTCTATGTGATTGTGGGCAAATGGTCGGATCGTATTGGGCGCAAAGCTCCGATTATTATTGGCGCGCTCGGTACGCTGGCGCTGCTGTTCCCGGCGTTCTGGGGTTTGGGCAGCCTTGCCAATCCGGGCCTTGCAGCGGCGGCTGAGGAAACCCCGGTGGTGGTCTCTGGCCCGCAATGCGTGACCGATCCCTTCGCTGACCTGTTCGACCGGGAACAGACCGATTGCGGCAAGATCCTCGAAACGCTCACCGCTTCGGGCGTGCCCTACACCTTGTACGCGGGCGCCGAACTGGAGCTGGCAGCCGGCGACAGCGCGATCGCGATTGACCCTCTTTGGTTCGAAGACGGAGCCGCGCGCAAGGACGGTATCCACGCGGCGCTGGGCGAGTTTGGTTTTGACTTTGCAAAGCAGCAGCCCTCGCTGGCCAGCGCGCTGGGCATTATCGCTATCCTGCTTGGCCTGGGCGTGCTGTCGGCGCTCACCTATGGCTCAGTTGCCGCGCTTTTATCCGAGATGTTTCCGCCCAAGATCCGCTATTCCTCGATGTCGATCCCGTATCACATCGGCGCTGGTTATCTGGGCGGGTTTCTGCCGCTGATTGCCGGTGTCATCGTGGCGAGCACGGGCGATATCTATTCCGGTCTTTGGTACACATGGGGCGTGGTGGCCATTGGCGTCCTGATCGCGTGGTGGGGCATTCCGGGCGGGCCGCCGAAAGACTTCGCCGACGATGAGGCCTGAGGCTCCCCCCCCGACCCTGCGCCTGAGCGTCGACCAAGCGGCGCTGGCGCACAATTATCGAGCGCTCGACAGGCTTTCCGGCGAAGCGGAGACGGGCGCCGCTGTCAAAGCCGATTGCTATGGCCTTGGGGTCGATGCCTGTGTGCCCACATTGCGCCAGGCGGGGTGCGAGACGTTCTTCGTTGCCCATTGGAGCGAGGTCTCCGGGCTTGCCCGGCATGCGCCAGCCAGCTCAATCGGGGTCCTGCATGGCGTGATCAACGCAGACGAGATCGCTTACGCCAAAGCCAGCGGCGCGGTTCCTGTCATCAATTCGGTCGAGCAAGCGCGCGCTTGGCACGAGGCGGGGGGAGGGGCCTGCCACCTCATGATCGACACCGGGATCAATCGCCTCGGTGTTGCCCCAGAGCAGCTTTCCGATCCGGCTGTCGCGCAGCTGCGGATCGATATCCTGATGTCGCACCTCGCCTGCGCGGATGAGGATAGCCCCAGGAACGCAGAGCAGCTCGAGGTTTTTCGAACGCTCGCCGCATCAAGGCGGGCCACACGCACCAGCCTTGCCAACAGCGCCGGGATTGCCCTTGGTGAAGCGTTCGCGTTTGACCTCACCCGTCCGGGCCTTGCGCTGTATGGCGGTGTCCCCCGGCCCGAGATGGCCAGCGAAATCCGGCCCGTCGCTCGCATCGAAGCGGCCATTTTGCAGGTGCGAGAGCTCGTCGCGGGCGACACGGTGGGCTATAACGGTGAATTCACAGCGCCAAAGCCAATGCGCACCGCGACCGTTTCGCTCGGCTACGCGGATGGGTTCCTGCGCGCGCGCAGGCGCGGCGGCGTGATGCTGAGCGGTGATGCCGAGCTTCCCATTCTTGGCAAGGTGTCGATGGACATGATCGTCGTCGATCTGGAAAACGCCCCGCACCTGAGCGCAGGCGACTGGCTCAGCGTGCCGATCTCGCTTCGTGATGCTGCGCGGCAAAGCTCTGTTTCGCAATACGAATTGTTGACCACAATTGGAAACCGCCTGCGCAATTCCGGCTGACATATTGCGCTGCACATTGTGCGAGTGCTAAGGAGCCAACCTGTCGCATTGGGATTTGAACATGGCAAAGAAGACTACGAGCGCTGCAGCGGACGCTGCGGCCGGTCCGGTTATTATCAAGAAATACGCCAACCGGCGCCTCTACAACACCAGCTCCTCAAGCTACATTACGCTTGAAAACCTGGCGGGCATGGTGCGCGAGAACATCGATTTCCAAGTTCTCGATGCCAAGTCCGGCGATGAAATCACGCATTCAATCCTCACACAGATCATCATGGATGAAGAGGCCAATGGCGGCCAGATGCTGCCCATCAGCTTCTTGCGTCAGCTGATCGGTATGTACGGCAATTCGATGCAGAACCTGATGCCCTCATATCTCGAAGCGAGCATGACGAATTTCCGCCAGAACCAGGCCAACATCCGCGAAGCCTTTGAAAAGGGCATGAGCGCTGGGCCGCTCGCCGCGATCCATGAAACCAACATGGCTATGATGCGCGCGGCGGCGGACACCTTTATGCCGGGCGGCAAGGGGCGCGGCGGTGAGGCCCGTGGCGCGCCCACCAAGGCCGAGACGTCGGGTTCACCGAGCGAGATCGATCTGCTCAAGGAGCAGATGGCCGCGATGCAAAAGAAGCTGGACGAATTGGGCAAATGACGCCACGGCGCGCCGCGTAACATTCGCAGACGAAAGCCAGATTCCCGTGTCCAATATACGCCCCGATATCCGACACGCGCTCAACACGAAGCGCGAAGACGATTTCGCCAAGTGGTATCAGGAAGTCATCAGCGCGGCTGATCTGGCTGAGGAATCGGGCGTGCGCGGCTGCATGGTGATCAAGCCTTGGGGCTTTGGCATCTGGGAGCGTATCCAGCGCCTGATGGATGACCGGATCAAGGCCGCCGGGGTCCAGAACGCCTACTTCCCGCTCTTCATCCCGCTCGCCAATTTTGAGCGCGAGGCCGACCATGTCGAAGGCTTTGCCAAGGAAATGGCGGTCGTCACGCACCACCGCCTGATCGCGGATAAAGAGGGCGGGCTGATCCCCGATCCCGAAGCCAAGCTTGAAGAGCCGCTCGTCGTGCGCCCGACGTCCGAGACGATCATCGGTGACGCCATGGCGCGCTGGGTGCAGAGCTGGCGCGACCTACCGCTCATGCTCAACCAATGGGCCAATGTGGTGCGCTGGGAAATGCGCACACGCATGTTCCTGCGCACCAGCGAGTTTCTCTGGCAGGAAGGCCACACCGCTCACGCAACCCGCGAAGAGGCGCTTGAGGAAACCCATCGCGCGCTTGAGATGTACCGCGCCTGCGCCGAAGAAGACCTGGCGCTGCCCGTCATCGCGGGCGAAAAGCCGGAGAATGAGCGTTTTCCGGGCGCTGTTGAAACCTGGTCGATCGAAGCGATGATGCAGGATGGCAAAGCGCTGCAAGCGGGCACCTCGCACTATCTTGGCACCAATTTCGCGCAGGCGGCGGGGATCCAGTATCAGGACCGCGAAGGCACGCAGACGCTGTGCCACACCACCAGCTGGGGTGTCTCCACCCGCATGATTGGCGGCGTTATCATGACGCATGGCGATGACGATGGCCTGCGCGTTCCGCCGCGTATCGCGCCTTTTCAGATCATCATCCTGCCCATGCTGCGCGACAAGCCCGAGGACGAGGCCGTGCTTGCCTATTGCGAAGACCTTCGCGCGAAGCTTGCCGCCGGGTCCGCTATGAGTGAACCGATCCGCGCGCTGCACGACAAAACCCCGGGCAAAGCCTCAGCCAAAAGGTGGGACTGGGTGCGCAAGGGCGCGCCTTTGATCGTCGAGGTTGGCCCGCGCGATATGGAGAACGGCAAGGTCGCCGTCCTGCGCCGCGACGCGCTTTGGAACCTTGATAACGGCAAGCCCGCGATGGACTTTGTCGCGCTGGACGACTTTGTCGCCGCCGCTCCGGCCACGCTTGAGGCGATACAGGCAAGCCTGTTTGCCGAGGCGGCTGAACGTCGTGACGCCAACATCACGCGCGGCATCGCGGATTGGGACGCCGTCAGCGCGCATTTCAAGCAAGGCGGCAAATATCCAGGCTGGGTCGAAGTGGAATGGGCCAAGCCCACCGGCGACGCGCTTCACGCCGTGGTTGAACGTTTGAAAACGCTCCAACTCACCATCCGCAACGTACCGCGCGAGGCGGAGCCAGCCAGTGGCGCGTGCATCTTCACCGGCGCGCCTGCGACCGAGCGCATTCTGGTCGCGCGCGCCTACTGATGCCGCCAAGCTGAGGCCTACGCCGCGCATCCCCACCTTGCTTGAGCGAGGATGGTGACAGCGCGGCGCCTTGCGTTCATAGCTTCAGCCCATGGCCAATCGCTCTCCCAAGCGCCCCGAAGGCATGCCTTCGCGCAGTCAGGTGCTTGAATTCATCCAGTCCTCGGACACGGCTGCGGGCAAACGCGAAATCGCGCGCGCCTTTGGCCTCAAGGGGCAGGAGAAGATCGCGCTCAAACGCCTGTTGCGCGACATGGCGGAAGAGGGGCTGATTGACGGCAGGAAGACCGCGTATCACCGCATGGGCGGCGTTCCCAAAGTGACTGTGCTGCGCGTCGTGGACATTGAGGACGGCGAGGCTATTGCCATTCCCGACAATTGGGACCCCGAAGCGCCCGGCGAGCCACCGCGCCTCACCATGCGTGAGCTGAAGGCGAAAGGCGCCGCGCGTGCGCCGGCCTTGAAGCGCGGCGACCGGGTTCTCTCGCGCACCGAAGAAAAAGAGAGTGGGTGGATCGCGCACCCGATGAAAAAGCTTCCCGCGCGCACTGATGGCATGCTGGGCGTTGTCGAGATGGACTTTGGCGGCAAGGCCTGGCTGGCTCCGGTCGATAAACGCGTGCGCCAGTCCACTCGCATCGCTGATCTGGGATCGGCTGAGGAAGGCCAGCTGGTGCTCGCCGAACGTATCGGACGCTCAGAACGCAGCGGCGTCAAGGTGACCGAGATTTATGGCGATCCGCTCGCTCCCGGCGCGTTCAGCCTGATCGCGATTGCCAAGCACGGTATCCCCAATGTCTTTCCCGAAGAGGTGATCGCCGAGGCGCCGCGCGCGGCTAATCTTGGTCTTTCGCAAACCCAACGCGAGGACCTGCGCGCGCTGCCGATTGTGGCGATCGACCCCGCTGATGCGCGCGACCATGACGATGCGATCTGGGCTGAGCCTGATGGGGAGGGGGGCTATCGCGCGCTCGTCGCGATTGCCGATGTGTCGTTCTATGTCCGCCCCGGCTCTGCGCTTGACCGGGAGGCGAGGAACCGCGGCAACTCAGTCTATTTCCCCGACCGCGTCGTCCCGATGCTGCCCGAAATCCTGAGCGCGGATGTCTGCTCTTTAAAAGAGGGCGAAGACCGCGCGGCGATGGCGTGCCATTTGCGGATCGACGCGGCGGGCAAGGTGACAAGCCACCGCTTCACCCGAGCCATCGTTCGCATCCATCACAACATCGCCTATGAGGACGCGCAAGGCGAGGTCGATAGCGGCGAGGCTCCTGAACACCTCCAACATCTGTGGGGCGCGTGGAAATTGCTCGCCGACGCGCGCGAGAAACGCGACCCGCTCGAGCTTGAGATCCCTGAGCGCCGGGTGATGCTGGGCGAGGACGGGCAGATCGCCGAGATCGCCGTGCGCGAGCGGCTCGATGCGCACCGCGTGGTCGAAGACTTCATGATCGCGGCGAACGTTGCGGCGGCCAAGGCGCTGGAGGCGAAGACCGCGCCTGTCGTCTACCGCGTGCACGAGCCGCCGAGCCGCGAGAAACTCATCGCTTTGCGCGATTACCTCGCGACGATGGACCGCCCGCTGGCGCTGGGTCAGGTGATCACGCCCAGCCTCTTCAACCGCATCCTCAAGGACGTCACCGACGAGGCGGAAAAGGCCCAGGTGATGGAAGCGGTGCTGCGCACGCAGATGCAGGCCTATTACGGGCCGAGCAACGCAGGCCACTTTGGTCTGTCGCTGGGATCTTACGCGCATTTCACCTCGCCCATTCGCCGCTATTCGGACCTGCTGGTCCACCGCGCTCTGGTTGACGCCTATGGGCTTGAGCAGCCGCAGCCACCCGGATCGCTGCCAGCGACGACGGGTCTGTCGGACCGAGACCGCGACAGTCTCCAACAGATCTCGGACGCGATCAGCGGGACCGAACGCCGCGCGATGGAGGCCGAGCGCGACACGATCGATCGCTATGTCGCCGCGTGGCTCTCAGGCCGTGTGGGCGAGGTTTTCGAGACGCGCATCACCGGCGTTCAAGGTTTTGGCTTTTTCGCGACCATAGTGGGGCTGGGCGGCGATGGGCTGGTGCCGGTATCCACGCTGGGCAGCGAGTATTTCCGCCATGACGAAGCGGCGCAGGCGCTCATCGGAGAGGATAGCGGCACGCGTTACGCCGCCGGAGACCGTTTGAAGCTGCAACTGGCCGAAGCCAACGCGCTAACGGGCGCGCTCAAATTTGCGCCGGTGGACAGCGATGGCAATCCCATTGAAGCGCGCGGCGGGCGCCGGGACGACCGATCGCGGCGCGGCGGCCCGCGCCCGGACGGCCCGAAACGCGGCAAATTTGTTCAAGGAAAGCGGGGGCGTCCCGGCAATATCCGCCATCAGGGGCGCCGCAAGTAAGGCGCGCTCAGCGCGGAGCCGTCCTCAGACTTCGTGGTCGCTGTCGCTCTCATCGTAATCATGCGGGATTACGTAGAGCGGGCAATCGAGCGACCCGGCGTTGGCGGAAAAGTGCAGCACCAATGGCCCCGGATTGCTGCCCTTGGCCGCGCCCAGAACCAGCGCGGCGACTTCCTTGTGCGCGTCGAGAAAGTCAGAGACGATCTTGCTCCCCTTGCCAATCGCGACCGAAATCGTCGGCATGATCCCGCTTTCGGCAAACAGATTGCCCGCCACGCCGTGGGCGAGCACTTCGGCCCGGTCGCGCGCTTCCTGCTCGATCGTCGCTTGAACCGATCCGAACGCGCTAAAGCTTTGCTGGGGCACAAGCGCGAGAATATGCACCGCTCCGCCGACAGACACCGCGCGCCGCGCTGCAAAGCGAAGGGCCGCGCGAGCTTCCTCGCTCTCATCGGTGATGACCAGAAATGTGCGCATCGCTGTCTTCACACAACAATCGCGCGCGGATGTCAAAATGTAGCGCGACGCGCAGAGATCGAAGACCTTGCCCGGCGCATGCAAATTCGCCAAACCAAGCGCGGCGCCTAGCCGCTTATGAGGGGATCATTTAGCCATGCCGATCGAAATCCGGATGCCTGCGCTCTCGCCGACCATGGAGGAGGGAACGCTCGCGAAGTGGCTGGTGAAAGTCGGCGATCCGATTCGCTCTGGCGATATCATGGCCGAGATCGAAACCGACAAGGCGACGATGGAGTTTGAAGCGGTCGATGAGGGCACTCTGGCGCAGATCCTTGTCGAAGAAGGCCGCGAGAATGTTAGCGTCGGCACGCTGATCGCGATGCTGGCGGAGGAGGGCGAGGATGCAGAAGACGTCAGCGCTGCTCCCGCTCAAACGCCCGCACCAGTGCCGGAACCTGCACCTGCACCGGCTACGCCCGCGCCTGCCCCAACTCCAAGCCCAGGAACAGGCGCCAAGGCCACGCCGGTCGCGCGGCGCATCGCCAGCGCCAACAACATGGACCTCGATCAGATCAGCGGCACCGGACCGGGCGGCAAGGTCACCAAGGCCGATGTCGAAAGCGCGCTGGGCGGCGGAGGCGCGGCCTCGGTCACCGGCGCTAACAGCGTCTCTGAGCGCAGCGGCAATCGCCGAATTGCCTCGCCGCTCGCCAAGCGGATGGCGGCGGACATGGGTATCGCCCTGGACGATGTCACGGGCACGGGTCCGGGCGGACGGATTATTGAGCGCGATATCGAAAGCTACGTTCCCTCAGCCAAGCAAGCGCAGCCTGCGCCCGCAGCGACCGGCCCCACACCGAGTGTTCCCAGCGCCGCCGAAGGTGTCACCAAACCCGACTTCGGCGCGCCTTACGAAGAGGCCAAGCTCTCCAATGTGCGCAAGGTCATCGCCCGGCGCCTCACTGAGAGCAAGCAGACCGTCCCGCATTACTATCTCACCATGGATATCCGCCTCGATCCGCTGCTGGCCCTGCGCAAGGAGCTGAACGCCGCGCTTGAGCCCGATGGGATCAAGCTGTCGGTCAACGATCTGCTGATCAAGGCTCTGGCGCGCGCGCTCATCCGCGTGCCGACGTGCAATGTAAGCTTCCACGGCGACGTCATGCGCAGCTATACGCGCGCCGATATCTCGGTTGCGGTGGCAGCGCCCAGCGGCCTGATCACGCCCGTCATCACCGAGGCCGACACCAAGTCGCTCGCGGTGATCTCCTCAGAGATGAAGGCGCTGGCGGGCAAGGCGCGCGAGGGCAAGCTCATGCCCCACGAATATCAGGGCGGCACAGCAAGCCTGTCCAATCTCGGCATGTTCGGGATCAAGCAGTTCGACGCGGTCATCAACCCGCCGCAGGGCATGATCCTCGCGGTGGGCGCGGGCCAGCAAGCGCCATACGTCATCGATGGCGAGCTGAGCGTGGCCACCGTGCTGCATGCATCGGGAAGTTTCGATCACCGCGCGATTGACGGGGCGGACGGCGCGCAGCTGATGCAGGCGCTCAAGGATCTGATCGAGGCGCCGATGGGGCTGGTTGTGTAATGCTGGCCGTGCTGGCCAAATCGCTTGTCATTGCGCTTGTCGCAGGGGTGGCGGTTTGGCTGCCCTTTGCGGCCATCGGAGCGATAACGGGCGACATAGGTCTGTTTCTGTTGCCGTTGGCTTTGCTTGGCAGTTTTGCCGTCGGTCTGCCGGTGGCCCTGTTGTGTTTCTTTCTCGCGGGAAAAGAGCTGCGCCGCTCGCCGGGCACCGTGTTCCTGATGGCCAATTGCGCCGGTTTCGTGCTGCTGACTTCAAGCGCGGTTCTGGGTGATCTATTGGGGCTGCTGATGCTGGGCGTGCCGAGCTTCGTCGCCGCCAACATCTTCGCCGTTTTGGGCTGGCTGTGGATTCTGAAACCGCAAGGGGAGGGTTCGCAAGGGTAGGGCCACCCAGCGTTGGATAGGGTGGCAATTGGCGCTGTCCTACACGCGCTGGCTCTGGCACTGGTGCAGGCGACAAAGGTCTCTTGCGCTCATTTTTTTCAGAGTGGACCGCGCGAACGGGGGCGGTGTGTTTTGAGGTTTTGGGCTGTGTAACCTGTGTCTCCAACACGAAGGAGCGCTGGTCGCGCAGATAGCAAAGGGATCGTGAGGCATGTCGCTGGATTATGATGTCGTCGTTTTGGGGTCTGGACCGGGGGGCTATGTCGCGGCGATACGCTGCGCGCAGCTGGGGCTGAAGACCGCGATTGTGGAGCGCGAGAACCTGGGCGGTATCTGCCTCAATTGGGGCTGTATACCAACCAAGGCGATGCTGCGTTCCGCTGAGATCAAGCACTACATGGACAACGCTTCCGTCTATGGACTGAAGGTTGCAGGCGCGATCGAAGCGGATTTGGACGCGATCGTGAAGCGCAGCCGCGGGGTGGCCAAACAGCTCAACCAGGGGGTTGGGCACTTGATGAAGAAGAACAAGATCACCGTCCATATGGGCGAGGGCACGCTGACCGGGCCAACCACGATCAGCGTTTCGGGCGACAAAGGCACCGAAGAGCTCAGCGCAAGCCACGTCATCGTCGCCACCGGAGCGCGGGCGCGCGATCTGCCCTTTGCCCCCGCGGATGGCAAGCGCATCTGGACGTATCGCCACGCCATGGTCCCGCCCGAAATGCCGACAAAGCTGCTGGTAATCGGGTCAGGCGCCATTGGGATCGAGTTTGCCAGCTTCTACAACGATATGGGCGTCGATGTGACGGTGGTCGAAATGCTCGATCGCATAGTGCCGGCGGAAGATGCGGATGTCTCGGCCTTCCTTGAAAAGTCGATGGTGAAGCAAGGCCTCACAATCATGACGGGCGCGGGGGTTGAGGATTTGAAGGTCAGCGCCAAGGGCGTCACCGCCACGATCAAGGACAGCGCGGGCGAAGTCTCAACCAGCGAGTTCAGTCATGTGATCAGCGCCATCGGCATCGTGCCCAACACCGAAGACATCGGGCTCGACGGGCTGGCCGAGATGGATCGTGGCTTCATCCAGATCGATCCCTTTGGCCGCACCAAGACGCCGGGCCTGTGGGCGATTGGCGATTGCACGCCTGGCCCGTGGCTGGCGCACAAGGCGAGCCACGAAGGCGTCACCTGCGCAGAGGCGATTGCGCAAGAGCTTGGCAACGCGGATGTTCATCCCCATCCGCTTGATCGCAATGCCATTCCGGGCTGCACCTATTGCCATCCGCAAGTCGCCAGTGTCGGCCTCACCGAAGCGAAGGCGAAAGAGGCGGGTTATGAGGTCAAGGTCGGCAACTTCCCCTTCATCGGCAACGGCAAGGCCATTGCGCTGGGCGAAGCGGAAGGCTTTATCAAGACCGTCTTTGACGCCGCCACCGGAGAGCTGCTGGGCGCGCACATGATCGGCGCTGAGGTGACGGAGCTGATCCAAGGCTACACGGTGGGCAAGGTGCTCGAGACGACCGAGGCTGAGCTGATGCAAACCGTCTTCCCGCACCCCACGCTCTCAGAGATGATGCATGAAAGCGTCCTCGACGCCTACGGCCGCGCTGTGCACTTCTGATGGGCTGGTCGCATGCCCTTCGAGGGTTTTACCGGGGGCGAAAGCTGTGCTATCGCCAGACATTGGTTGAAATTGAGGTTGTGTGAAATGCCGATGATCCGCCGCTTCTGTGTTGCAATGGCCGCGTCCAGCCTCGCGTTCGCTGGCCCTGTCATGGCGTGCGATCTGCATGGTCCGGGCCAGCTTGGCGGTTTCCATCGCTACAACCCCTTCGCCAGCGCCTTGCAGCAATTTCCTGAGGCTCCCGCTACGGCGCAAAGCGCTGCGGCTGAAGACGCTCCGGTCACGAGCAAGAAAGACACCAAGGCGACCAAGGAAGCCAAACGCCGGCTTGAAGCGCTGGTGGAGGACGACAAGAGCGCAGCGGGTCGGGACAAATCCGGTGACAGCGACGCGCGTGAGGCCGCTCAGGAAGGGCGAGGCAACCCCTTCTAATCATGAAACTCTCGGTCGCAGGGGTTGGGCTGTCCTACGATAGCCAGCCCGTCCTAGAGAATGTGAGCTTTGAGCTCGAAGCGCAGGGCAAGGCTTTGCTGCTGGGGCCATCCGGCTCGGGAAAATCAAGCCTTATCAATGTAATAACAGGCCTCCAAACGCCCAACGCTGGCGAAGTAACGCTGGGCGAACAACGCGTGTCGGGCGCCGACGGGTCGTCAGGCGGCGATGATGTGCGGCGACGCTCCATGGGGATCATCTTCCAGACGCTGCGACTGGTCTCGGCGCTGTCGGTGCGCGCCAACCTGCTGCTGGCGCAAAAGCTTCAGACCGGCGCTCAGGATACTAGGCTGGTCGATGCAACGCTTGAACAGCTCGGTATCGCGGACCGGGCCGAGGCGCGGCCTTTTGAACTCAGCCAAGGCGAAGCGCAGCGCGCGGCGATCGCGCGGGCGCTGGTGGTCAAGCCGGCGTTGATCGTGGCGGACGAGCCGACCTCGGCGCTTGACGCTGCGAACACAGAACGCGTGGCAAAGCTGCTGCTTGGCGCGGCCGAGCAAGCGGGTGCCTCTTTGCTGGTGGCAACGCATGATGATCGCCTCAAGCCGTACTTTGAGCGGTCTATGGTCCTGTCCGAGGGGAGCTTGTCCGCATGATTTCGCTCGCCATCGCCTATCTGCGGGACCGCCCGCTGACGACCGCGCTCAACGTGCTGCTGCTCGCGATATCGGTGGCGATGCTGGTCTTGCTCTTGCAACTGGGGAGCCAGGCCGGCGAGCGCTTTGAGCGCGATGCGCGCGGGGTGGACTTGGTGGTTGGCGCTAAGGGCTCGCCGCTGCAGTTGATCCTCTCCAGCGTCTTCCATGTCGATCAGCCCACCGGAAACATTCCGTATTCAAGCCTGGCTCTGCTGCGACGCGATCCCGCGGTCGCCCGGGCGGTGCCGTTGGCGCTGGGGGATAATTTCGAAGGCTTTCGGATCGTTGGCACTGATGAGACCTTTGCCGACCTTTACAAGACCAAACTGGCGCAAGGTCGCAGCTTTGACGCGCCGCTTGAAGCCGTGCTGGGGGCCAGTGTTGCAGCTCAGACCGGGGCTGAGCTTGGGCAGAAGTTTATCGGCAGCCACGGTCTTCAGAATGAAGAAGGCTCGGATCAGGGCCATGATCACGCAGCGTTTGTGACCGTTGGCATTCTTGAGCCGACGGGGACTGTCGTCGATCGGATAATTCTGACATCGTATGAGACGGTGTGGGACGTCCACGGCATCGACCATGACCATGAAGATGAAGGCGACCATGAAGGCCATGATCACGAAGACGATCACGACCATGATGGCGACGAGCATGATCACGAGGGCGAAGATCACGATCACGATAACGATGACGACGCGCACGATCATGAAAAAGAAACAGCAGCTGGCCTAACGGAAGGGTCCGGCAGCGGCCCGGAAATCCTTCAATCCGAAACCAACGGACTTGAACAGGAGCTGACGGCGCTCCTTGTCACCTATCGCAACGCATCGGGCGCGATCCGCATACCTTCGCTCATCAACCGCCAGACCGAAATGCAATCAGCCGTGCCCGCTGCTGAAACCGCGCGCCTGCTGGAGCTGCTTGGCGCAAGCCTTGACGGTGTTCGCTTGTTTGCATGGTTGCTTGCGCTGACTGGCGGGCTTGCGATCTTTGTAGCGCTTTTGAACATGGCGCGTAGCCGAGAAGGGGATCTGGCGCTGCTGCGCGTGATGGGCGCGACGCGTGTTCAGGTCTTTGCAACCCTGATTATGGAAGGGGTGATGACCGCAGCCTTGGGCGCGGTTCTGGGTTGGCTTCTGGCGCATAGTCTGATCATGGTTGCGAAGAGCAGCTTTTCAACGCTCGCCGATCTGGGGCTGCAAGCGTGGCTGGTGCATCCCGGCGAAGCGCTCTTAGTAATGGCGGTGCTGGCCATAGGCGGTCTGGCGGCGCTTATCCCCGCGTGGAGGGTGTTCAACCTTGATCCCGCGCGTGTTCTGGCTAGGTCTTGATAGTATGAATATGTCGATCAACTTCACATCCGTCCGAAACGCGCTTGTGGCTGGCAGCATTGTTGCGCTCGCTGCGATGGTCCCAGCACAGGCTCAGGCTCCTGATCCCAAAGCCGGCCCGCCAATCGATCGATTGGCG
>JBCBYM010000052.1:0-16040 GCA_039815865.1 Pseudomonadota bacterium
CGTTGATGTCATAGAAGCGGCCGACCAGATTGACAAAGGTGCTTTTGCCCGCCCCCGTCTCACCCGTCAGCACGCCAAGGCCGCGCGCGAAATCCAGATCGAGCGCCTCGATCAGGACGATGTTGCGGATGGAAAGCCGGGTCAGCATCGCCAAGCGTCCTAACGCGCCTTGCTTGCCGCGTCACGCCCAGCGGCGGGTCGCATCGCCCGCTTAGCTGGGTTGTACACCGCTCGCATGGTCTTCGACGAGCTCGAACGCGCGCTCATACCATTCCGAGCCCGGATAGTTCGCGCCCAGCACCGCGGCGTACTTCACCGCTTCATCGGGAACCCCCAGCGCCAGGCTGGCTTCGGTCAGGCGATAGAGCGCCTCGGGCGTGTGGCTCGTCGTCTGGAACTGCTCCAGTACGTTGCGAAACCGAAGATTGGCCGCCAGCCACTGGCCCGAACGCTGGTAGAAGCGCCCGATCTCCATTTCCTTGCCCGCCAGGTGGTCCTCGACAAGGTCCATCTTGAGACGAGCGTCCGCGGCGTATTCGCTCTGCGGAAAGCGGCGGTTCACTTCGCGCAGCGCGGTGCGCGCCTGCTCGGTGATCTTCTGGTCGCGGTTCACATCCGAGATCTGCTCGTAATAGCTGAGCGCGATCAGATAGTAAGCGTACGGCGCGTCCTTGTTGCCCGGGTGGATCGACAAGAAACGCTGCGAGTTCGCGATCGCGCTGTTGTAGTCGCGCGCGATGTAATAGCAGAACGCGCTCATCAACTGCGCGCGCCGGGCCCAGGGCGAATAGGGGTGCTGGCGCTCCACCTCGTCAAACAGGGCGGCGGCAAGGATCGTGTTGCCCTTGTCGAGCCGCCGCTGCGCCTCGGCGTAGAGCGATTCCACGTCGCGCGCGACATAGGCGACATCCTTGTTCGCCGAACTTCCCCCGCCGCAAGCGGTGGTGGCAAGGACGGCGGCGCCAAGGATGAGGGCGCGGGTTACTCTCGTGGAAAGCTTCGTCATGGGCCCTCGTATAGCCAGCACTTTCTTGAACGCCAAGTGAAGTCACAGGGCTTTTCCGATGCAGCGTCGCCCCCTCGCCGCCGAGCGCTCGGCTAGAACGTCAGGTAGAGCATTTCGTCGCTGGTTTGCGAGGGCATTGCAAGCGCGCGGAAAGTCGATGCGATCTGCCCCGCCGCGCAAGAACCGTCGCTCTCCAATTTCGCCGCAAATTTCTGTGACTCGTTGAAGCAGAACGCCTGTGCACGATCGCCCTTGTTCCAGAAAACCGGTTTTTTTCCCAAATGTACGCGCCCGGTAGAACAACCGAAGGTTCTGGCCATAGGGTATGTTCCAAGAGTCCTTGAGACGCTTGCCGAACGGGACGGTCTTACAAGAGCCGCGCTCAACACTCCACCATCCCTCGCTGAACTGGCCCCGCGGCGTGTCAGCAGCGAGCGAGAACTGCACCTTGTCGTCATATTGAGTGTTGCACACACGCAAGACATATCGGTTGACCGGCTTCTTGAACCGGGAAAAATCGAAACGGCTGCCAGCACCTATCACGATCTCACCTGTGTCAAACGGCATACCGCGCGTGTACAGATACTTGTCGAAAAGACTGCGCTTTTCATAAACCTTGACCTTGAACGACGTGAACTGACGCTCGCGATCCCAGTAGAATCTGCCCCCAGCCTTCAACGTGATACAGCCGATCGCAAACAGCGTGACCTTTTCGCTCTTGTGAAAACAGATCTTGCGGGCCCCGCCTCTCATCGCGTTATTGTTCATCTTAGGTGAGTGAAAGATGAACAAGCCTCACGTCTGTAGGAGACACAGGTTACACAGTTCAAAAGCCGAAAACGCACCCCGCCCTTTTGGGTTTGAGGGGTTTTCAAAAAACGCGCAAAACCGCCCCGCCTCAGCCGTCGCCCACGAGCTTTTACGGTTTTGCCAGACCTTGCGACGGTCGCTGCCGGTGGGGGTAGCGCGCAAGTAGCGTGTAGGAAAGCGGCACCTTAGGTGCGCGGCACCTCAGGTGCGTGGCACTTCAGAAATCGCGGCTTTCCACTTCGCGATTTGCTCTTCCGGCAGGAACGAACCTTCAAACGAATTGATCGCCAGCGCCGCGATATCATCGATCGACAAATCCAGCGCCGACGCGATGGCGTGGTAATTGTCGTTCACATAGCCACCGAAATAGGACGGATCATCGGAGTTGACCGTGGCCTTGATCCCGGCCTCCAGCATGGTTTTGACCGGGCTGTCAGCGATATCGTCAATCACGCACAGTTTGAGGTTGGAAAGCGGGCACACCGTCAGCGTCAGGCCTTCTTTCGCAATCCGATCCACCAAGGCGGCGTCTTCCAGCGCGCGGTTGCCGTGATCGATCCGGTCAATCCCCAGCACGTCGAGCGCCTGCCAGACATAATCGGGTGGGCCTTCTTCCCCGGCATGGGCGACCAGTTTCAGGCCCAGATCGCGGCATTTGGCAAAGACGCGCGCGAACTTCTCAGGGGGATGGCCGACTTCGCTGGAATCGAGCCCCACTCCGTCGATGCGTTCCAGCCAGGGCATGGCCTCTTCGAGCGTTGCGAACGCGTCCTCTTCAGACAGGTGGCGCAGGAAACACATGATGAGCTTTGAGGTGATGCCAAGCCGCGCCTCGCCCTCATCGAGCGCGCGCGTGATCCCGGTTATGACCGTGTCGAACGCCACGCCGCGCTCAGTGTGCCCCTGCGGATCGAAGAAAATCTCGACATGACGCACATTGTCGGCCCCGGCCCGCTCCAGATAAGCGATGGTGAGGTCGTAAAAGCGCGCTCCTCGATCAGCGCGCCCATGCCGAGGTAATAGAGGTCGAGAAATTCCTGCAGGTTGGAAAACTGATAGGCCGCGCGCACTTCCTCCACACTGGCATAGGGCAAGGTGACATTGTTGCGCTGGGCAAGCTCGAACATCATCTCCGGCTCCAGTGAGCCTTCGATATGCAGGTGCAGTTCGGCCTTGGGCACCGCGTTGATGAACGCGCGGCGCGGATCGCTTTGAGGCAGGGTCATGCGGCGTCTCCCTTGCGAGTGGTGTGTTTGAGGATTTCGGCCGCGCTCGGCTTGTTGGCGGCGATCTCTTCCTCGGTGAGCCCGTCGATCTCGTGCGGGAAGATCAGCCAGTCCTCGGTCGAACGCATATAGAAATCGGGGGTGAGATCGGTCTGGTTCTTGGACGGCTTGTAGAAAACGGTGGCGATGCGGATCGTCTCTGGCGTGTTGCGCCGGCAGCGCAGTTTCAGCTCCTTGATGAACGCCTGAACCGATTTGCCCGTGTCAAAGACATCGTCCACGATCAGCAAGCGATCCTCGGCGTTCAGCGTGTCGATGAGGTAGCCCAGCCCATAGACCTTCACCTCGCGCGCCTGTTGGCCGATGCCGGTGTATGAAGCGGTGCGGATGGCGATGTGATCGGTTTTGATGCCGCGGTATTCCAGCAGCTCCTGCACCGCGATGCCAATCGGCGATCCGCCGCGCCAGATGCCGACGATATGGGTGGGCACAAAGCCGCTTTCGATGATCTGGTTGGCCAGCGCGAAAGACAGCTCAAGCAGCTCATTGGCATCGAGATAGGTCTTGGTGTCCAAATGGTCCTCCGCTGGACGAGGTGATTGGCGCCAGAGTGCACAAGCGCGCAAGAGTACACCACAAGAATCTGCCCTCAGGGCGCAAGAATTGCTCTCCCGCGGGCCCAATCACGCACAATGTTGCGAAGCGCTGCGTTGGCTTTATGGTCGCCCAGCACTTTTCCACCAAGTCAGGACCCATCCATGCGTCGTACTCTTCTGCTTGCCTCCAGCGCCTTGATCTTAGCCACAGCCGCTCACGCCCAATCAGAAACCAAGGAAGAAACCTTTGGCGGGGCCAAGGGCGCAGACCTGTCAATCGAAGCGATGGAGCCCGATGGCTCGGGCATCACGATCGGGCGCGCGGGCGAATACCCGGCGGACATTGCACGCTATCTGCTGGCGAGCGGGGCTGGCGCGGCGAACCTGTCGCCCGATGGTGAGACGATTGCCTTTTCCTGGGACGTGACCGGCCAGCCGGAACTCTGGGTAATGCCAGCAAGCGGCGGCGTGCCCAAACAAATCACCTTCAAAACCGGCGTGCGCGCGCCCATTTGGACGCCCGATGGCTCCCAGCTGTTCTTCTCCGCTGACCGCGACGGGAACGAGCAGCCGGGCTATTTCGCGCTCTCCGCCGATGGCAACACGGAGGTTGAAGTCCTGCCCGCCAAGCGCGGCGATTTTCGCAGCTTTGGCGACTTTGCGGCCGATGGCAGCTTTGTCTACGCCTCCACCGCGCGCGGGGCGGGCGTGTTCGATATCTATCGCGGCACGTTGGACGGCACGAGCGAGCTGATCGTTGAGAGCAAGCTTGGCCTTTACGCGCGCTCGATCTCGCCCGATGGGAAATACGCTCTCATCACCGAAAGCGTGGGCGCGGCGGCGAACAATCTCTACCTGCTTGATCTGGCCACCAAGGAGATGACCACGATCAGCAAGCCCCCGGTTGAGGACTACGCCAGCCATACCCTGGGCGGGTTTGCGTGGACGCCCAATTCCAAGGGCTTCTACTTCTCCACCAGTCTGGGCCGCGAATTTGGCACGCTGGCTTTCTACGATCTGGAACGAAGCGATTTTGGGCGGGTCTTTGAAACCACCAGCGATGTCGGCAACCTTCAGTTGTGCGGCGCGGGCGAGGAAGGCTCCTACCTGTTCTGGAAGCAGAATGAGGATGGCTTTGACGTCCTCAACGGCTGGAACCTCACCACGATGCAGCCGATGGACATGCCCGCTTTGCCCGAAGGCAAGTACTCGCTCGATTGCGAGGGGACAGACGCGCCCAAGCTGATGGTCCGCGTGAATGGTTGGCAGACACCGGGCGAGATCTGGATGATCGATGTCGAAAGCATGGCGGCGGACAAGGTCTTTGCCTCCAACCTCGCCGGGCTTGATCCGGACCGGCTCATCCGCCCGCAAGTGGTGCGTATGCCGGCGCGTGACGGGGTGGAGTTGCAAGGCCTTCTCTACCTGCCGCCGGGCGCTGAGACGGGTGAGAACGCGCCCCCGGTGCTCTTCGGCGTGCATGGCGGACCCTCGGGCCAGTCGCAATCCAGTTTCAACGCAGTGGCGCAGTACCATGCAGCGCGCGGGATTGCGGTGTTCCGCCCCAATGTGCGCGGCTCGACGGGCCTGGGGCGCACCTATGGGATGCTCGATGACCGCGAGAAGCGCCTGGATTCGGTCAGCGACCTGGTCGACATGCTCGATTACCTCGGCAAGCAAGGCCTGGTCGACACCGATAACGCGGCCGTGCTGGGCGGCTCTTACGGCGGCTATATGGTGAACGCGGTGCTGGCCGAATATCCCGGCACCTTCAAAGCGGGCGTCGCGCTGTTTGGCGTTGCCGATTGGGTGACCGCCCTCGAAATCGCCTCCCCCGCCCTCAAGGCCGCGGACCGGATCGAGTTTGGCGACATCACCGAGGCAAAGTGGCGCGAGTTTTACAAGGTCAACTCCCCCATCCGCAAAGCCGACCAGATCACCGTCCCCGTCCTCTATTCGCACGGCGTCAAAGACCCGCGCATCGACATTTACGAGACCGAGGTGATGGTCAAAACCCTGCGCGCCAATGGCGTGCCTGCCCCCTTCATCCGCATGCCCGACGAAGGCCACGGCTGGCGCAAGCTGTCGAACCAGCTGTTCTACTACCGCAAACAGGCGGAGTTTCTGGAGGAGCAGCTGGGGGTTAGCGGGGGAGTAAGGGGCGAGAGACCGACCTTTTAGGCGGTCATTCGCCTTCTTCCGGAGCGATTTTTCGATACGCGAGATGAATATCGCCCCCAACATATATGACGAAGAGAACCATCAATAGAGAAAGCCCAGCGAAGACCCAATCGACCACTCCCAGGTGCGCCACCCAGTATTTGCCGAAATCCTCTACCATCAAGACCACATACATCATGAGTGGAATGATAGTCGCGATGAACACCAGGATAAGCCGATTGATGCCATAAATCGCGCCGGGCCTCTTATCGATAAGGGTGCGCTTGCGAAACTCTTCCCAGCGAAACAAGTCATCGTTCTGGCTGTATTGTCGCCCCGCTGGCGCAAGAACCTGATGCGCGTATTTGGCCGCATTCACGATGTTAAAGTCTTCTTCGAAATACTTGATGCTGAACATGGAGCAAAGGACCGAGGAAAACAGGAGTACCTGATTTAACTCACTGTTTTCTCTAATAAATTCAAACCCACTCAGCGTCACGGTCACAAGCGATATGATGATCAGTTCCATTCGCTTTTGGATTGCGATGCGGGTTTGAATCTCGGTTCTCATCGCGTTGTATTCAGCGATGAAAACGCGGTGCGCTCCATCCGGCTCTTCTGGGATGTCGACCAGTTCAAGATCGGGCTCGGCATCGCGTTTGCCAAACAATCGAAGCAGCCCCGACAACAAGCGCATCTCCTAGGCCTTACTCGCTCCCAAGCTTTTGCTTAGCAGACGGCTTTTGCAGTTGTGTGAAGCGAGAAGCCCCTACTCCTCGCCCATCCTGAGCGCCGCGATAAACGCCTCCTGCGGGATGCTTACGTTCCCGTATTCGCGCATCTTGGCCTTGCCCTTTTTCTGCTTTTCCAGAAGCTTCTTCTTGCGAGAGATATCGCCGCCATAGCACTTGGCGGTCACGTCCTTGCGCATGGCGGCGATGGTTTCGCGGGCGATGATCTTGCCGCCGATCGCGGCCTGGACGGGGATCTTGAACAGGTGGCGCGGGATGAGGTCTTTGAGGCGCTCGCACATGCCGCGACCGCGTTCTTCGGCGACGCCCGCGTGGACGATCAGCGACAGCGCGTCGACGGCTTCCGCGTTCACGAGGATGTTCATCTTCACCAGATCACCTTCGCGAAGGCCAATCTGCTCGTAATCGAAGCTGGCGTAGCCGCGTGAGATGCTCTTCAAGCGATCGTAGAAGTCGAACACCACCTCATTCAAGGGCAGCTCGTAGGTCACCTGCGCACGGCCGCCGACATAGGTGAGCTCGGTCTGGATGCCGCGCCGATCCTGGCACAGTTTGAGGATCGCGCCGAGATACTCATCCGGCGTGTAGATCACCGCCTTGATCCACGGCTCCTCGATAATGTCGATACGGTTGATATCGGGCCAGTCAGCGGGGTTGTGAATGTCGATTGTGGTCGCGTCCTCGGTCTTCGATTTGGAGAGGTGGACGCGGTAGACCACCGATGGCGCGGTGGTGATGAGGTCAAGATCGTACTCGCGGCTGAGGCGTTCCTGGATGATCTCCAGGTGCAAGAGCCCCAGGAACCCACAGCGAAAGCCAAAGCCCAGCGCGGCTGAGCTTTCCATCTCAAAGCTGAAACTGGCATCGTTGAGGCGCAATTTGCCGATACTCTCGCGCAGTTTCTCAAAATCGGCTGCGTCGACCGGGAACAGCCCGCAGAACACGACCGGCTGCACGTCCTTATAGCCCGGCAGCGCTTCGTCCGCGCCGGCTTTCACCGTGGTGATCGTGTCGCCGACGCGCGCTTGCTCAACCTCTTTGATCTGCGCGGTGATGAAGCCGATCTCGCCCGGCCCCAGTTCAGCAAGGTCGGTGCGCTTGGGGGTGAAGCAGCCCACGCGGTCCACCAGGTGCTGCGTGCCGCCTTGCATGAAGCGGATGTTGAGGCCCTTTGTGAGCGCTCCCTCAATCACGCGGACCAGGATGACGACGCCCAGATAAGGGTCATACCAACTGTCGACCAGGCTGGCCTTCAAGGGCTTGTCGCGTGTCCCAGCGGGTGGCGGGATCTTGGCGACGACGGCTTCGAGCACGTCTTCGATCCCGATCCCGGTCTTGGCGCTGGAAAGCACCGCGCCCGACGCATCAAGGCCGATCACCTCTTCGATCTCTTCCTTCACCCGCTCCGGCTCAGCGGCGGGAAGGTCAACCTTATTGATGACAGGAACGATCTCATGGTCGTGCTCGATCGACTGATACACGTTGGCGAGCGTCTGCGCTTCGACGCCTTGCGCCGCGTCAACAACCAGCAAAGCGCCCTCGCACGCAGCTAAGCTGCGCGAAACCTCATAGGCAAAGTCGACGTGGCCCGGCGTGTCCATCAGGTTCAGTTGATAGGTCTCACCATCCTTGGCGGTGTAGGTGAGACGCACGGTCTGGGCTTTGATCGTGATGCCGCGCTCGCGCTCGATATCCATGTTATCAAGCACTTGTTCGGACATCTCGCGTTCTGCCAGGCCGCCGGTGAACTGGATCAACCGGTCCGCCAGAGTGGACTTGCCGTGATCGATATGCGCGATGATCGAGAAATTTCGGATTTTGGATAGATCAGTCATTTGGCCTGCGATCTAGCGTGGGTCAGCGCCGCTGTCATTTATGAAAAGAGCGTGATGCGCGAAAAACGCAAAGGAGCAGAGCGCCCGAGAGTTACGTCGGCCAGAACGGATTTGATGCGGGGGTGCAGACCCTCAGACGTTTTCGCGCAAGGCGGGGCGCGAATAGCCGAATTGCGGGACGCTGCCGCCCTGCCCCAGCGTTCCGCCTTCCATCGCCTTGTAATCGCCCGCAGAGAGCGCTTCCAAAGGCGCGCCTGCAGCGGCCAGCGCGTAGGGGCTGACCCGGTTGCGCGTGCACAGGCCGCCCGATCCATCGTCCACCAGCGGCTGCTCAAATTCGAGGCCCTGCGTGTCGCCATTGGAGCGGATCACCGTCGCCACCGCAAGCTGCCCGCCGCCCAGATCAACGACGAATTGCGTGCCCTTGGGCACATCGGCCAAGCCTTCGATCAGCGCGCCGGTCTTGGAGAGGTTGCGCAAAGTGACTTCGTAAGAGTGATCATCGTTGATCACCTGGATCTTGCGGAAGACCGTGCGGCGGCGCGCGCGCTTGGAGCGGTTTTCGCTGGGAGGCAGCGTCCAGGACCCGCCGATCAGCTCGGTTTCAACCGTCTCGATATCCACCGGTTCGGCGTAGATCGCCCCTTGCACACAGGACACCCCACATTGCGTGATGGCGTTCATCACTTCGGGCGTGTCGATGCCGGTGGCGATCGTCTCCATCTCCAGCGCGCCCGCAAGCGCGACGATGGCCTTGATAAGGCCCAGCTCACGCGCTTCGACCCGCACCGCTTCGGCGATCAGCTTGGGATCGATCTTGATCGTGTCAAACGGAGCGCGGCGCAGATAGGCAAGCGAGGAATAGCCGCTGCCAAACTCGTCCAGCGTCAGCCGCACGCCCAACTTGAACAGCGCGCCCAGCGTCCGGTCAGCGGCGTCCGCATCGCCAAAGAACAACGCCTCGCTGATTTCCAGTTCAAGCCGGCGCGCGGGCAGGCCGGTGGATTGGAGCGCGCTGGCGATATCGTCCATAAAGCCGCTGGACTTGAAGACCGCGACCGGGATGTTGATCGCCAGCCGAACGCTTTCGGGCCACTCGGCCGCGCGCGCGCAGGCGGCTTCGATCATCCAATTGGTAACCTCGACAACCTGGTCCGAGCCTTCAAGGATCGCGGCGAATTCATCCTCGTCGATATAGCCGCGGTCCGGGTGATCCCAGCAGATATGCGTCTCAAGCGCGCGCACTGTCTTGCTCTGCGCATCGACAATCGGCTCAAAGCGCAAGGTGAGCTGTTTGTCGCGCACCGCTTCGCCCAGGTTTTCCGACAGGCGCCGGCGGAAGATCGCCTCGTTCTCAAGATCGGCGGTGTAGAAGCGGAACTGGCCGCGCCCGCTGTTCTTGGCGGCGTAAAGCGCCAGGTCCGCCGAGCGTACAATGCCCGAACGCGTCACCCCATCATGCGGCGAAACCGCAATCCCGATCGAGGCTCCGATCACACAGCGCCCTTCTTCGAGCGAATAGGGCTGTTTGAGCATAGCGATGATCTTGGCCGCGATCTCGCCCAGCTCGCCGCGATCGTCGAGGTCGGGGATCATGATCTGAAACTCATCGCCGCCCAGCCGACCGATCTGGCAATCGCGCTCAACCGCGCGCTGAAGCCGGGCGCTGACCTGCTTCAACAGCTCATCGCCCGCGGCGTGGCCAAGCGTGTCGTTGACCTGCTTGAAGCGATCGAGGTCGAGCATCAGCACCGCGCAATTGCGCTTGGCGGCCTGGAAGGCGGTTAACGTGGATTCGATCAGATGCGCCATACGGTGGCGGTTCGAGAGGCCGGTAAGCGAATCAAACCGCGCCAGCCGCTCGGTTTCCTGTTCGCGGTGGTAATCCTCGGTTATGTCGGTGCCGGTGCCGTGGAAGCCGGCAAAGCGCTGGCCATCAAAAACCGGCTGGCCCGCCAGCCGTAGCACCGCGCCCTTGGGCTGACGCACGGCCTGCACCGCCATGCTGGCAAAAGCCTTATGGGTGTTGAAAATAAGCGAAAGCGGCTTGGGGCTGCGTTCGTTGGCGGCGGGTTCAAACAGCTTGGCCAGCGGCTGTCCGATCAGATCTTCCAAAGGAACTTCAAGACGTTCGGCAAGCGCGGGGCTCAGATAAGTCAACCGGCTTTCGCTGTCGCAGGCCCAGAACCAGCCCAAGCCCGACACTTCGAGCTGATCGAGCATGTTGATCTTTTCGGCATCGGACAGCGCCTGGCGCACGGCTTCGCGCCGCGTTTTGAGGGCTCTTCCACTTCCCGATGACAAAAGGCTCTTGAGCGGCACGGCTGCCTGATCCTTCTCGGTTGCGCTCGCCGACACAGATCGGCGCTTACCCGTGTGTAAAGCCGAGTGGTTAGTTTTAGCCTAATGCGGCTCGTAAACCGACGCCTTGGCTCGACGCGCTTGGTCCGCAGAGGCCTCGACAGGCACAGCGCCGCCGCTCAGGGCTTGCGCCCGTTACCGCTGGATGCCGTCGTCCGCTCAGCGGGCTGAGATCATCACCTGGTCCGCTCGCCCGCGCAGGACCGAGAAAGTGCCATCGGCGCGCCGGCGCAAGGGATCCGCAAACTCAACCCCCACCCGGTTCTCACGCGACCAACGCACCTGGGCCTCGACAAAGCGATCGGCGGTGAATTCGATCCGGATATCGGCGCCGATGGGCATGTTCCACAAGCCTTCGATCAACGCGCCGCTTTCTGAGATATTGCGGATATTGGCGGTGAGGCGGTTGGCTCTGTGAAGGACGTTTATCCGGCGCAGCAGCACCTGGCGCGGGCTGCGCGCGGCCTTGGGCCCATCGGCTTCGGCGGCAAGGTTGCCCTGCACCAGATTGGTCGCCTCTTCGGCGTCCATCGGCTGGTAGTAGATATAGCCCTGCACATGGCTGCACCCCAGAAGGCGCACCAGTTCCAGTTCGTCGAGCGTTTCCACCCCTTCCGCGGTCGTGTCCATGTTGAGCGCTTCAGCCAGCGACGTGATCGAGGAGATGATCGCGCCGTTGCGACTGCCATCTTCGGTTGCGCCGCGCACAAAGCTCTGGTCGATCTTGATCTTGTCGAAGGGCGCTTTCTTCAGATAGCCAAGCGAAGAATAGCCCGTCCCAAAATCATCCAGCGCAAGGCGCACGCCCACGCGCTTGAGGGCTTTGAACATCGCATCGGTGCCCGAATTGTCGTTCAAGAACACGCTTTCGGTGATCTCAAGCTCAAGGCGCGCGGGATCGATGCGGCTGTGCGCCAGAGCGTTGGCGACGATTGTGGGCAGTTCAGGGTTTGAGAATTGCAGCGGCGACACGTTGACCGCGCAGCGGATCGATTCCGGCCAGGAGGCCAGATCTTCGCACGCCTGGCGCAGCGCCCACTGCCCCATCTGATCGATCAACCCGGCGTCCTCGGCGATGGCGATAAATTTTTCGGGCGAGATGAAGCCGCGAATGGGATGGTTCCAGCGCATCAGCGCTTCAAAGCCGACGATCTTCTCGTTCGCGGCGTAGACAACGGGCTGATAGAACAGCGAAAGGCCACCGGTTTGGATGGCCTCGCGCAGCTCAAGTTCGAGTTCCGCCCGCTCTTCGGCGGCGGAGTGCAAATCCTTGGAGTAAAACCGATGCACGCCGCGCCCGGCATCCTTGGCGGCGTAAAGCGCAAGGTCGACATTGCGGATGAGGTCTTCGGTCGTGGTCCCGTCATCGGGCGCCAGCGCCACCCCAACCGACGCGCCGATAATCACGCCCTGCCCGTCAATCGAATAGGGTTGCGAGAGCGAGTTGATGATTTCCTTGGAGATGTAGGCCAAAGCCTCACGGTCGCCATAGCCGGGGATGATCACCTGAAACTCATCGCCGCCCAGACGCCCGCAGCGCCCCACTCCGTCAAGCGCACGCTCAAGCCGCAGCGCCACCTGTTTGAGCAACGCATCGCCCGCCGGGTGCCCCATCGTATCGTTGACATGCTTGAACCGGTCGAGATCGAGCATCAGCACGGTGCAGGCCCGGTCACGTTCGCGCGGGGCGGCGAGGATTTGCTCAAGCGCCTCGCTCATCTGCACGCGGTTGGCGAGGCCGGTGAGCGAATCGTAATGCGCCAGCCGCGTCACCTGCTGTTCAGAGCGGCGCTTTTCGGTCAGGTCCGCGCCATGGCCGCGAAAGCCGCAGAAGTTCTTGAAGTTATCATAGACCGGCCGGCCCGTGAGCGACCAGTAGCGCTCCTCGTCATCCGTGCTCGCCACCTGCACCTCGATGTCGCGAAAGGCGGAGCGTGCGGACAAGTGAAAGCCCAGCGTGCGCTCTGCGTCCGCGCCGTCCGATTTCGCGGCCACGATGGTGGATAGCGGCTGGCCGTTGAGCGTGTCCGCCGTCTTGCCCAGCACCGCGGCGGCGGATGGCGAGATGTAATTGATCAGCCCGCGCCGGTCGGTCTCCCAGAACCAGCCCTGCCCTGTCTCTTCAAAGCTGCGCAGAATGTCTTCGGCGCGCGCAGCGACCCGCTCGCGCGCTTCCGATGCGATGCGCCGCTTTTCCGCGGCCGTCCACTCGAGCCGCGCAATCAGCATCAAGGCCAGCGCCGCACCGATCACCGCGGATACGGTAAGCGCGGAAGGCTGGAGCAGCGCGAACGAGGCCCAGATCGAGATCTTTGCAGTGAACAGGGAAATGATGCGCGAGCCGAACAAGGCGGTGCCCGCTGCGTTGATGCACACAAGACTGGCGACCGCCCATTGCCAGGCCAACCCGGCTTCAACCAAGGACGCAAACGCATAGCCAGCCAGCACCATCGGCGTGATCACGCCCAGCGCCAACAGCAATTGGCGTCCCGACGCGGGCAAGTTGGGGCGGCGCTCAATCTTGGCGAGCGTCGAACCCAGGAACAAGATGCCCACCGACACCCCCGCTGCCACCAGCGGCCAGACCATCGGCACCGTGCGAGCCACCCCGCCCGCGATGACGTAGGAAAGCAACAGGAACACCGCCATCCCGCGCTGATTGGGTGGCAGGTAAAAGCTGTGTTCGGATATCGGCGTGTCGGATCCGGTCTTCTCGCCGTTAGCGGTGACACGGCCTGCGCGATCGCTCGAGCGGCGATCCGCTTGGCTGCGCTTGCCGGGGCTGCGTTTATCGGGGGCGACCGCTTGGTCGGTGCGCGGCTTGACCGGGCGCGTGTTCTTGCGCGGCATCGTCTCGCGCGGGTCAAGCGATGGGTCTGCCATCAGACCGCCACCGCTGACCGAACCCACCGAAGCCTTTCGCGCCGGCTCAGCGCCCGCCACGGACGCCATATCGCGCGAGTCTGCAAGGGTCCGGATCGGGCGGTTGGCCATAGGCTAATTTTGGACCGAATCGCTTTGAGAAACGGTTAACCGAGACCGGTTGACTGACTGGGTATCACAAAGCGGATCGCCTAAGTGAAACGCGGTGGGAAACACCTTGCCCGCTTGCGCGTTTGAACCATGCGTTGCATGTCATGCGTAAGCGACCCATTGCGCGCGCGTTTTGGCCAGGGAAGACCGATCGGAAACCGGGCCGGAACACGCGGGTGAAAACCAGCGTCGCGGAGGTGCAAAGTTCAGCGTTCATGAGCTCAGCGTTCACAAACGGCGCTGACCAAACGGTGCTTTAGAAAGGGACAAGGATGGCAGAAGGCAGAGTTCAACTCGAAAACGAGGCAGCCCAGTCGACAAACGCTCTGGGGCCGCTGATCGGCGTAGCGCGTGAGGATTTCGTGTCCGCGGTGGCTTTGCTGCTGCGCGAGACCGCGTCCGATCCCAACCGCGTGTTCAAGCACGCCCGCTCGATGACCGAGGACATGGTCAAGATCATGACCGGCAAGAGCGACCTTAAGCCGCACCCCAAAGACAAGCGCTTCATGGATCCGGCCTGGCAGTACAACCCCTTCTTCCGCGCCGGCGCGCAATATTACCTCGCTGTGCAAAAGGGCATGCGCAACTGGCTGGAGGACCTTGAGCTCGACGAGCTTGAGCGCAACCGCGCAAACTTCATCGCCAACATCATCCTCGATGGTCTTGCCCCCACCAACACGCTTGTCGGCAACCCGATGGCGCAAAAGCAGATCATCAATTCAGGCGGCCTCAGCCTCATCAAGGGCCTGCAGAACGCCTACAGCGATATCACGCAGAACAAGGGCATGGTCAGCCAGGTCGACAAGCGCCCCTTCAAGCTGGGTGAGAATGTTGCGGCCTCGAAGGGCAACGTCGTCCACCGCACGCAGATGTACGAGCTCATCCAGTACGCACCGACGACGGATGAGGTCTACGAGATCCCGCAGCTCACCATCCCGCCGCAGATCAACAAGATGTACATCAACGATCTCTCGCCTGAGAAATCGATCATCAAGTGGCAGCTCGATAACGGCATCCAGACCTTCGTTATCTCGTGGCGCAACCCCTCCAAGGAACAGGGCGTGTGGGGCATGGATGACTACATCGCGAGCTGCGAGGAAGCGCTTCAAGTGGTCTCGGCCATCAGCGGCTCGAAGAAAGTCAACGTTTCCGCCGGGTGCTCAGGCGGGCAGACCGCGTCGGTGCTGGCCTCAAAGCTGGCGGCAACGAAGAACGATGTTCTGGGCTCGCTCACGCTGATGGTGTGCGTGCTGCACCCCAAGCCGACCGATATCGAAGCGGGCTCGCTGGTGAGCGAGAACGGCCTGCAACTGGCGCGCCAGCGCGCCGCCAAGCAAGGGATCATCAAGGCCGATGATCTGGCGCGCGGCTTTGCCTGGCTGCGGCCCAATGATCTCATCTGGAACTATGTGATCAACAATTACCTGCTTGGCATGGACCCGCCGGCCTTCGACGTCCTGTTCTGGAACGCGGACGCGACCAATTTGTCCTCCACCCTGATGGGCGATTTCCTGACGCTGTATGAAACGCTCGCTTTCTCAACGCCGGGGACGGTGGAAATGGCCGATCACAAGGTTGATCTGACCAAGGTCACCGCTGATCTGTTCATCCTTGGCGGTGTGACCGATCACATCACGCCGTGGAAGGCGACTTATCGCTCGACCCAGCTGTTCGGCTCCAAGAACGTGACATACGTGCTCAGCCAGTCGGGCCATATGCAGGCGATCCTCAACCCGCCGACCAACCCCAAAGCGAAGTATTTCGTCCAGAAAAAGCGCGGCAAGCTTCCCGCCACCGCTGACGAATGGCTGCAAGGCACTGAAGAGGTCAAAGGCAGCTGGTGGCCGCTCTGGGCGGAATGGTGCCAGAAGCGCGCGGGCAAGAAGATCGCGGCGCCAAGCGAGATTGGCAGCAAGGACTATGCCCCGCTTGAGGCCGCACCCGGACTCTACGTCGTCGAAGAAGTCTGATACAGGCAGCCCGCCCCGTTGGGATCCGGGGTATGGCACAGTGAGAGCCCGCGAGGGATCGACGAGCTCTCCTGTGCCATTTCGCGCTCTTCGCGATGACAATGGATAAAGGACGGGCCTAACGTGTCAGATGGAATGGAAGACGCAGTCGTCACCATGGAAAAGGTGGCGGGTCGGACGCTACGGGTTGCGGCCTGGAGGCTGGATAAGCCCAGCGACTATCCGCCCGTCCTGTTCTTTAACGGGATCGGCGCGAATATCGAAGCGCTCGCCCCCATGGCGACCGAACTC
>JBCBYM010000053.1:0-16020 GCA_039815865.1 Pseudomonadota bacterium
TCATCAGCTGGCACATCCCAGATCTTGAACCCGTCATTGCCGGGGCGGAAATAGAATTTTTCCTCATAACCCGGCCCGTCGGGGATGTGCTCTTGCGATAGGTGCCCATGATTGCGCCGTCGGGTCCGATCATGGCGAGCGTGTTGTAATAGTGATGCCCGTCACGCTCAAAAAAGCTGGTGGGGATCGTCACTTTGAGCCGGGCCGCGATCTCTTGCATCGCGATGACGCTGGGATGCTCCGCCGTCGGGCGAGCGAGCGCGAACAAAGCCTCGTCTTCCTCGCGGCAGAAATAGGGTCCGGAAAACAGCTCAGGCGGGAGGATCAGACGCGCGCCCTTGGACGCTGCCTCCTCGACAAGCGCAGTTACGACGGCGATATTGGTCGCTTCATCGTCAGAGCCCAGCGCAAGCTGGAGGGCGGCAACAGTGATCCTCGTCATGCGCCGCCCGCTAGCGTTATTCGGGCATCTTGAACAGACCGGCGGACGTCAGTCCGGCTTCTTGAACAGCAAGGTCATGCGGTTGCTTTCGCCGATTTCGGTGTATTTCGCGCGATCGGTGTCGCCCGCAGCATAGGTTGGGGGCAGCGTCCAGACACCGTATTCGTAGTCGGCGGTGTCGTTGGGATTGGCGTTGATGTCACTGGTATCGACCAGTTCAAAGCCTTTGCCTTCAAAATAGGCGATGAGCTCCGCCTCTTTAAGATAGCCGCGATTGCCATCGACGTAATCGTCAGGCGCATCGGCCTTGGCGCGGTGTTGCACCACGCCCAGCATGCCGCCGGGCTTAAGCGCGGCCAGCCAACCTTCAGCCTCGCTGTCTGCCACGCCCCAGCGTTTGAGGTTGTGCATCATGCGGAACACCAGCACCCGGTCGACCGTGCCGTTGACCTCTTGAGGGATGGCGTTGCCAAAATAGAACGGGAGCTTTTCAGCCGGAATCCCCAAGGCCTCCGACTGTTTGGCAGGGAATGTCTCGCCCCCTTCGCGCACGCTGGCGACGAATTCCTCACCCATTGCAGCCCCGGCCTCCGGCGGGAAGGCTGAGCCAATGTATTGCCCTTCGTCCGCAAGATAAGGGGCAAGGATACGCGTGTACCAGCCCCCGCCCGGAGCGTATTCGATCACCGTGTGCGTCGGCTCGACCTGGAAGAAAGCGAGCGTGTCTGCCGGGTTGCGATATTCGTCGCGCGCCTTGTCCTCAGCCCGCCGTTCGTCGGCCAGCGCTTCGAGAAGCGCGGTGTTTTCAGCCGGGGCCTCAGTCGCTGCCGCATCCGGCTCAGCGGTCGGTCCGCAAGCGGTGATCGCAAGAACGCCCGCAGCAAGGATCAGTGTGTGTTTCATCGTCTCTCTCCCTTATCAAGGCTCGGATCAGTTCGCCTTCTTGAACAACAGCGTCATGCGGTTGCTTTCGCCGATCTCCAGATATTCGGAGCGCTTGGGATCATCCTCGCCCGTGGCCAGGACCGGAGGCAGCGTCCAAACGCCGTTTTCCCAATTGGCGGGATCCTTGGCGTTCATGTTGATGTCGCTTTCCGCGGCCAGTTCAAACCCGTTGGCGGCAAAGATCGCGACAACGTCTTGTTTGCGCATATAGCCGCGTTGGCGCGCGCCGTAATCGTCATAGCTCGCGCCTTCGGGGGCCATGTGCTGGACCACGCCGACCATGCCATCATCCTTGAGCATCATGCGCGCGGCTTTGAGGATATCATCCGCGTTGTTGCCGATGTTGAGGCCGTGCATCGAACGGAAGATCAGCACCCGGTCGACCGTGCCAGCGACTGTGTCAGGCATTTCGTCGGTCTCAAACGCGGTGACCGCGCTGGCTTCGACTTCCATCATTGTGGCGACACCGGTCTTGAAACGCTCAGTCCAGCCCTTGGCGCGCGCTTCACGGGCGCGGCTTGAATATTCGCGTGCATCGCTGTCCGCGTTGAAGGCAATGTATTGGCCAGCGGGCATCAGATAAGGCGCAAGGACCCGCGTGTACCAGCCACCGCCGGGCCCGTATTCAGCCACGGTCATGGTCGGCTCAACACCAAAGAAGCCGAGGGTTTCGACCGGGCGACGATACGCGTCGCGCTTGCCATCTTCGCCGCGTTTGTCGCTGGCGAGAACCTCTTCAAGGCTGGGCGCGGCGCCTTCGGAGTAGCCGTCGGCAAGGGCGGGGGCGATGAACGCGGCGCTGGCGGCCAGAGCCGCAACAGGGGTGAGCAGGAATTTGGTGCGCATTGGGGAACCTCTCTCATGGGATCGTCGTATCAATGCGCCATGTCCTGACAAAGGGACACCGCTATGACAAGTGTTGCTCGATGAACGCGCTTGGCCTCTGGCTATCGAGGCGAGGCTTCCTATGTCTCTGACTAAAGGAGATTGCAGTCATGGAACAGGCGATTATCGCAGGCGGATGCTTCTGGTGCACCGAAGCGGTGTTCAAGGATGTGATCGGCGTAAGCGCCGTCGAAAGCGGCTATATCGGCGGGCAGACCACCAACCCCACCTATCGCGAGATTTGCTCGGGCCAAACGGGCCACGCCGAAGGCATCCGCGTGACCTATGATCCCAGCGTGATCAGCATCGCCGAGATTTACGATGTCTTCCTCGGCACGCATGACCCGACCCAATTGAACCGCCAGGGCAACGATGTTGGCACGCAATACCGTTCCGCCATCTTCCCGCTCTCCGCAGAGCAAGGCGCCGAGGCTGACGCCGCGATCGCGCGCTGGAACGCCGAAAACGCCGGCACGGCGGTGACGAGCGTCGAAGGCCTTGATGGCGATGCCCAAACAAAGGCGTGGTACCCGGCCGAAGATTACCATCAAGAATATTGGGAAGGCGAAGGCCAGCGAAACCCCTATTGCCTGGCGACCATTCCGCCCAAGATCATGAAGCTGCGCAAGAGCTTTCAGAAGTATGTGAAAGAGGGCGCTTAAGGCTTGAAGGTCACGCCTTCGTCCAGCGGGCGATGAAGAAGCCGTCTAGGCCGCCTTCCTTGGGTAGCTGGCCGGGATGGGTTCGGACCCAGCCCTCGGGGGTGGGCGTTAGGCCGGCGGGCAGGTCCTCAGGCCGCACCGGTTTGGGGCTGAGCGCGGCTTGATCGTCAACCCACGCGGCCTGATCCTCGCCTTCTTCGCGTTCGAGCGAGCACACCGCGTAAACAAAAGTGCCGCCCGGTTTGAGCCACTCGGTCGCCTTGGCGATCAAAGCGCGCTGAATGTCAGCCATCTCGGCGATGTCCTGTGTGCGGATGCGGTGGAGGACGTCAGGGTGGCGGCGGCAGGTCCCTGTAGCGGAGCAGGGCGCATCGATGAGGATCGCATCGAACAGGTGCTTGGGCTCCCATTTGAGCGCGTCCGCGCGCACGGTTGAAGCCTTGAGCCCGGTGCGCTTGAGGTTGGCTTTGAGCACATCAAGCCGGCGCTTGCTCATATCGAGCGCGGTCACCTTCCAGCCCTTGGCGGCGAGCGCCATGGTCTTGCCGCCGGGCGCAGCGCACAGGTCCAGCGCGTGGCCCTCGCCTTGGCCGATCAGCGCAGCGGGCAGCATGGCGGCCAGATCCTGCACCCACCACGCGCCTTGCGCGTAGCCTTCCAGCTTTTCGATCGGCGTGCCGCGAGCAACGCGCACATGCGCGGGCGCGAGGCTGACCCCGCCGAGCTTTGCCTGCCACTGCGCCGTCTCACCTGCGTGTTTGATATGAAGGTCCACCTCAGGCGGCTCGGCGAGGCCGGGGGCGATGGCGGCGGCGCGCTCAGCGCTCCAACGCTCCACCACTTCGGCCGGCAAGGTGGGGATTTCGGGCAAGCCCGCCTCGCGCTGCATTAAGGTCGAAAAAACGCCATGCGCGAGCCGCCTTGGCCCTCCGGAAAGGAGCGGCAGGCCGGTCGCGATCACGGCGTGCGGCGGCGTGCCCAGCCGCAAAGCCTGCGCCAGCATCAGCCGCAGCACGCTGCGCGGTTTGGCGTCTTCAGGAAGCGGCTTCTTGGTAGCGCTTTCGATCAGAGCATCGAGGTCCGTCAGCCAGCGCAACGCCTCCCCCGCAATCGCGCGGGCCAGCGCCTGATCGTTCGCATCGCGCACATCGCGCAAAGCGCCCGGCCCCGCTTGCTCAAGCGTCTCGCCCCGGCGCAGCACCGCGTCGAGCAATTTAAGCGCCGCGCGGCGCGCGTGAATTCCGGTGGGTTGGGCCATGCGTGCCAGCGCCCTAACGGCCTCGGAACCGCAAGGCCAGCGCAGGCGTTTGAAAGCCATGACCAAAAAGAAATCCGAAGCGGCCAAGAACTTCAAGAAGCCCGCGCACTGGACCAACGATCCGGTGCCCGAACCCAAGGCGGTCGATCCGCTGAAAGACGAACCGCGCGAGAAATCGCCCACCCGCTATGGCGATTGGGAGAAAGACGGCATCGCCTGGGATTTTTAAGGAACGAAGCGCAACCATTTTCCTACACGCCCGCGTTCCGCTAAGCCCCCGCTCGGAGACCGTCGCAAGACTGATCAGACCTTAGAAAGCCTGCGGGCGGCGGCCCAATTCGGACTATTCGGGGTAGAAAGGTCTGGCGCACTTTTTTCGAAAGCGTGAGAGCCCGATAGGGACAGCTGCGTTTTCGACTTTTGAACTGTGTAACCTGTGTCTCCAACACAAATGGTGAGGAGGGCATAGGCGCGGCGGACTGCCCCCGCGCTCAGGTGCGCAGATCAAATCCGCTTGAAGGTGACCTTCAGCCCATCCTTGGGCTGCGGGATTGGCCAGGCCTGCCAATCGGGCTTGTAGCCCGCGCCGCCGGTGGTCGGTTCGATGCGATAGCGTTGCAGCAGCTGCGCCATCAGGACCTTGATCTGCATATAGGCAAAGTGGAGGCCCAGGCACATATGCGCGCCGCCGCCAAAGGGCACCCACGCGTATTTGTGGCGCGCCTTCACCTGCTCGGGCGTAAAGCGCATCGGGTCAAAACTGTAGGGATCATCCCAATACTCATACGAGTGGTGCACCCAGTGCACGTTGATCCCCACCATCTGGCCCGCCGGGATACGATAGCCGCCAAACTCGAACTCGCGCAGCGCGCGGCGCGGCATCGAGGGTACAGGAGCGATCAGGCGCAGCACTTCCTTGAAGATCATCTCGGTGAGCTCAAGCTTGCCGAGATCATCGTAGTCGAGGGGGCGCGGATTGCCGTCTGCGTCGGGACCGCCGGTGACCGCAAGGATCTCCTCGCGCATCGTCTCTTGCCATTCGGGCTTGGTCGCGAGGTGATAGATCAGCGAGGTCGCCGAGGAAGTAATCGTGTCGTGCGCGGCCATCATAAGGAAGCTCATGTGATCAACCACTTGGTCCACCGGCAGCAGCGAGCCGTCTTCGCGGGTGGCTGTGGCGAACTGGCTGAACATGTCCTGCCCGCCGCCTTCGGCGCGGCGACGCAGGGTCTCACGGGTAAGGAAGTCGACCATGTAGGCCCGGCCATCCACGCCCTTCTTCATCTTGGTGAAGGGCAAAGGCTTGCGGATCGGCGCCACGCTCGCCTGCACCATGTCGACAAAGGCGGTGTTGATCCTGTCGGCTTCCGAGCCCCAGGGGATGCCAAGGAAGCTGTCGGCCGCCAGATCGAGCGTGAGCTGTTTGATCGCCGGTTGGAACAGCATCGGGCCTTCCCACTTGCCGGTCTCGGTGGAGATGCCGGAATTGAGCGCGCCCATATAGTGCCGCATTGGGCCAGGCTTGAAAGCGATCGAAAGCGCGCGGCGATCGATCCGGTGGTGGTCAAAGTCCTGCAGCATCAGCCCGCGCGGGAAGAGCTGATCGAGCACCGGGCCCCAGCCCTGCTCGGACGAAAAGATCTTGTCCTTGTTGAACAGCACAAGCTCGTTGGCATCCGCGCCGACAAGCTGCACGCTATATCCGCCAAAGGCCCGGTTCTTGTAGACCTTGCCGTAGGTTTCGATCATGCGCTGCGCGAAGGCGTGGGGGTCGGCCAGCATCTTGAAGGTGTTGCCGACAAGCGGCCACCCGGCTTCACCCGGAATATGATCGATCGAGGTATCCGCAGGGATGCCCTCGCTCCAATGCTTGAAGGGCGAGGATTTCAGCGGTGCGTCAGCCAGGGTTGCCATTGTTGTCTATGCTCTCTCCAAAGCGGCGAACCCGATCTCTTCGAAAAACCTGGGTTCGCAAATGCAACTGACATTGGTGTAAATAGCTTTGCGCGTCAAATCCAGCCGGAAAGCTCACGCCGGATCATCGTCTCAAGCATGGCAACGCCGCTCTGGCTGACATTGAGGCAACTGAGCACGGCGTATTCCTCACCGCCCGCTTCGATGAATTCGTCGCGGCCTTCGAGCGCTAGCTCCTCCAGCGTCTCCACACAGTCCGCCGAAAAGCCGGGCGCGGCCACAACCAGGCGTTTGGTGCCCCGTTCGCCTTCGGCGATCAGCGTGTCATCGGTGGCCGGTTCCAGCCATTTGGCCGGGCCAAAGCGCGACTGGAAGGTGGTTTCAAACCGCACGCCTTCAAACTCTGGGCGATCCGCCAAGCGTTCGCGCAGCAGCCGGGCGCTCTTGTGGCAATGGCAATGATAGGGATCGCCGCGCTCCAGCGTGCGAAGCGGCATGCCGTGGAAGGAGTGCAGCATCACCTCCGGCTTGAAATCGAGGCTGGCGACCTGCTGCGTCAGGTCTGCAGCCAGCGCATCAAGGTAGGCGGGATCATCGTGGTAGGGCGGCAGGATACGCAAAGCCGGCTGCCAGCGCATCTCTCCCAGCACGCGGGCCACTTCGTCGAAGACGGTGGCCGTCGTGGCCGCCGAATATTGCGGATAGAGCGGCGCGACAAGAATGCGATCGCAGCCCTTGGCTGTCAGTTCGTGCAAGCGCTGTTCGATAGAGGGCGAGCCATAGCGCATGGCGTAGTCAACCACGATCTCTTCGCCCAGCTCGGCGGCAATCGCCTCAGCCTGGCTGGCGGTGATGTCGGCCAGGGGCGAGCCACGCTCAGTCCAGATCTTGGTGTAAGCCTTGCTGCTCTTCTGAGGACGCGTGTTGAGGATGATCCCGCGCAAAATCGGCTGCCACGCAATCGAAGGCAGTTCGATCACGCGCCGGTCCGACAAAAATTGCTTGAGGTAACGCTTCACCGAGGCAGGATCAGGCCCGTCCGGCGTGCCCAGATTGACAAGAAGCACGCCGACGGTTCCGCTCTTAACGGGCGGGTGATCGTTGGGGAGGTGTTGCGGTTGCCAAGTCATTGCACACCCAACGCGCTAAAGCGCGTCTGTTTCCAGACGGATGCAACATTCAGAGCCGCGCAACACAAACCGCAAGGAGAGGCGCAAGGTTCGCATCATAGGCCGTTGGAAAGTAAGGGCAGTCGTCGCAGGCGCAAGCCCGTTGCTGAAAACAGCGCGTTCGCCACGGCAGGAGGAGCGACCACCACGCCCAATTCCCCTGGATCAGCCGGCGGCGCATCGCTCGGGATAAGGGCGATTTCTATCTCGGGACAATCGCTCAGCGTCGGAAGGCCCAGATCCTCATAGTTAAGGCTAGTGGGCAGTCCCGCGCGCCAACGCGGCGCGGCACCCAGCGCGTTGCCCAGCCCGAAAATCAGTCCACCTTCGATCTGCTGGCGGGCAATGTCGCGATTGATCACCCGGCCAATATCGACCGCTACCGAAAGCTTGACGACCCGAAGGCCGCTGTCATCACGCCGCGCGGTGGCAACGCAGGCGATCCGCCCCCCGGTCTGAGCGTCTCCGATACGGTGGCAGGCCAGACCCTGGCCGCTTTGATCCACCCCGCCATTCCATTCCGCCAGTTGCGCCGCGCGCTGGAGGCAGGCCGCCATGCGGATATCCTCGCCCAGCATCGAGATACGATAGGACAGCGGCTCACGCCCATTGGCAAAGGCGATCTCGTCGAGAAAGCTCTCCATCGCAAAGGCTGTGTAGCTGTGCGCGTTGCCCCGCACGCGGCCCGTGGGAAGGCCCAGTTCCACCGGCACATGATCAACGACCACGCTTGGCAGCCTGTAAGGCGGCACCGCGCCCTCGCACGCGAGCGCATCTTTTCGCCCTGAGCTTTCGCGGATCGCCGCCCAGCTTGTGCGATCGCGGAACAGGCGTTCACCAAATTCCAGCGCGGTGGGAGGACAGGCAATGCGAACCCGCAAAGCGTCGATCACACCGGCCACTCCGCCGCCCGGCTGCGCCAATTGCGCCCCGATGAGGGTGTAGGCCGGCGAGCGCGGGCGGCTGCGGATCAACTCGTCGCGCCTTGGCCAGGTGAGCTGCACCGGGCGGCCCACTTCGCGCGCAATCAGAGCGATCTCGATCGCGTGATCGTGTTCCAGCCGCGCGTCAAAGCTGCCGCCGGCGGGCATGGGGTAGAGCACGACATCCTCCACCGCCATTCCCAGCGCCTTGGCCGCAACGATACGCGCCTGTTCGGGCGCCTGAGTTGCCATCCACAGCTCAAGGCGCCCGCCTTTAAGGCGCGCCGCTGCGCATGCGGTCTCGAGCGGGGCGGCCAGAGCGGGCTCAACCTCATAGCGCCGGGCAAAATCAACGCGCTCCATTCCTTCTTCGCCAAAGCCGGTTTCAGCGATCCGGAAGGATTCGCCGCCCAGCAGGAATGTATCGAGGCGCCCGGCTATATCGGCGCTGTCGACCGGATAAGCCACTTTGAACTGCGGCTGCATCGCGTTGAGAGCTTCATGCGCGCTCCACCACGTCGTCGCCGCGACGGCCAGCCACCGCTTTGACTGGACGATCCCCTCGATGCCCCGAAGACCCTTCACCGCCTCACTGTTGAAACCGGTCAGCTCAGCGCCGTCACTGGGGCCGTGCCGAATGGCGGCGTAGACCATGCCGGGCAATCGCACATCGCCTGCAAACTGATAGCTGCCGTCGATCTTGGACGGCAGATCAATGCGCGGAAAAGGCGAAGCTTCGCGCGCGCTGCCTGAGGCCACGTCAGAGAAGATGGCTTCGGCGGGCGCTTCCGGGCGCAGCGGTGGCGGATCCGGGGGCGTGCGTGTGGCAGCTCCGGCGGCAAGTTCACCGAAACTGGCGCGTTGATCGCGCAGGGAGACGAACCCGCCTCCAACCTCGCACGCCTCCCATGCGCTGCCCCAGCGATCCGCAGCCTCCATCGCCAGCATAGCGCGCGCCGCGGCGGCGGCGTTGCGGCACGGTTCCTCAAAGGCGGCCAGCGAGGTCCCGTCTGCGGTGGCGTTAAACCGGTGCGTCAAGGCCAGCGATTTCGCGATCGAGGCATCAAGGTCATCGGAAAAGCCAGCCGTCATGGGGTCCCACAAATGCGCCCACCGCTCAGCCAAAACGGTGTTGCCGTAAAGGCCCGAAATCGCCGCAGGCTCAACCGCGATCTGGCGCCAGTCAGCGCCGAGCTCCTGCGCGATGATCTGCGGCAGGAGCGTCGTGATCCCCTGCCCCATTTCAAGTTGAGGGACAGCCACCGTGATCACGCCATCCTCTGCGATTTTGAGCCATGCGCCAAACACGTGTTCGGCATCGGCGGGGGTCAGCGGGTTGGGGAACCGGCGCGGCATAGCCCACCAGGCCACCAGCAAGCCGCCGCCTACGGCAGCCCCAATCGCCAGGCCGCGCCGCGAGACCTGCATCGTCTAGACAGCTCCGGTGTCGAGCCAGCGCGCAAGGCGCTCGGCGATGGCGCGGAAGGGCTCACCCAATCGCCCCTCTTGCGCAGCGGGCGGCTCACCCTTGTCGCCGGCAAGGCGGGTTTCGATCGTTAGCGGAATGCGCCCGAGGAACGGTATCTCAAGCGCTTTTGCGAATTTCTCGACACCGCCTTGGCCAAAAGGATCGCTGATCTCGCCGCAATGCGGGCATTCGTAGCCGGCCATATTCTCGATAAGGCCGATGATCGGCACCTCGCCCTGCTCGAACAATTGCCCGGCGCGCGCCGCGTCGAGCAGCGCCAGATCCTGCGGGGTCGAGACCAGAACCGCGCCATCAGGCTTGCTGTCGGCCATCATAGAAAGCTGCACATCGCCTGTGCCGGGGGGAAGGTCGATCAGCAGCAGATCGGTGTCATCCCACTCCGCCTCGACCAGCTGGCCCAGCGCCTTGCCCGCCATGGGCCCGCGCCACGCCAGCGCTTTGCCCGGCGCGACAACGTGCCCCATCGAGAGGACTTTCACGCCATGGGGGCTGTCGAGCGCGACCAGCTTGTCGCCTTGCGTCAGCGGCCTTTGCCCTTCGGTGGCGAGCAGTTTGGGCTGAGAGGGACCGTAGATGTCGCCGTCAATCACCCCGACCTTGCGCCCCATCGCAGCCAGCGCGACCGCCAGATTGGTGGTCAGCGTTGACTTGCCCACGCCGCCCTTGCCCGATCCCACCGCGATGATCCGCCGACGGCGCCGTTCGGCGGTGAGCGCGATATGAACCTCGGCAACGCCCTCAACACGGGTGACCGCCAGTTTCATCGCCGCTTCCAGGTCGACCCGTGCGCCCGCAGAAAGATCGCCGGCCTCGGCCACCAGGATCGCGCGCCCATCCTTGAGCCGCGCCGAGCGTAGACGATGCGCCATGTCGGGCCCGAGGCACCCGCGAATGAGGGCCTCCGCTTCGGCGGGAGACATGGCTGCTCCTGGGGCTGCTCCTCGGGCCGGTCCGGGGGCTGATCCGGGTGGGGTTTGATCCGCATCGCTCATGACACTTCAAGCCCTAACACCAATTGCCCGCGCTCTTGCCAGCAAATTTCGCTAGCCCACCCCTGTTTTTCCCACATTTGCGTTCCTATAAGGGGGTCATGAACATGTTGAACGGATTCAAATCGCGGTTTGGTGCATTGGCCATGGCCGGCAAGAAGAACCCTTGGGGCGGTGGAAGCGGCAGCGGCGATAGCGGCGGCGGGGATGACTCGCGCAACGGCGACAAGAATGATGGCCCGCGCAATCCGTGGCTTCCCGGTGGCGGTTCAGGCGGGGGCGATAACGGTCGGCGCCCGTCCAACATCGAAGACATCTTCAAGAGCCGAGGGCCCGAAGGCCCGCGCCGCGGCGGAGGGCCAGGCGGCCCCAATCTGCGGCTTCCCGAGCTTCCCGGCGGCGGCAATTGGGCCCCGATCCTGATTGTTGGCGCCGTGGTCCTTTGGTGTGCGGCGACGAGCATTCACATCATTGAGCCGCGCGAGAACGCGGTCGTCAAACGCCTGGGGAGCTATGTCGAGACGCTGCAACCCGGCTTTCAACTGCGACTGCCTTATCCCATCGAAACCGTTGATGTCGAAGATGTGGAGGGCGTGCGCGCTGTCAACATTCCGAGCGGCTCAAGCGAAAAGCTGATTCTCACCGGGGACCAAAACCTCGTTGATCTCAGCTACATCGTGCGCTGGCGGATCAAGGACCTGCAGGACTTCAAGTTCGAGCTTGCCGAACCGGAAGAGACCGTCAACGAAGTGGCTGAAGCGGCCATGCGCGCCTCCGTGGCCGAGAAAACGCTGGATGAGACCTTTACGGGTCAAGGCCGTGCGGAAATCCAGCAATCGGTGCGTGAGCGCATGCAGGAAACCCTCGACGGCTACGAATCCGGGATCCAGGTCGTCGGTGTCGAAATCGCCAAGGCGGACCCGCCCGGAGAGGTGGTTGAAGCCTTCCGGGACGTCTCGGTGGCCGAGCAGAACGCGGACCGCGATCGCAACCAGGCGCAAGGTTACGCGCAACAGACCATCGCGCAAGCCGAAGGTGAAGCCGAAGCGTTCGACAAGGTCTATGAGCAATACCGCCTTGCGCCCGGCGTGACCCGTCAGCGTCTGTATTATGAGACCATGGAGCGTGTTCTGTCGCAAACCGATAAGACCGTCATCGAGGCCGATGGCGTCACCTCTTACCTGCCGCTTCCGGAAGTGCGCCGTCGCTCGACGCCGCCGCCCAGCGCTCAAGCGGGAGGACAGTGATCATGGATAGTGTTTGGATGAAGTATCGCGCCGTTCTGGTTGTTGCAGGCCTGGTCGTCATTGGCCTCTTGATGAGCGCGTTCGTCGTCAACGAGGAAGAGCAGGTGGTGATCGTGCAAACGGGTAACCCCGTGGGGATCATCAACACCGGGACGGTTGATGAAACGCACCCGGCCGGCCTCTATTTTCGTATTCCGCTGATCCAGTCGGTGCGCCGCATCGAAAAGCGCGTGCTGGACCTTGAGATGACCGATGAGGAAGTGCTCTCGAACGATCAGCAGCGCCTGCTCGTCAACGCCTATGCCCGCTTCCGGATTGTGGACCCTGTCCGCATGATTGAGCGCGCCAACACGACCGAGGGCGTGCGCATTGCGCTTGAACCCATCCTCAACTCCGCGCTGCGTCAGGAACTGGGGCGCCGGACCTTTGCCAATATGCTCACCGCTGAGCGGGGCACGGCGCTCAACAACGTCCGGGTCAACCTGGACCGCGAGGCCCGCCAATACGGCGCGGAAGTGATCGATGTGCAGATCAAGCGCACCGACTTGCCCGAGGGCGCGCCGCTGCAATCCGCCTTCCAGCGCATGGAATCGGACCGCGAACGCGAAGCGCGCACGATCCGCGCGCAGGGCACGCGCGATGCCCGCATTATCCGCGCCGAAGCGGACGCGGAGGCCGCTCGCATCTACGCGGAAGCCTTTGGCAAGGACGAAGGCTTTTATGACTTCTACCGCGCCATGCAGAGCTATGATCAAAGCTTTGGCAAGGGCGATGGCCGGGGCGACAGCTCGATCATTCTTTCAACGGACAATGAGTACTTCCGCCAGTTCCAAGGTCAGCCCTGATCCTCGCTTCATCCCGAAACCTGGAACAGTCCGACCGACGAACCGCTGATACGAACCGGCCAAGGGTGGGAGTGTTCAATCAGCGTTCACTGCGTCTTGGCGAAGTGTGGACGCGTAACTGACCCATATTGGCGGCGCTGACGATCGCGCCCCGCTCGCCCCACAGGTGGGCACAGACGAGAAGGAACGAGAGGACGTGAACAACGTGCGGTATGTGTATGGACTGACAAGCGCGCTCCTGGTGGGAGGCGCAGCGGTGTCGCTGATGAGTGGGCAGCCGGTTGGCGCCCAGGTCGCCCAAAACGAGACCGAAGCGATGCAGCAGATCGTGCCGCGCGCGGGCGCTCCGGCCAGCTTTGCGGATCTAACCGAGCAATTGCAGCCCGCCGTTGTCAACATCGCGACGCGTCAACGGGTGCAGGTGACCAACCGCAATCCGTTTGCCGGGACGCCGTTTGCCGACCTGTTCAACCGACGCCGCGGCGGAAACCCCTCGCAGCCGCAGACGCGCGAGGCGCAGTCGCTGGGCTCGGGCTTTGTCATTTCAGCCGATGGCTTTGTGGTGACCAACAATCACGTCGTCTCACCCAATCAGCGCGCCACGGTGGAAGAGATCACCGTCACTATGCCCGATGGCACGGAGTACGAAGCGGAACTGGTTGGCGCGGACGCGGCCTCAGATCTTGCGGTGCTCAAGATCAAGGCGGAACGCGTGTTCCCCTTCGTAAAGTTTGGCGATTCGAGCCAGGCTCGTCCGGGTGACTGGGTGGTCGCAATCGGAAACCCGTTTGGCCTTAAAGGCACGGTGACCAGCGGAATTATCTCGGCCGTTTACCGCAACACCGGACAAGGCGGCGCCTATGACCGTTTCATCCAAACCGATGCCAGCATCAACCGCGGCAATTCGGGCGGTCCGCTGTTCGACATGCGCGGCAACGTGATCGGCATCAACAACGCAATCTTCTCACCTTCGGGCGGAAGCGTGGGCATTGGCTTTGCTATCCCTGCTGAGATCGCCGCGCCGATTGTGGAGCAGCTCAAGGAAGGCCAGGAGATCGAGCGTGGTTTCCTGGGTGTCAGCCTTGGCCCGATTACCGATGACATGGCGGATTCGCTCGGCCTCCCGGCCAATCGCGGCGAAATCGTTCAGTCTGTCCAGGATGACAGCGCGGCGGCCGACGCCGGGCTGCAAGCCGGCGACATCATCACCGCGATCAACGGCCAGGACGTGACCTCGGAGCAAACCGTGATCTTCCTGATCGCCAACCTCCAGCCCGGCGAGACGGTTCCGATCGAACTGTTGCGCAACGGCGAGACTGTCACCGTCAATGCGACGCTGGGCAAACGACCGAGCGAAGAGGAACTGCGTGAACAGGCGCAGACCTTTGATCCCGATTCCGATGAGCCCATGAACCCGGACGAAGTGGACGATGTGGTCGCGGAAAAGCTGGGCCTGCAGGTCATCGCCTTGACGCCCGAGATCGCGCGCCGTTTGGGAGCGGACGAGGATACAACCGGCCTCGTGGTCGGCGCGGTGGACCCCAACTCCGATGCGGGCCGCAAGGGTCTGCGGCGCGGCGACATCATCCTGTCGGCCAATTACAAAGAAGTCGGCACGGTCGACGCGTTGCGCGCTCAGATCGAAGCGGCAGAGGCCGAAGAGCGCGAGGCCCTGTTCCTGAGGGTCCAGCGTCGCGGCGCGCCGCCACGCTTTATCGCAGTCCGCCTGCGCTGATTACGCCGCGCTTAGGATAGAGCCGAACAAAAGGCGCCGCGAGCTTACCGCTCCGGCGCTTTTTCGTTGGCCCTGGGATCGCGCGCTTAGGCTACGGACCGCCAAAGACATCTTCAAAGCGAGGTGGGGGATCCTCATCCGACGGATCATTATCGCTCGGTTCCGGTGTTGGCGGCGGGATCGGATCGCCTGGCGGCAGGCTTTGCCCCGTCGCCTCTTCGAGGAAGTCGCGGCTGGCCGCGGGAGGAGGCTCAGCGATTTCAGGCGGCTGATAATCGGGTGAGAGCGGGTCGGGCGGCAGACCCAGAGCCGGGTCGCGCCCCTCATCAAGATCGCGCCGCCCGGGTTCCACCAGGTTCCCTTGCTCATCGATGTAATAGTACTCGTCCGGATCGCCGAAGAGATATTCCTCATCCGGCTCCAACTGCCATTCGGGCAGGTTCAATTCGACATCGAAGGGGATGTCCGCGCGGTCCTTCACCGCAAAGCGCATATAGGCGGCAAACGCGCGCGCGGGCGCGCGACCACCTTGAAGGCCGGGTACGCGCTTGGCGTCGTCGCGGCCCATCCACACGCCCGTGGTGATGCCTGAGGAAAACCCTACGAAATAGCCATCCTTGTTCGAACTGGTCGTGCCCGTCTTGCCCGCGACATGCCGTCCTTCAATGCGCGCCGCGCGGCCTGTACCCGATTGCACCGCAGTCTGCAGAAGGTCGGTGATGCCAGCGGCGACATATTCCGGGACCAGCGTGCGCTCGGGCGGCTTCTTGTGCTCGTAGAGGAGTTCGCCATCCGCCGCGACAACCTTGGTGATGCCATACGGTTCGACATAGCGACCGCGCGCGGCAACGCTCGAAAAGGCGCGGGTCATTTCGATCAGGCGCACTTCGGATGACCCAAGAACCATCGAGGGAAAGGTCGAAACCCGTGAGGAGATGCCAAACCGGCGGGCCATGGACGCAACGGTTCCAAAGCCCACCTCATTGCCCAGTTGCGCCGCGACCGTGTTGATCGAGAAAGCAAAGGCGGTGCGCAAATTGGTATCGCCGATATTGCGACCGTTGGAATTGCTGGGGCTCCATCCGTCAAATCGCACCGGCACGTCCTTGACGACGCTTTCCGGGTTGTAGCCCGCCTCGAGCGCGGCGAGGTAGACAAACAGCTTGAACGAGGAACCGGGCTGGCGCAGCGCATTGGTGGCGCGGTTGAAATTGGTTTCAACATAGTCCGTCCCGCCCACCAGCGCGAGCACCGCTCCATCGCTATCGAGACTGACCAGCGCCCCTTGCGATCCGTCAGGCGCGTTGCTCTTCACCGCTGCGGTGGCCGCGCGCTGCATGCCCACATCCAGCGTGGTCCATACCTCGATCGGCGCATAAGTTTCGGGCAGCAGAAGATCGAGTTGGGGAAGCGCCCAGTCGGTAAAGTAGCGCACCGAATTCTGGCCGGACTGCTGCTTGAGCTTGACCGAGTCGACATCGACGCTGGCCTGGCTGGTGGTGATATAGCCCTGCTCG
>JBCBYM010000054.1:0-15971 GCA_039815865.1 Pseudomonadota bacterium
GTAAGAACCACCGTGCTCAATCAGCTTTTCTTTGGTTGAAGCTGCCGTCGTTGGACCTGTGCAGATGGCCACAGCGCGCCAGATGACCTTGTCGCCATCATTGAGCTTGGTCGTGTTCTTCTGGAAAGGAACCTCGCTGCCCCGTTTCTCGCGACGTTCGTCGCCTGCATCGAAGAGATAGTACTGCCACACAAGACTTGGATTGCCCGTAGCGGCGTCATCGGTCAGGCTGTAGATACCTTTAGGATAGGTGCGTTTCGAATTTCGCGATTTCGCTTCTTTGCGATGCAAAATTGTGACGTTTGAAAGTGTTCCGGTCGGTGTCGGCGTGAAGTGAAACTCGGCATCTTTGCCGCGCGATTGCGCTTCTGCCGCAATCATTACGTCAGCAATAGTCGCACCCTTATTCACCTCTACATCAATGCCGAAATAGAAACCTACAATGCTTAGATTTACTTTCATGTGAGATTCTCCACAAGGTTTAAGATAGCGTCGATCCCACACGCACAAGTCGCATATTCAATAAGTATGACGAGATTATGTCGCACTTTAAATAGATTCTAGTTCATAAGGCAATAAGTTGGGCCATTCCCAATAAGACTGGTGCATATATTGCATCCGGTCCAAATAATTGGGTGTTACTTGGTGAAGGCCATAAAGCCTAAGGCGCTATCTCTAGTCGACCGCCAGACCCAGCAGCGTAGCAGGATGGTCGATGCCGAGACGTAGATCATCAGCCCGCCGGGCATAAAGTTCACAGGTCCGCTTTCACCCCCGTTTCAGCCAAGACGAAAACGGAAGTGGAGTGACCCAGCTTCTTCTATTGGCAAAGCCACGCCGCCGCTTCGCTCTGTTCCTCATCATCAAAGGCGCGAATGTCGGGCTTGATCAGCTTGCCCATAAGCTGCGCTGTGCCGCCGATCCAGGAAGGCCCGCCGACTATGGCGTAGCGGTCGATATCGTCGATCAGGTGCATCTTGGATCGCATCAGGCCAAAGTCGAACAACAGCTCAGCGTCAAAGCCATGCCAGCTCTTGATCACCATCATCAGCTTTGAGCACTCAGGGTCTTTCAGCCGCGCTTCGACCATCGCAATCCCGCGCTCGCTTTCCGCTGAATCGAGCCGTCCCGCCAGTTGGAACGCGGCGATGGCGGGGTTTCCGAGGTCAAGCTCGTGGAAAGCGCCGGTGTGCGGGTTGTCCTGTTCTTCGGTCACCCAGGCCAACGCAGCATCGGCTTCGTCATCGTCATAGACCTCGTAGACAACGCCGGGCAGCAACGCGCTTTCAAGCCGGGCACCGGTGCGTATCCAGTCTTCGTCCGAGATGATCGCAATCCGATCAAGCCCGTAAACCCACTTGAGCAGGGCTCCCATATGCGCGAGCTCAATAGTCACCGCCGACCACGAAAAGCCGGCCAAAGCTGTCATATCGATCAGGACATGGCCCCCGCCCCCGGCAGCCACCTGTTCCTTGGCGAATGCGACCAGTTTGTGAGCGTCCTCTTCGCGAAACTCCACCATCGCCACGATGCGGTGCGCTTTGGGTGAAAGCTGTTCAATCTCGAGCATGGCGGTACCCTCCTGGCATTGCCTTGGCAGTGCGTCAGGATACCAAACCGCCCGCGACGCGGCTAGCGCTTAGCCTTGCGTCGCAGCGCCCACAGCCACACGAGCAAGAGCGGCATTGAAAGCTCAATATACATCCCCGAATACTGTCCGGGGTTGGGCATGCCCACCTCCTTCAGAGAGATAAACCGGCCCACCCCTCCAAGGAATGCAGCGAGTATCAAAATCATCGCTAAGCTGAAGGCTTTCTCTGCCTTCCAAGCCACCACCAGCATGCCCAGCCCAATCGCCAGATAGAGCCCCGACATGTAACGGTATTGACTATCCAAAGCCGGGCTGACGCCGCCTGCACCATGGATGAGTTGTGTTGTGCTAAAGTAGAGCGGCACCAAAGCGATGATCAGACAGACAATACGGAAGGCGGTTCGCATGCCCCGCGGTGTCTTACCCTTTTCGCGGCGGGTCAAGCACCAGCAGCAGGCGACGCTCGCCGGTTTCCGCAATCGGAGGCGAGCGGTGGATGGCAGGGCTCCCGCTCCACATCTTGCCCTTGAACAGGCCCACATCCCCGGCGCCCAGCGTCTGGATCGCCTGCGGTTCCCCGCCTTCGGCCACGCGCGCGGCGTCAGCAGCGTCGATCCATTGCGTGCCGGTGCCTGCATAGGTGGTGATCAGGCGCGCCTTTACATAATCCTCGTGGAATTTGCGGCAGCTATTGGTGGTGACGATGCCGAGCCGCACTTGAACACTATCCAGCTCCATCATCGCCGCAAAGCGTTGGGCGAGATCGAGGATATCGGTGGTGAGCGCGTCGCGGGTGGCGCCTGCGGGGTAGCTGGCTGCGTCCAGTTCGTTCGCAAGCCGCGCCTCAAGCGAACTCAGCGCTGCGCTGAAGCGAATCTCGCCGTGGTCTTCGCCCGCCAGTTCCTCAGCGCCGGGCACGCTGTCGCGTTGCCAGATGGCAAGGTTGCAGTCCGGATCGCGCACGGCGTCAATGATATCGGGCGACGAAGAGACACGCGCCGTTGGTTCAAGAAGAAGGGTCATGCGATCCGTTGCGCTGAATGATACTGTGTTACATTTAGCGGGCCGGCCCGCTTTCACAAGCCCTGTGAGACCCGTTACAGGCCCCGCCAGATCTTCGCCCGCGCCGTGTCGCGCGCGCCGAACCGACGATCATCGCAGCGTGTCGGGCGAAAGCGCTTGGAATAGCAGATGCGCAATTCCTGCAGCCAGCCGCGCTCATTCAGCTTTACGCCGACCGCGCTGGCCGGAATGCCCGGATTGGCGGCTGCAAAGGCGGAGCGGATGCGGCCGGCGGTTAGGTTATCTTCGCGGCTGATCCGGTCATATTCCGGAATGCGCAGGCTCTCCCACAGCACGCGGGTGACGCCAAAATAGGTCTCGGGCTTCTTCGTCATACAAGAGCCATGCTTGGCCCATTGCCGCGCGATCAGGCGAGCCGACGGCATCAGGCACATGTTCTTGCGCACTTGGGCCGGGGTGAGCGCGCTTTGCTGGCGGCACCATTGCGGCCAGCTCTGCGAGCCTTGGGGCCACAGGCCGTGGACCACCATGCCAAAGCGCCCGTTTGAGCCTGAGCACTGGACCTTGTGCGAAGGCGAGTTTTCGCGCGGCTTGCAGAATTCCGGGCTCCAGCTCAGCGCGAGCGTATAGCCGGTGGTGGGGACGCTGCGCGGTTTGCTGTCGGGTGTGATGGTGGGGACGCTCGAGACCTGCGGCGCGCGGCATTGGTAGGCTTGCGCGGTCGCATAGGTTGATGCGGCGAAGCTCGCAAAGATCACAAACACTCGCGCGCTTCTAACGGAAGACCCCAACATCAATGTCACCTTCTGATCTGAGCCACGCGCTCGCGGCCGGCGTATACAGCAATGCAACGGCTAACAGTCGTAAGCCGGAGTCGGCCAATAGAGGGCCGCTTACCCCAAGACCAAGGAACGCGAACTGAACCAGAAGCCAGACGGTGGGGATCGCCATAACTGTGACCAAAATACGGGCAATGCGGCTGCGAAACATCCAAACCGCGACGACTGGAATAAGGATGATCGTTGTGTCTGCCGACATGAGAACAATCGCCAAGTCGTTGTTCCACTCAAGAGTTGGGTAAGTACGCTGGAGCGCAAACGTTTGCGCCTCCACATCGAGCAAACCGCGGACCAGCTTCACGGTGGCGGCGACACACAGAATTCCCGCAAAGGCGTGGATCGGCCACGGGCGAGGGCCCCGCTCGGCGCTCATAACGGGGTGAAGTCGAGCCCGACATCGGCTGCGGGCGCGCTTTGCGTGAGGCGGCCGACCGAGCAATAGTCGACCCCGCTGGCCGCCTTGGCGGGGATGGTGTCCAAGTTAATGCCCCCGCTCGCCTCGGTTGCAACGCGCCCGGCGATCATCGCGACCGCCTCTTTGAGCGTTTCCGGCGCCATGTTGTCGAGCAGCAGGTGGTGCGCGCCCGCTTCCAGCGCGGGCTCGATCTGGTCGAGGCGGTCGACCTCGCAGATGATTGGCTTGACGCCAGCCTCGCTCGCGCGCCGCACTGCTTCGCCGACGCTTCCGGCGACCGCGACGTGGTTGTCCTTGATCATCGCCGCATCCCACAGGCCCATCCGGTGATTTTGCGCGCCGCCCATTCGCGTGGCATATTTCTCGAGGACGCGCAGGCCGGGCAGCGTCTTGCGGGTGTCGAGCAGGGTGCAGGTCGCGCTGCCCACTCGCATCGCAGCGACATAGTCGCGTGTCATCGTGGCGATGCCGGAGAGGTGCTGGACGATGTTCAAGGCGCTGCGCTCTGCGGTCAGCAGCGCGCGGGCATTGCCCTCCATGCGCATGAGGTCCGCGCCCGGCGTCACAGCGTCGCCATCGGCCACCAGCGCTTCGATCTGCACTTCGGGATCGAGATGGCGGAAGAACGCCTCAGCCAGCGGTAGCCCCGCGACCACGATGGCATCGCGGCTGTCCATCACGCCTGAGAAGCGCGCGTCGGCCGGGATGACGCTCTCGGATGTGACGTCATGTCCGCCGCCCTCAAGGCCAACGCCAAGGTCCTCGTCGAGGGTCTCGCCAACGAAGCGGTTCAGATCGAAGCCGGGGAGTGAGAAGGTCATGGGCCCTCAATAAACGGACCCGCAGGGTCCGCAAGGCCGACTGGCCGCCCGTAGGCGCCCCGCAGCGCTAGCGGAGGGAACAGCGCCGAGGAGGAGCGCCCGGATGGGCGTTCCCAAACATCAATGCACGAAGCGCGCCACCACATCCCGGTAGGAGCGCGACACCTTCACTTCTTGCCCGCTGTCGAGCACAAGGAAGCATTCGCCATTGGTGTGCGGTTTCACCTGGCGCACCTGATCGAGGTTGACGATGGTTGAGCGGTGGACGCGCTGGAACTTGCGCGGGTCCAAGCGGCGCTCCAGATCCTTCATCGTCTCGCGCAGGATGAGCGAATTGTCGGCGGTGCGGATGCACATATAGTCGCCCGCAGCCTCGATATGCTCGATCGAGTCCACTTCGACCCGGAAGATCTGGCCGCGATCCTTGACGTTGATGAGCTTTTCGAACCGGTCGGCGCTGTCGCTTTCCGCATCGTTGCCACCCATTTCCGCGGCGCGTCCGGGCGCAACCTCTTCGAGCACGCCGCGCAGCGCCTCTGCATCATCGGAGGATTTCCTCTCCGCCAGGCGCTGGCGCACGCGTTCGATCGTGTCAGCCAGCTTGTCTTCATCCACCGGCTTCATCAGGTAATTCACAGCGTTGGCTTCGAAGGCGCGGATCGCGTGCTCTTCATAAGCGGTGACGAAGACGAACAGCGGCGGCTCGATCTCCATCACGCCTTTGACCACCGAAAAACCGTCAAAGCCCGGCATTTGGATGTCGAGGAAGACGAGGTCGGGCTTTTCGGTCTTGATCTTGCGGATCGCCTCGCGCCCGTTGGAGCATGTGTCGATGATCTCAACGTCGTCGAACGGCTCAAGGCGCAATTGCAGGCCCTGAATGGCGAGCTTCTCATCATCAACAAGGATAGTGCGAATGGTCATGGTTTTGATCCCGATAGGGGCTCCGGTTAAGGGCTGGGGGGTTGAACGTAGGTCTCATCCCGGGCGGGGTTGGAGGAGACCGGCGGGTTGGGGCGGCGAAGGGGCCTGATGCGAAGCCGCTGCCGAAACCGTGGCCGAAGGCTGCGCGTCGCTTTGTGAACCTTCGCTGACGGTTTCGGCCATGTGAGCCGTTTCGTGCGCCGAGATGAAGGGGATCTCGATCAACACGGTAAATCCTCCGCCCGCCTGCGAGCGGGTTTCGAACAGATGGGCATCGCCATAGGCTTGCACAAGGCGGTTGCGCGTGTTCGCGAGGCCCACGCCCGTTGAAATCGGCGCGCCCATGCGGGTGGAATTGGGGGTAAGGTCCGCGCCGGGCCCTGTGTCTTCAACCTGCAAACGCAGCCGCTCTCCGATCACGCGCGCGCTGAGCGAGATCCGCGCGCCTTCTTCTTGCGCGCCGACCGCGTATTTGATCGAGTTCTCGATCAGCGGCTGGAGCAGCATGGAGGGCAGGCGCGCGCCAAGGGCGGCCTCATCGATCTCGAATTCGGTGCGCAGGCGTTCTTCAAACCGCATCCGCTCGATGTCGAGATAGAGCTGCAGCGTCTCGATCTCCTGCTCGAGCGTCACTTGGCTGCCCGGCTCGGTGATCAGCGTGTGCCGCAAAAAGCCCGACAGCCGCGTCAGCATCGCGTTGGCGGGCTCGGTCTGTTTCAAGAGCACCAGAGTGCTGATCGAATTCAAGGTGTTGAACAGGAAATGCGGGTTGAGCTGATAGCGCAGCATCGCCAGCTGCGCGGCGGTGGCCTGCGCTTCGAGGCGTTCGAGGCGATCCGCCTGTCGTTCCACCGTGAGGAAAAAGTTGATCGCGTAATAGAGCGCGCTCCACCCGCCCAGCAGCGTCAAGGGAATGAACGAGAGGCCAATAAAGCGCTGAGCAAAGGTCGCATCGCGGGTGTCGCCGAAATAGATGTTCTGCGCCCAGACATCGATCGAGCCGTAGACAATCACCGCGCCCAGCAGAACGAGCGCGGTCACACCCCACGTCACCAGCGGTTTTCGCCCAATCAGCTCGCGGTAGATCACCGAGAGCACCAGGCTGATCGAAAAGCCGGTAATCGTCGTCACCAGGATGAGGACAAGGTAGTTGAACGGCAGACCATTCGTGATCGCGGTCACCGCGCGCAGCAGAAACGCACCGCCCCAGCCGGCCAGCTGGAGGTTCCAGAACGCCCTGTTCTTGCTGGCGAAGAACGGGGCCGCCTCAATCGGGAGCATAGGCATTGTGCGAGCCATAATCGCCTCATGTAGCCGATTTCGAGCCACATGGCAGCGGCTTTTGCGGGCCAGCGCGGGAGACCGGGGTGTGTCTGCGGTGTTCTGCGCTGCGTCCACCGAGCCGGGCCGGCCCCGGCCGGCTTGTCGCGCGCCCTAATCGCGTTGGGCCCGCTAATCGCGTTGGGCTATGTCGAGGCCCATATTGGGATCGATCTCGCGCCGGAAGTGGACCGACCAGTCGGCCTTGCCCTCGCGCTCGATCAGCTCAGCGATGATGGAAAGTTCGGCGGCGATGAACTCGGCCCGTTCATCCCAGCCATCGTGCGTGCGCGCGCGAAAGATGCCAAGATCGTACTTCTTTCCCCAGCGCGTCATAAAGCGATACGCGCCTTCGGGATCATAGCCCGCATTGGCGAGCAGCCACGGCATCAGGCGATCGGCCTCGCGCTCGGTCAGGCGGACATGGCGGCGTTTGCGTGTGTTGCGCTCCAGCCAGGCGGGGTGAGCCAGCAGGTTGTGCGCCAGTTCATGCGCGACAACGCCGGCAAAGACCTCGTCCTCTTCCCATTCGAAGCCGGGAAAACGGGTGCCGATGACAACGCGCGCCCCGTCCGCCACCGCTGTCTTGGAGCGTCCGAGCACTTCGAAACGGCTGGCGCAGATCGGCACGGGCTCGACGGTCTTTGTCTTGCCATCCGCAAAGGCGATGGTGATGCGGCCGTCTTCTTCCAAGCGCTCATCGATCCAGTCATGCGCGCGGGTCAGGCGCTGCCAGTCCATGCGCTCGCCGGCGTCCCAGGCGTTGATGTCGGCCGCCCCGAGCGCGGTGATTTCGCGGTTGCGCTCAAACCCTCCGGCCAGCGCGGCGGGCGATCCTTGGGCCACGGTCTGGACCGCAAAGGCGCCGGTGAGCCCAAGCGCGGCTTGCGCGATGTCGGGGCGGCCATAGCTCGCTGTATCCTGCAATTGCAGACCTATGGAGGGGATCACGTTCTCGCAGAATTCCGCGTTGCCGCGCACCATGCGCCAGCCAACATCCTGAAGCCGCAGGTCGCGATCCTGGAACTGGCCGATCGCGGCGCGCTCGGCGTCCATGTCGATGTCTTCAAGGCGCTGTGCGGCGGCCGGGGCCAGCGTGGCGGCCATCACCAAGCTCAGCGCGGCAAGAGCGGCTACCCGCATCAGCTAGCGGACCTGGAACTTGCCTCGTCAAGCGCTTCCTTCAGCCCTTCATACCCCACCGCGCCGCCAATCGCCGCATCGCCGGTGACCCAAGCGGGTGTTCCGCTAAAGCCGATCTGACGCGCCAGGGCCTGGTTGCGAGCCAGCTCAGCGGTGACCGGATCGCTGATCGCGTCCGCGGCGGCGCGCTGCATGTCGAGGCCGACGCTGCGCGCGGCTTTCTCAACCGTTTCGGGCGTCGCCGGACCAAGCGCAAACATCGCTTCATGAAAGGCGCGGTAACGGCCCTGCATCGCAGCGGCGAGCGCCATGCGGCTGGCGACTTCGCTGCCTTCGAAGATCGGCCATTCGCGCACGATCACCTTGAGCTCAGGGTCTTCGGCGACCAGGCGCGAGACATCGCGAAGGCTCGCCTCGCAATAGGGGCAATTGTAGTCGGTGAACTCAACCAGCACCTTGGAGCCTGACGGATTGCCCAGCACCGCTCCGGGAAAGCCTTCAAAGACCGATCCGCCCGCTTGTGCGAGGCGCTTGGACGCCTCGCGCGCCTGCAATTCCTCGGCCATGGCGGGCAGGACTTCGGGGTTCTCCATCAGAAATTCGCGCGTGCGATTGTCCGCGAGGCCCGAGATCGACCAGATCGCCGCCCCCAGAAAACCGAAAATCAGAGCGGTGAGCGCGGAGAGGATTGCGGAGCGAAAGCTGGTGGGCTGCGGGGCTTGGTTTGGGGCTGTTGTCATTGTGGCTGCGGTGTAGCGTCAGGGGGCCTGGCGCGCCAGAGGCGATCGCTTCAGCGGCGGTCGCGCAGGCGCTCCAGCGCCGAGCGCGCTTCGAGCGCGATGTCTTGCGCGCGGATCCAGTCCGGCGATCCGCGCGGCAGGCCGGCTTCTGCGGCCTGGGCGTTGCGCAGGGCGGCGGGGTAAACGCGGTTCATTACCTGTTGCTCCGCGCTGGCGAGGCGCGCGCGCGGAATGTCGCCGCGCGCTGCGTAAACGACGCCCAGCTGGTACCAGGCAAACGGATTGAACCGATCGCGCGCCACCGCGGCTCTCAAGACCCGCTCCGCTTCGGCAAAGTTCGCCTCATCCTCTGTCGCGATGAGCGCGTGGCCGAAAATCGAGGCGATCAGCGGGTGATTGAGCGTGAGCTCGGTCGCCTTGCGCAGCGGGACCAGCGCTTCTTGCGGGCGACCCGATTCCAGCAGGATCTGCCCGCGCAGCTCCATGTAATAGGGGTTGTCGGGATCGCTTTCGAGCAGGTAATCGGCTGAGGCCAGCGCCTCAACGACCAGCGCGTCCTTGTGATAGGCGTAAGCGCGCGCGTAGTAGCCCGCCAGGCTGGTGTCGCTTTCGGGATAGAGGTTGAGCGTGCGCGCGGGCTCGGCGATGTATCCGTACAGCTTGGCGCGTACTTGCAGGAAGCGCTCCTGCAATTCGGCGTCATCAGGTTTGGCCCAGGCCGGGTCGCTCTCAAGCAATTCGCGCAAAGTGGCCACACGATCGCCCGACAGCGGGTGCGTGCGCCCATAGGCCGCTTCATCCGCCTGACTGTATCCGCGCCGGATTTCGAAGCTGCGCAGGCGTTCAAAGAACTTGATCATGCCGCGGCCAGAAATCTCCGCGCCCGACAGGTACCGCGCGCCGGCAAGGTCGGTGGCCGCTTCCTGATTGCGGTTGAAGCTCAAGAAATTGGCCGTGCCTGCCTGCATGCCGATGCCAAACAGGCCAAAGCCCGCTTCGGGCGGCGCACCCGCGAGCACTGCACCAACGCCAGCGAGGAGAGACAGAAGCGTGAGGCTCTGCGCGCCGGCGATGCGCTCTTCAAACCGCGCCACGTGCCCGGCGGTGATGTGCCCCAGTTCGTGCGCCAGAACGCCTTGCACTTCGTTCGCGGTTTCCGCCGCGTTGATAAGGCCGGTGTGCACGTAGATGACCTGTCCGCCCGCGACGAAAGCGTTGATCGAGTTATCGTTGATCAGCACGACCTCGACATTGCCGGGCTCAAGCTCGCTCGCTTCGACGAGCGGGTTGATCATGTCTTCGAGCAGCGCTTCGGTTTCGGCATCGCGCAGGCGTGATTGAGCGCTCGCCGGAGCCACCGCAAAGGCAAGGGTGGCGACAAAGGCGAGCGCAAGAGCAGGAAAAGAGCGGAGGCGGCGCATGCGAAACACTCTGTAGCGCTTCTTGGGCTGAACGGAAACTGAAAGCGTTACCCGTCTGGCTTTGACCGTGAGGTCTAGCGCGTTGGTTTTGAGGCCGCTTTCCTTGCAAAAGCCAAGATTGTGTCCGCCACATCGCGCCGCTTTCGCCACGGTGAGGCAAGGGAGATCAGCGGATCGTTGTGCGTCATCTCAGGATAGAGCTTGAGCGTTACGTCGCCGCCGGCGGTTTCGATCAGCTGCGCCAGCTCGCGCGAATTGCGAGGCCGCACCAGCGTATCGTTCTCGCCGTGGATGAGCAGCATGGGCGGCGCATCGGCCCGCGCGTGGTTGAAGACCTGAGTGGCCTCCGGATCAGCCGCGTTGCCAAAGGCGGCGAGCGTGGAAGGGCTGTCAAACGGGTAGAAATCGTACGGCCCGGCCATGCCGATCACTGCGGCAATCGCCTCGGCGCCCAAGGCTTCTGATCCAGCCGCAGGCTCGCTCAGCCAGCGGCGTTCCATCGCGGTCATCACGACGTTGTAGGCGCCCGCTGAATGGCCCATGAGAAGAATGCGATCAGGATCACCGCCATAGCGCGCGATGCAGGAATGGGCCCACTGGATGGCCGATGCGGTGTCCTCGATCATGGCGGGATACACCCCGTCGGGCGCCTCATCTTTAACCAAACGGTACCCTGCAAGAACTACGAGAAACCCATCTGGCGCAAAAGCGCGAGCCAGAAAGCCGTAATCCTCCGGATCGCCGGACCGCCAGCTGCCGCCATGCGCGAAGATCAGCACGGGCAGTGGGGCTTGTCGCTCATCGCGCGCGCGCGGCCCCCAAACGATCAGCTTTTGCGAAGGGTGGTCACCCGTTGAGATCGCCGCAAGCTTCGCCGTTGCGCGCGCCCCGCCGGTCACCCGGTCCACCGCGTTGAGCACAGCGGGGCCGTTGCGCGCGATGGCCACCTGCACCGCGATCGCGGCAAGGACGATAACGAAAACCAGCGCGCCAAGCGCCCAAACAAGACTATCCAAGAACGCGTGCCTCTGGCGGTTGAACGTGCGCCGGATCTAGACCGCCAAGGGCTCGGCGTACAGCCGCCAGCAGATCCGCGCGCAGATCCGACCGCAGTCCGGGGGACTTGCGGCGGCGTCGACGCGCGCTGTTTAGCCGACAATCATGCGCGCGGCGCGCTCAATCATGGCGATATCGTCGTTCACTTCGCCGATCACTTCGACGCTGTGCCCATCGCGGCGCACCAGAGCGAGACCGAATTCCGGACCACCGGCGCGCAGAGTGAGCGCTTCGAGCTCGCGCAGTTTCTGCGCCAAAGCTTCGCGAATAACATGCTCGGGCTCGACGCTCTTGCCGCTTTCCTCGCGGCGCAGGCGACGCTCAGCGTTGACCACGCCTTTGAGACCGCCATCCACCTTGCCAAGATAATCAGCGAGCGCGCCGCGTTCGAGGCCAAGGCGATGCGCATGGCCAAGGCACGCGGCGTATTCGGTGAGGCGCGTCTTGTCGTAGTCGCTGCCAAAGACCAGCTTGACGACCGGCGTCATCGGCGCGCGCTCCTGCATGGTCAGCCCGCTTTCCTCGATCAGCGCGTCGTATTCGGCCGGGGCCTCCTTTGCTGCAAGCGAGAAATCGTAAGCGCGGCCAACCGCGGCGTAGAGCGCCTGGCGACTGCGATCTTCCGAAGCGCGCGCGCTCAAGGCCAGTTCGCGCGCGGCGGCGAGGCAATCCTGAAGTTCAGAGACCGCGTCGGGGTTTGCCGGCTCGCTCACCGCCATGGCAGGTTCTTGCGCGACGCCATCTTCGACGTGAGGTTCATCGACCTCAGGTTCCTCGAACGACGGCTTTTGCGCGTCCCAGTCGTTGACTGCTTCGGGAACGTACACGTCTTCGGGTGTGTCGTCCGATGCGCTGTCAATCGGTTCGTAAGCGGCCGGCACCGCCGCGCCGCTTTCGTTTTCGATGTCTTGCGATACGGCATCGTGGTCGACGCGGTAATCCTCGGGATCGAACTTTTCCGCGTCGAGATCGATCGCCTTGCGCGTTGGGGTTTCGATGTAATCGGAGAGCGAGGCAAAGCTGTAAGGCGCGCTGTCGTCCTCATCTTCGTCGGCCTCGGGATCCTCGAGCGTGTACTGGCCAAAGTCCGGCAGGGGCAGGTCCGCTTCGAGCGGGTCTTGCTCGCCATCGGCGTAAGGCTCAAAGGCCTCGATGTTGTCGCTCAGAGCGTCGCTGGCCGGCGAGATCAATTCCTCCTCGGAGGCCTCATCGCGCGCACCTTCCGGCTCTTCGCCCGCTTCGTGCGCGGGGGAATCGGCCCAGTCGGCAATCGGATCGGCGTGATGCCGCACCGGCTCCGATGCAAAATCGTCTGTCAGAGCCTCTTCGTCCGCTTCGAGCGCTTGATCAATCTCGAGCAGCAATTCATCCGCCGTGGCCGCGTCCGCCATCTCTTTCCAGTTGATGACGCCATAGATGAAATCGATGGTCTCATCATCGCTGGAAAACGGCAGCAGGATACCGCGATAGAGGATTGATGCGCCGCGCTGGTTCACGAATTCCGCTTCAAATCCGATCGGGGCCTGGTTGGCCATGATCTGCATGTAATGATCGGTGATCCGGCTGAGCAGTGAGCGCGGCGGCACGTCCGACAGGCGCTCGATCAGGATCGGAGCGCTGCACTCTTCAGCCAGCTGCCCGCCAAGGAACTGGACGATCGGATCATCAATTCCGGCTGAGAAATCGAGCAGGACCGAGAACGGGCCGAAATCGGTCAGGTCTTCGGGATCGAGATCTTCGATGGAGGGGTAGGTGCGCTCTCCCAGCAGGCTTGCCCAATGGTTGTAGGCGCGCACCTGCATGCGGCGCTCGTCCTGGCCGATGGCCGTAGGCGGCAGATCGCGCGAGGCTTCGCCGCCCTCGGTTTCCTCGCCTAGATCGTGGCTGTCATCGAAGTCCCGGCGATCCGAATAGTCGCCTTGCTCGAATGTCCCGCGCAGCGTGTCCATGGCTCTTGTAGCCCCTTATTACCATCTGTCCTGCGGAGCTTTCGCGCTACGTGGTAAACATCGCGTTAAGTTGCGCCGGATTTGTCGCGACTTTTTGAATGCAGGGTATCAAGGGATCCGGATCGGCGTTGGGCCGCCGCGGTGTTCTGAGGCCATTTCGAGCCGCGAAAGTGGCGCCAAAGCTAGAGAAAGTAGCGCATCTTAATGGTGAGTTCCTGGTCCTCGCCAACATGCTCGAAGACGGCATCGCCGAACTTGGGCGGCCCCATGCGCACTTTGGCGTCACGCGAAAACCCGTAGCCTTCCTTGGGCATCATGCCGAGCGCCCGGTTGGCTTTGCCGTCATTGTTCTCATCGTGCAGCAGAGCGACCGCGTAGTCTCCCGGCTCCACATCGGTGAAGCGGATCGTGACGCTTTCGCCGGCGGGCACAACGGTGCGATGCGAGGCGGGGTCCTTGCGGCATTTGGGAAAGATCTTTTCCTGCGTCGTCATACACGCGCGCACGACGCCTTTGTCCGAGCGCAGATCGGTTATGGTGATCACAACTTCGCCCGCCGCCGCTGGAGCGGCCATCGTCACAAGCGCAGCGCACATCAGGGCAGCGGCGGCTCGCCTCACGCTTGTGTCCGAGCGCGATGGACCCGGTGCGCCTCGGCGTCCGCGACCATCCGCTCCGAAAGGCCGCGATCCGTTCCGCAGACCCTGTCCCAAAAGCGGAAGTACAACCCGTAATTGCATCGATACTCCTCGTGATGCTTCTCGTGATGGCTCGCGGTTATCAGCCATTGTCCCAATGGAGAATGAACGAGCGCGCGCGGGAACATCTCCCAGCCCATATGGTTTGTCACGCCCATCACCGTGGCGACTGTCAGCACAACGCCGATCATGGCAATGTGGATTGGCACGAGGAAGACGAGGATTGGCAGCACGAACGCGCCGCTGACCGATTCAATCGGATGAAAACTCATCGCGGTCCAGGCAGTGGGTGGCCGGCTGTCATGATGGACCGCGTGGGCCAGGCGAAACAGCCGCTTGGTGTGCATCGCCCGGTGGCTCCAGTAAAACCAAGTGTCCTGCACGGCGAGACAGACAAAAACTGAGAGCGGCAGATACCAAGAAGGATAAGCGTTCCATTCGGTGTAGATCAGCGTCCAGCCGTGATGGTTCCAGCCCCAGATGATCAGCCCCGTTGGCGCGCCATAAATGAAGGCGGCGATCATCGACCAGCGGATTTCTTTCGCGATTTGCGGGCCGAGCTGTGTGTAAAGACCGGGGCGCAGCCGCGCGGTGATCAGCGCAAAGGTTCCGCTCGCGACAAGGTAGCGCAGCGCGACCATCACCGTCATAGCCAGACCGCCAAGCGCGGCGGCCAGCCATATCGGGGTGTCGCCCGGGATCAACGCGCGGTGACCTTCATACCCTTTGGTATGGAGTGTGCGCTTTCAAAAGGACAGCCCCGTTGTGAGGGGGAGGTGATTTTCAGCCGGCTGCGTCGATGTCAGCGCAGCGCGGGTCGATCAGCGCGGTGTGGCGGCGCATGGCTAGCCGCGCGAGGCGCTCAACCTGGGCTTTGCGCCGGGCCGGCGCGAGGCGGGTCAACGGCGCCGGGCGCACAATCTCGGCATCATAACCATCCGCGACAATCACGCCGCTGACCTCGGGCTGGTAAGCCGCGCTGTCGAGCGGCGCGCGATCGAGCTGAGGGGGCACGGCCCAATAAAATCGGTCGCAAAAGTCGAGATAGTCAGGCCACTTGCCATCACCCAGCAGATCAGCGCGCGCCACCTTGATCTCAACGATCACGATCAACCCCTTGGCATCAAGGCCCATAAGGTCGGCCCGGCGCGCGTTTTTGAGCGCCACCTCCGGCAGGCACCAGATATCGTTGCGGGCAAACAGGCGTCCGACGCCGCGCGCTACGTCCGCTGCCTTTGGACTGAACGGGGCTTTGCCGGGGGAATCAAGCGAGGCGGGATCGGCGTCCATACCCGAGAACTGGAACATAAAAGGAACATCGTCAAGCCTGTTCGCAGGCTTTAACGCGCTCAGTCGCGGGCCAGCGCCATTACCGCGCCGCGCGCGTCGTAAAATTCGCGCCACAAGGCCAGCGCGGGCGCGTTGGCCGCCGTCCCGCGCTGCGTCAGCGTTGCCAAGGCGGCAAGGCCCGGGCGCATCATGGCGTCGATATCCTCAACCCCTTGCCAGGCCAGTTCGCGCTGCCATTCATCCGATTCGCCGATCCGGTCGGGAAAGGCGGCGATCGAGCCTGCAAACGGTTCGGGCGAAAGGTCCGCCAGCTGAGCCAGGCGTGCGGCCTGCTCGTGCAGGTCTTCCCAGCGCGCCGCGAGACTTGACAGCGGAGCGGCGGTGTCATCGCTATGACCCTTGGCGGCCGCTTCGCGCATGGCGCGCGCTTGATAAGGAGAAAGCGCTGACATGGCCTTGAGCGTTAGCGCAAGCCCCTTTCCGGATTGTTAAGGGCTGCCCCGGGGAGCGCCGCCTGATCCGATCGGGGGGCGAATAAGGGTGGCCCACGATCAAATCCCTTGCTAAGCGCCGCGCCGCGCCCGATACCTCTCGGCGTCAGAGGCGCCATAGGCGTCACGCGCACCCGTAGCTCAGCTGGATAGAGCGCTGCCCTCCGAAGGCAGAGGCCAGAGGTTCGAATCCTCTCGGGTGCGCCATTTTCCCTTCGTTCAAACCGCGCGCGCCCTCTCGCGCGGTTTG
>JBCBYM010000055.1:0-15539 GCA_039815865.1 Pseudomonadota bacterium
GGGTGGATCGGCTTGCCGTCTTCGCCCTTGGGCAGATCGGCCTTGATCATGTCCCAGACCTTGTTCGACAGCGTGATCGCGTTGCCGTTGAGGTCAAGGCTGAGCGGGGCGATGAGGTCGGCCTTGGTGCCGTATCCGATCGTCGCCGCCAGCGGCTGGCCCGCCAGCATGTGCGCACCGTCGAGCTGGCCGCCGATCACACCATCAAGCAGGACCTTCCAGTTCGCCTGCGGCTCAAGCGTTACGTTGAGGCCCTCCTCAGCGAAATAGCCCTTTTCCTTGGCAATCGCGAGCGGAGCCATGTCGGTGAGCTTGATGAAGCCAAATTTGAGGTTGGGCTTTTCGATCTCGCCATCGAGGCTGGCGGCGACGACGGTGTCGCCCCCGGTTGCCTCTGGCGTGCCACCGCACGCGGCCAGCGCAGCGCTGGCCAAAACCGCGGCAATCACGCCGCGACGATCAAACTTGAAGCCACCCGACATTTTCATAGACCGTTCCCTTGTTCTTCAAATTTCCGGGTCCTGGTCCGTTGCGGCTCGCCTATTGCTCGCCCTTGGGACCGACCCACATGTTCCAAACGCAAAAAAACCGCCTCGATGCGCTCCAGAAGGAGGCAACCGGGCGGCATCATTGCCACGAATTTTTTCTCATTCACGCGGAGAGGTGAAAGTTTCCTGCGTTGGAAACTCGTTGCGTGCACGAATCGAATAACCGATCAGTCATTGTCATGCAAATGCAATTTTGCACCGCAGCATTATTTTTGCGCAGCAATGTACGCTTCAAGCGCGTCGGGATCAAAGCTGCGGCCATCGAAAAACGTGTTGTTTTCGAGAAGGATACTGCCGTGCTGGGTGGAGGCGTGAAGCGTTTCGGATACGCTCCCCTCGACCTTGGAACTGGCTGTGGGAAGCGGGTCGCTCGTGGCTCCCAGAGCGCTGCGATAGACATCGGGGCGGAACACGCGCGCTGCGGCGTGAGCGGCTTGCGATTCGTATTCCAAACCGTCCCAGCGCACGAGCTGGCTGTAGAGCCATTCCGCCTGGCTCACCCATGGGAAGTTCGCCGCCTCGTGATACTGGAACATGAAATCGGGATACTCGCGCTCGGTGCCGCCCGGCGTCAGCACCAACCGATCCGAGATCGCGCGACGGACAATCTGGTGCGGCGCGTCGCAATATTCGGGGCGCGAGAGGATGGCCGCGTTGGTGTCCCAGTTAGCCGGATCGACAAAGTGTTCACCCGTGCGGCGCATGGCGCGGATCAGGCCTTCGATCGCGGGCCGTATTTCCTCCAGCCGCTCAGCCCGAAGAGCCAGCACCTTTTCCACCCCGCGCCGCCAGATCTGCGCGGTGGCAAGCACGATCTGCCCCGCCCCGTTTTCAACCGCGATTGAGTTCCACGGCTCACCCACGCACGACCCGTCAATCTCGCCTGCCTTCAAGGCATCGGCGCTGAATGGCGGGGCGATGGTGACGATTTCGACGTCCTCGTCCGGACGAATGCCGCAGCCCGCAAGCCAATAACGCAGCATGTAATTGTGGCTGGAATAGCGGTGCACGACACCAAAGCGCAAAGGCCGCCCAGCCTCCATCCGTTCTTTCGCGACCGCCTTCAGCCGCTCGCCAAGGATCACCGGATCGCCCAGTTCCCCCTCTGAGCCCAGCGCCGCAGCCAGCGCGTTCGACACAGTCACTGCGTTGCCATTGAGACCCAACACAAAGGGCGCCGCGAGACGCTGAGCGGGCCGCCCGCGCCCCAGAGTGGTGGCAATCGCAAGCGGCGCCAAAAGGTGGGCGGCATCGCTGTGCCCGTAGAGCAGCCGGTCGAGCACCGTCGCCCACGAGACATCGCGCACAAAGGTGAGTTCCAGTCCCTCAGCCTCGGCAAAGCCGTGCTCCTGCGCAAGGATCGGCAGGCACGCATCGACGAGCGGGAGAAAGCCTATGGTCAAGCGCTGTGTCATATCAAACGGCCTCTCAGGCCTCTCCCATCAATTCATGCGCGGTCACCACCGCGTCGGCGATGTCGGCAATGCGCCGGTTCGAGGACATCGCCTTTTGCCGCAATTCGGCGTAGGCGGCGGGCTCGGTCACGCCTTTGGTTTTCATCAATATCCGCTTGGCTTTGTCGATCGTGTCGCGCTCCGCCAGCTTGCCCTGCGCTTCGGCCAGCTCATTTTCGAGCCGGGCAAAGGCCTCAAAACGCTGCATCGTCATGCGCAAGAGCGGCTGGATACGCTTGGCTGACAGCCCATCAACCACATAGGTCGAGACGCCCGCGTCAAACGAAGCGGCAATGGAGGCGTCATCGCTTTCATCAACGAACATGGCGATCGGATGATCGAGCGCGCGGCTTACGGTGAAGTACTCCTCAAGCACGTCGCGCGACGGGTTGCCCAGGTCCATAAAGACGATGTCGGGCGCGATCTCCGCGATACGGGCCACCAGACCCTCGCGCTGTGTCAGCACGAACAGCTCGCAATCGGGGAGGCTGGAAAGCCCATCCTCGATGATGGAAGCCCGGCTGGCCCGTTCGTCGACTATGGCGATGCGCATCGCGTTCTTATTGCACTGCACAATAGCGCGAAGGCAAGCGCTCAATTTCGCTTAAATCGAAGAGCGCAACGCTCCCTCGGCGCCCCTTCACTCAGCTGGCACAGCCGCCGGCTCGGGATCGGGCGTATCGAGTTCGCCGCGATAGAGCTTGCCCACCATCCGGCGTGTTCGCATATGCACAATCGCGAGCGAGGGGATGACAAGCATCAGCAGCGCTGTCCCGATCAGCACGCCAAAACCAAGGCTGGCGGCCATGGGGATAAGGAATTGGGCCTGACGGCTGGTCTCAAACGTGATCGGAGCCACGCCCAGGAAGGTCGTCGTCGCGGTCAGCATGATCGGGCGGAAGCGCGACTTGGCCGCATCGATGATCGCCTCATCCTCATCCATGCCCACAGCGACGTTCTCGTTGAAGAAGTCGATCATGACAAGGCTGCCATTGATGATAACGCCCGCCAGCGCGACAATGCCGAACAGCGAGAGGATACCCAGCGAAAGGCCCAGCAAGAGGTGCGCAAACAACGCGCCGACCAGACCAAAGGGGATAGCGGCCATGATGACAAAGGGCTGGGTGTAGGATTTGAACGGGATCGCCAGCAGCGCGTAGATGACGATCAGCGCAACGCCAAAGGCGCTGCCCAGATCGGCAAAGCTTTCCAGCCGCTCCTCTTCCTCGCCACCGAAGGAATATTGCAGCGTGGGATAGTCCGCGAGGATGGCAGGCAGGACTTCTTCCTCGACGAATTTGGTCGCCTCGGCTCCCGAAATCGCGTCTTCGTTGACTTCGGCGGTAATGGTGACGGCGCGGCGGCCTTCCTCGCGCCGGATGGTAGCGGGCGCTTCGGTGAAGCTGGCTTCGGCAACCGCCGCGAGCGAAGTGAACCCGCCGCCGGGCACGCGCACGCGCAAGGCGTCCACGTCGGCGATCGAATTGCGCTCTTCCTCGGGCAAGCGGACATAGACGCGCACGTCCTGCCGCCCGCGCTGAACGCGCACGGCCTCGGCACCGAAGAACGCCGAGCGCACTTGGTTGGCAAGGTCCTCCACCGTCAGGCCCAGCGTGCGCGCAGCGGGTTTGAGGCGCAGCTCAATCTCGCGCAGGCCTGAATCCTGGTCGCTCTCGATGTCATAAGCGCCGTTGATGCGCGAAATCCCATCCATCACCCGCAGCCGCGCGTTGTCGAGCACGCTCTGATCGCTGTCGAACAATTGCACGCTGACCGCCGCGCCAAAGTTGATGTCATCCGATGTGATCGAGAAGCTCTTGACCTCCGGCAGCTCGCCGACTTCCTCACGCCACGCCGTTTCAATTTCTTTGGCGCCCACGGGCCTGTCGCTGCCCGTCATAAGCGCGATCTGCACATCGGCAAGGTTGGGCGAAGACGTGGTGCGTGTGCCCCCCGGGCCGCCCTGCCCCACCGCGCGCTCGCCAACAGTGGAGTAGATTGCCTCGACCCAGTAGGGCGGCACGCCGGCCTCGCGCTCTTCGGCCGTCGCGTAGCGTTCGAGCACACGGTCGCCGGCATCGCGGATTTTCTGCGCAGTGCGCGCGGTGCGTTCGACCGTGGCGCCAGCGGGCAGCTCAACCGAGGCCGAGATCACATCGCCTTCGATATCGGGGAAGAAGCTCACCTTGATGATGCCCGCAGGGATCAGCGCCACCATCACAATCAGCACCGCCACGGCGGCGGAAATGACCACCGCGGGCGCCTTGACCGAGAAAGTGAGAGCGCGGTCGAGCGGGCCTTCGACAAACGCCTTGAACCGGACATCGACGGCGGCCTGCACCCGCTCAAAGAAGCGGGTGATCTGATTTCCGGCCACCTCGCCCGCCGCCGGCAGGGTGGAGAGGTGGTGCGGCAGGACAAGCAGCGCTTCGACCAGTGAGAGCGCGAGCACCGCGACCACGACCAGCGGCACATCGGCGATGATCTTGCCGATCACCCCGCCCGTTGCGAGAACCGGAAGGACCGAGGCCATGCTGGTCAGAACCGCGAAAATCACCGGCGTGCGCACGCGCTGCGCGCCTGCAATCGCGGCGCCCATGCCGCTGCGCCCGCCTTCGCGTTCGGCGTAGATATTCTCGCCGACAACCACCGCGTCATCGACCACCAGACCCAGCGCGAGGATAAAGCCGAAGAGCGAGAACATGTTGATGCTCGACCCGATCGCATCGAGCACGAAGATCGCGCCCACAAAGGTCGCGCCAATGCCGACCGCGCTCCAGAAAGCGAGCCTGAGATCAAGGAACAAGGTGAGCGCGATCAGCACCAGGATCAGACCAAAGCCCGCGTTGCGCAGCAGCAGCTCATAACGGTCGGCCAGGATTTGCGACTGATCGTTCCAAACCGCGTATTCAACGCCCGGCGGGGGCACATAGCTTGTGGCCAGCATATCCTTCACCGCCGCCGCGACATCGAGCACGCGCTCATCCGCAGTGCGGTAGACATCGACAAAGGCCACCGGCTTATCGTTGAACCGGGCGATCAGATCGGTGTCTTCAAACCCGTCATTGATCGTCGCGATATCGCCAAGGCGCAGCAGATCGCCATTGCCCGAGCTGACGACTATGATGTCCTCAAAATCGGCCTGCTCGTAATTCTGACCCACTGTGCGCAGACGCACTTCTTCGTTGGGCGTATCAAGCGAGCCGGCTGAACTGTCGAGGCTGGACTGCGCGACAATGCGCGAGACATCGGGCAGCGACAGGTCCAGCGCGCGCAGGCTTTCCTGCGGAACGTCGATATAAATCTGATAGTCGCGCACAGCGCTGGTCTCGACATAGGAAACCTCGGGCATGGCCGCGATCTCGTCCTCGAGCGCAAAGGCGGTTTCCTTGAGCGAGCGTTCCGAAACTTCGCCGAAGAGCGCGATGCGCAGCACGACCGAGCGCGTGGTCACTTCGCGAATATCGGGTTCGTCGGCTTCGGCGGGGAAGGTCTGAATTTGGTCGACCTCGGATTTCACCTCATCAAGGGCCGTGGCCATGTCCGTGCCTTCATCAAGCTGGACGTTGACGGTGCCCTTGCCCTCGCGCGCGGTGGCGGTGATCTTGTCCACGCCTTCGATCGCTTCAACCGCGTCCTCGATGCGCTGGACAACCGATTGCTCGATTTCCGCAGGGGTTGCGCCGGGATAGTCGACGCTGACCTGGATCGTCTCGAGGCTGCTTTCGGGAAAGACCTCTTGCACGATCCGGCCAAAGGCGATGATACCAGCGACGATCATCGCGATCATGAGCAAGTTGGAGGCCACCCCGTTGCGCGCCATGAACGCGATCGCGCCCTTGCGATCGCGCGCGCGGTCTCCGGGCCGTGGGCGAGGCGCCTGGTCGGGTTGTGGGGTGGTGGCGTCGCTCATCGCGCCGAGCTCTCCGCCGCGCTGGAGGTGTCCGCCGCGCCCGAGGGGTCCGCTTCATCTCTCTTGGCGGAATCAGCGCCGGCGACACGCAACGTCATACCTTCGATCGGCGCGGAGAGGCTGCTGGTGACGAGCAATCCGCCCTCTTTGAGGCTGGGTGTCGCAATATACGCGATCTCATCGCTGCGCTGGATCACGCGCACAGGCAGGATCGTAAGCTTGCCCTCGCGGATCACCCAGATATCGTTGCCCGGGCGCACCGCGTCGGTGGGCACAGCCGCGTAGCTATCAAGGCTGGCGCCGGTGATCTCGACATTCACAAACGCGCCCAGCAGCAAAGGCGGTGCGCCGCCTGCATTCTCGCCGTCCTCCACCGGTCGCCCGGCGGTCAGCGGCGCGGGAACGCGGACATAAACCTCGATATTGCGCGTGGCGCTGTCGAGGATGGCGTTGGCGCGATCCACGAAAGCGGACCAGCGATAGGTCTTGCCGCCATAGATATAAGTGACGCTGGCCGGAACGCGGGCGCGCGACGATGTCAAAAGGCCGGGCACCAGCGCGGCTTCGTCGGCGGTGAGCGAGACGCGCACCTCGTAGGCGTTGGTTGCAACCAGTGAGCCCAGCGGCTCTCCGGGCTGCACCAATTGGCCCACGGCCGCGCTTTCTTCGCGCACCAGCCCGCCAAACGGGGCTTTCACACGCGTGCGGCCCAGACGGACCTGCGCGTCGGAAAGGTTTGCCTCAGCCCGGTCGCGCGAGGCCTTGGCGCTTTGCAATTGCGGTTCGCGCGTCGCCAGCCCCCGCTCGGCGGCAGCGGCTTCCTGCGTGGCAACCTCCTCAGCAAGGCTAGCCTTCAACGCGTCCATATCGCGCGGAGCCAGGATTCGGCTGTCGCTGGCTCCGGCTGTTTCCGCCGCTTTCGCACGGGCCGCGAACCGTTGCAGCTCTTCGCGTGCGATGGCGACCTCTTCTTGCGCTTCGAGCACCGCCACGCCCTGTGCAGCGACATCGGCTTCGGCCACGCGCACCTGGTTGATGTAATCGCTCTCATCCACGCGCAGCAGCGTCGCCCCCGCGGGAACCACGCCGCCCTCGCGGAAAGCGGGGTGCACATAAGTGAGCCGCCCGGACACCTCAGCGCCGATCGTCACTTCATCGCGCGCCTGCACCGTTCCCGAGCCGAGCACGGGGATCGGCCCCGAAGCCGCCTCAAGCGCGACCACTTCGACGAGCGGCACCTGCTCCACGCGCTCGTCCTCGACCGGCGCGGGCTTGAGCGCAATCATGATCGCGGCGATGACAAAGGCTGCGACAAGCAGCGCAATCGAATAAACAAGTTGGCGGCTCATGAGGCCTCTCTTTCATCGGTGCTCGCGGGGCTCATTTCGAGGGGTTCGGGTTCGCTGCCCTCAACCCAGTCGCCCCCCAACGCGCGGTGCACGCCCAGCCGCGCCAAGGCGGTCGATCGCGCCGCTGAGGACAGGCTGGTCTCAACCGCATAAACGGTGCGCAGAGCGTCGAGATAGGACAGATACGAGCCAACACCGGCTTCAAACCGGCGGCTTTGCAGATCGAGCGAGCCCTTTGCTTCGGCAAGCTGCGCGGCGGTGAGGGCGTAACGGCGGCGCTGCTGTTCGTAATCAGCGAGCGCGCTTTCCACTTCGCCAAAGGCGCCGATGACGGCGCTCGCATAAGCGGCGGCCTGCTGGTCGTAGGTGGCGCGCGCGCTGGCGATGTTGGCGGTGATACGCTCACCATCGAACAGCGGCGCAACCAGCCCAGAGGCGAGCGAGGTCGCCCAATTGTTGGCAAAATCGAACGCGCTGCCCGGATCACCGCCTTGCGTGCCGAGCGAGGCGTTCAACGTGATGCTGGGGAACCGCTCGGCGCGGCGCGCTCCGATCCTGAGGCGCGCGCCTTCGAGCCGCTCATACGCCGCCGCGACATCCGGCCGCTGGGAAAGCAGGTCCATCGGCAGGCCACTTGGCACCGGCTCGAACACCAGACGCGGGCGCAGCGGCTGAGACAAAGTGGCGTCCAGCTCGCCAGGATAGGTCCCCAACAGCAGCGCGAGGCGCGACCGGGTGGCAACAAGGCTGGAGCGCAATTGCGGCAGGCCGCTCTCGGTTGAGCGCAGGTCCTGCCGGATCTGATAGAGTTCAAGACTGTCCGCCAGACCCCTCGTAAAGCGATCATCGGTGCGTTCCGCCCGGTCGCGCAGCACTTCGACTGTCTGTTCGCTCAATGCAATCTGGCGCGCGGCGTCGACATAGTCGAAATAGGCGGTGATCGTTTCGGCGGCCGCGCTCAGCTGCACCGTCTTCAAGTCCTGCGCGCTTGCAATCGCATCCTGACGCGCGGCGCGGTAATCGTCACGCACCCGGCCAAACAGGTCGAGCTCATACGAGGTGTTGAGGTCGAGCGTGTAGGTCTCGTTCTCGAGGCGGTCACTCCCTCCGCCAAACCCGCCAAAAGCAAGGCCATCAAGCGGCGAATTGGTGGACGATGCGTTGCCGCTGGCTGACGTGGTGGGAACCAGTGCGGATTGCGCGACGCGGGCCTGCGCCTTGGCTTGCCGCAGCCGCGCAGCGGACTCGGCGATATCGAGATTGCTGGCCAGAGCGCGCTCGACCAGATCATCGAGCACCGGGTCCTCAAACGCGGTCCACCACGCCTGCGGCGCGTAAGCGCCCGCAACCGGCTCAGCCGAGGCCGCGGCGAAGGTTTCGGGCATGTCCGAGACGACCGAAGGAGTCTCTTGGTCCGGCGCCATAGACACGCAGCCCGATAGGAGCGCGCCGGCAAAAAGCGCAACACCGGTGGCCGCCGCTCGCGGGGCGGAAGAGTCGAGGCGATGAATCAGTCTCACAATGCAACCCACTATCGCCGAACGATAGCCGCACAAGCGAAAGTTCGTAACCGACCGTCGCAACTTAATACGATAAACTGGGGAGTGTCGCCCGATGTCCTCACTGTATCCCGCGGGTTTGCAAGGACTTAAGCGCCATGGCATTGTCCCACGCATCGCTGCGGAGGCCGATGACATGGCGATGATGCGCCTGCTCACGCGCGCGGATTTGGATGTGGGTGTGGGTGTGGCTGTGATCCCGCCGATCGTGGTGGGCGACGAATTGAAAGCGGGCACACTGGTGGAGTTGCACGGGCTGGAGGATGTGAGCGAGACTTTCTGGGCGGTCACCATCAGGCGCCGCCTCCCCAATCCGCTGATCAAAGCTGTGCTGGACTGACGCCCCGCGTGCAAAGGCCTAGCCGCCTGAGTTAAGCGGGCTTACCCGCCCAGTTTTTCAGCCAGCGTTTCAAGTTGCACCATGCAGCCTCGTTCGACCAAAGCATCGGCAAACCGATCCGGCTGCTTGTATTCCTCGGTCATACTCACAAACGAGACCTTTGCCTCGCTGGCTCCTTCAGGACCGGTGACCGTGTACTCGATCCCTTCTGTCAGCGTCAGCAGCGCGGGATCAAGCGGGGCGACGCTGTCTCCATCATCGAAGGTCACATCGATCGAATCTTCGGTTTGGGGATCGAAGACCTGATAGGTCTGGATCCCATCGTTATAGGGACGCCACAGACGCACCGCCTCCAGATCATAGAGGCACACCGCGCCCGAACGCTCGACATCGACGTAATAGGCGTTGGGGTTCACCGGGCGGGCCACGCCTTCACTGGCCGCGCGCACCGCCCCGGTCGCGCTGCGGCTGGCGGCGCGCTTGCGGGTGAAATTGGCAAACCGCGCGCGGTTCGATTTGGGCTTGGCGCCCACTTCAAAAGTGCCCGGCCCCTTCATCGTGCGCGAGCCCTTATTGGTCAGCACGGTGACGCTTTCGCCGTTCTCCAGCGTGATCGTGTCGGTGTCTTCCACTTTCGAGCCAACGGGGAATTCGCTGGCTGACGATTTCACCACCACCGCTGGTTCGGCCAGAGCGGCGCTGCCTGCGCCAACCAATAAAGCGCCCGCCAGTGCCACGCCCATGCTCACCGATGTGTACCGAGCCGAAAACATACCCTACCCCTTAACCAGAATGACCCGCGCGATCCGCGACGATACTTAGCGCTCTATCCCATGGATGACCAGCCGCGAGGGCTGGCCGCAGCCTATTTTGACCCCATCACATAGTCCCCGTCAGCCGACAGATTGCCGTAGCGCTCTTTCAGATTGGCAAGCGCTGTATCCTCAGGATGGTTGGCCAATAGACCCTCGACTATGGCCTGAGCCTTAACCGGATCGCTGCGCGTTAAAGCTTCGGCTTCGAACAGCTTCTGACGATCCTCGGCCGGGAAGTCGGGAGCCGGCTCCATTAACTCAACCGGGCGTGCACGGCCCGATAACACGACCCGGCCCATCGGGCGCCACCAATCCAGATCGGATCCGTCGGCAAACTCCCGGCTTGCCATCACGCTTGATTTGAGGGTCTTGTTCGCACTCTCAAGGCGCGCAGCGGTGTTCATGCTGTCCCCCAAAGCGGTGTACTGAATACGGGTGTCGCCGCCGAAATTGCCGATCACCGCTTCGCCGAAGTGAAGGCCCACGCGCGTCTTGCCGATCCGGGGCAAAGTGGGGTCCATCTGCGCGACCTCTTCGCGAAACGCTTCGCCCGCTTGCCAGATCGCATAGCCCGCGCGCGCCGCGCGCTCAGCGTCGTCGGGCCGGGAAATCGGCGCCCCCCAGAACGCGACCACCGCATCGCCGACGAACTTGTCGATCACCCCGCCATGATCGAGCACGACCTGGCTCAGCATTTCCAGATAGCGATTGAGCAGCTTGGCGACCATCTCCGGCTCGATCGCGTGGCTCATCTTGGTGAAGCCTTCCAGGTCGCTGAACAGCACGTAGATCGAGCGCTTCTCTCCGCCCAGCGAGAGCAGTTCGGGCTGATCGATAATCGCCTGCGCGATGTCGCGCGGGATGTACTTGCCCAGCGCGCTCTGCGCGAAAGAGCGCTGCTTGGCGCCCGAAGCGCGCGCGACCGTGGTCATCGCGGTAAAGGCCAGCACCCAGGCAACCAGCCAGCCAACCGCAGGCAAACCGTAAGTGTCGACATTGTTCACGTGCATAACAACGGGCGCGCCGATGAAGAGGCCAAACAGCGCAATCAGCATTGGCACCAGCCGGCGCGCGGGCCATTCCAGCAGCGCGACCAGAACCGCCGTGAGCACCACCAGCACCGCCAGCGCCCACTTCACCGCTTCCGAAATCGGCGTCATCGCGTTGCCGTCCAGCATCTGCGCGATCATTTCCGCGTGGACGTAAATCCCGGCCGGCTCATCCCCGTCGATCGAGGTGAAGGTGACCTCCTTGCGATCGTAATCAACAATGTCCCCGCCGATCAGGATGTATTTCCCTTCGATCTGCTCGGCCAGGAAGGGGAGGATCGCGGGATCCGGATCGATGAAGAGCGAAATGTCCAGCGCGGAGAAAAGCGGAGCGGACACAGCGTCCGCCTCCCCCGCTTCATCACCGCTGCCGCTCTGATCTTCATAAAGGCTGCGGCGAAATTCGATCGCGCCCTCATAGCCTTCAAACCGCCCGACCGGACCGCCCGCATCGCCCACCATCGAGCGCCCCAGAACAGGCGGCAGGTCGGGCTCAATGCTGGGCCACACCCGCGTCGCGCCAAAGGCGGCGTCGAGGCGGATCGAGGCGGGGTGTGAACGGCTGCCTTCAAGCTCAGCGAGGAAGGCTTCGAGGTACTCCTGCTGCTGGGCCCCGATGTCGTCTTCGTTCGTGCGCGTGTTGGCGTAGGCGACCGAAACCGGCGTCTTCATCGCGCGCAGCGTCTCAACCAGTTCGAAATCCGCCTCTTGCGGCTGGTCGAAGAGAATATCGATCCCGATTGCCTTGGGGTTCATATCGTCGAGATAGCGCAGCGCGCTGGCGATCACTTCGCGCGGCAAGGGCGAGCGTTTCTCAAGCTGGTAGAGCGTTTCATCAAAGAAGACGACGGCGACAACCCGGTCATCGGGCTCCACCATGTCAGCTGAGTAATAGGCGCGGATATCGTAGAAGGCGCGCTCGGCCGCGTTGGTCAGCGGGGTTGGCGTTTCGCCATCGGGCAAGGTCCAGCTGTACTTGCCGACAAAAACCGCAAGCAGGACGATGAGAACCGCGACGATGATCTGGATCTCGCCCGCCTCGCTGACGCTGCGATAGCTGCGCGTGAGCCAGCCGCTGCGCGCTTGCTGTTGGCCGTTGGGCTCGCTCTTATCGGTCACCTGTCTGCCCCATCCCCCGCTATTTGTTGCGCCGTGTCCCCTAAAGGGCGAGCTTAGCGGTTCACAGCAATGGTGCCATCCCCGACAACGGCAAAAGCGGACCAATAGAACGGATGCGAGGTGTTGGCATCGTCCATCAGTTCGATCTGCGACTGGCGCAGCGCGTCCGCTGTTTCAGGCGTGCCTTCTGCAAACAGCCCGGAAATCAGCCGCTTGGTGGCGTCGTAATCATCGGGCACCGGCCAGTGGCTCGCCAGCACTGTGCGTCCGCCTGCGCCGACAAAGGCGCGCACCAGCCCATCGAGCGCAAAGTCTCCGCCCGAAGTCACCCCGGCCTCACGCGTGGCGCCCACGGTTGCCTCACCCGCGGTGTCGCACGCGGACAGGATCACCAGGTCGGCATCGATGCGCAGCGAAAAGATTTCGGCAAAGCTGAGGAGGCCATCGGATTCTCCGTCACCAAACGAAGTCAGCAGCGCTGGACGCGGCGGGCATTCGGGCTGCGGCGCGGTTACCAGGCCGTGGGTGGCAAAATGCAGGATGCGATACTCGTTCAGATCCTCGCGTCCCGCAATCGCGGTGTCGGTGAAGGCGTCCTGCGTCAGCACGGTCGTACCCCCGCCAAAGCGACGAGCGGCATCAAACAGCTCATCGGCCTTGATCGGATTGGCCCAGATATTGGGCGACCACAGGCAGTTCTCCCCGCCAGCCAACGCCGAGCGCGTGCGCGCTGTGCCGGTGGGCGTGTTGCCAATTGGCGTGTTCTGCCCCAGGCCCAGATACGCCTTTGACCCACCCGAAGGACGCGAGGCGCGCACATCGCGGAAAGCGGCGGGCGAGACGGATGTGCTCACCTGCGCGTTGCGTCCCAACCACGCGGTGCCGGTGAAGTCGTATTCATCACCCTCTTCCGAAGCGAGGCGATCCTGGTACCGCTCAACACTCGCATCATCGGTGACCAGCAAATTGATCGGCAGCTTGAGCATCGCGCCATCAGGCTCGAACACAATGTGCCGTTGAGAAGGCAACCGGTCCGCAACCGGCGCGAACAGCTGTGTGTAAAGCGTGCGCGAGGCCTCGATATCGAACGGCAAGGTCAGCACCTCGCCGCCATCGGCGATCGCGATCGTCTCACGGATCTGATCAACGGTGAACTCCAGATCCTCAGGCGAAATGTCCGCTTCATAAGCCAGCGCTGTGTCAGCGCTGATATAGACAACGAAGCTCTCCTCCTCGAGCGTGATGAGCTTCACATACACCTCACCCCCGCGCAGGATCGCCTGAAGGCCCGCCAAATCAATCGACGAACCCGCCACCGCCCGGTAGCGCGGGTTCTCCGCCAGCTTCTGAAGCACTTCGGCCTGTTGGACCTGCAATTGTTCCAGCCGCGCCTGGCGCTCGGCGAGCAGAAGCGCGCCTTCGGGTGAAAGCTCAGCGACGGTTTGCATTTGCAGGATCGCACCACGCAATTGCTCGATCGAGCGGCTGACATTGGTGGTCTTGCGGAACAGGAGCGCGGCCTGGTCATCCCCGCCCGACAGCTCCCGCGCGAGCACGGCCTGCGTTTGCGCAAGGCCGGGACGCTGGAGCAATTGCGCCGCAGCAAACATGTCAGACGCCGCCTCCGCTCCCGCCGTGCTGCCGGGCTCGGTGCCATCGAGAAGCAGCGCGAAATACGGCGCCATCAGACTGCGCAGGCTGGGCAAAGGGCGTCCCTCAGCGTCCGCGACAATCTCGCGGAAGAGCCCGATGGCGTCTGCGCGCCGACCCGAACGCGCGTAGAACCCAGCCAGTTGCCCGCGCGCGCTCTGAAGAGCCGGGGAATCGGGATAGGTTTCCTCAAGCAGCGCAATGCCTTCGCCATGCAGCCGCTCAGCCTCAGCGCTCTGGCCGGTCTGCTCAGCCACTTCGGCAAGCTCGCTCAAGACCTGAGCGCGCAGCCAGATGATCGAGACGATCCGCCCCCCTCGCACTTCGGCCAGAGTGGTGTTGGCACGCGCAAGATTGCTCGCCGCTTCATCGGTGCGGCCCAGCAAACGCAACGCGGTGGCGCGCAGGTAATCCGCCTGCCCATCAAGCAATTGTGCCCGCTCAAGCGCGGTCAGGCTGAGCGCAAAGGACGAGCCCGCCGCCCGGTCGTTCTCCGCTGCCAGCCGGTTCGCCATGAACGGGCCGATCTGGAGATTGCGCAAGGCGTCCGGGTCGCCAAACTCGTTGGTTATGGGTGTGTTGACCGAAACCAGCGCGGCTTGCGGATTGCTCTGGTTGAGCGCGTCGATCGCCTCATAATTGCGCTGCAAGCGGGCGAGCACAGGGTCGGCAAGCGTGCCGGGCCGGGTCTCGGCAAACAGCCGCGCGGCTTCGTTGTAATTGCCAAGGTTGGATTGCAGCAGGCCCTCGTTAAGGCGGGCCTCGATCCCGCTTTCGCCGGACAGCGCAGCGGCGCTGGCGGCAAAGAACTCGGCCGCTTCGGCAAACTCGCCACTGTTGCTGCGACGATAGGCTTCGACCAGCGCCTGATCGGCGGCGATCGCTTCGGCCTGCTGGCGCGCAAAAGCGACGGCGTCGGTGGTCTGCGTCAAGGGGATGTCGACCGTGCCGGGCACTAACGTGTCTTGCGCAAGCGAGGCCAGACCCAGTTCAAGCGCCTTGCTGTAGGCGGAAAGACCGCTCGCCGCATAGGTCCGGCCATTCGCCTCGCCTACGATCAGCTCGGTTCGGATGATGCTGGAGCCTGTCGAACAGGTGAGCCGACGCGTCGCATCAAGCGATCCGCTGAGTGTTTCAGGAACCGCGCCGCGTTCGCTTGGCGTGCAATTGGCGCCTGGCCCGCCAAAGCGCTGCGGTGCATCCCCGGCCAGCTTGCCGCGCACAACCCACAGAGTGCCGATTGGAGTCGCCGCGTCGCGGCAGATGAGCGAGTACTTGCGATCAAACAGGCCCGAGCCCGGATCGGGTTGCAGGATCTGCGCCTCGCACAGGGCGTTGGAGCCCACCGGAAAGGCGTCGCGCAGGCTGATCGATCGGGTCTCGGCCCGCTGCGCGATATTGGGAGCAGCCCAAAGGGCAGCGGTGGCGACAAGCGCCGCGGTGCAAAGGCTGGCGAGCTTTTTCATGGGCTTACTCCTCCCCTTGCGTGGTGGCTTGATCATCCTCGTCTGCCCCATCACCGACGGTGACCGAGTAGAGCGAGCTGTCCCCGCCGCTGGCGACCGGGTCTTCGAGCAGCGGATCTTCAGTCAACAAGGGCACCTCGACGAGGCCGGGGAAATCGAACCCGAACACGGCATCGACTGTGGTTTCCACCGGCTCGACAACCGCAATGATCTCAACCGGGGATTCGATCACGTCGGGGTTGTTGATCGGTCCCTCGAAGACGAGCCGGTCGATGCC
>JBCBYM010000056.1:0-15500 GCA_039815865.1 Pseudomonadota bacterium
CTTCGCGCATGCCCGCATCCATCAGATGCTTGGGATAGTTCGCTTCGATAAAGGCGCGCACTTCGTCGCGAAACGCCTGCTCTTCAGGGGTGAAATCAAGGTTCATCAGTACAGCTCCCAAATCAGGTACAGCATCCAACCACGAGGCGTGTCATGCCGTGAATACGGCAAAGATCAAGGGGGAAGAGGTTGGCTGCAGGGATTCTAGAGCCACGCGGATCAGCGTGACGCTACGCTTTTCGTGGCTTTAGCGCGGGTCGCGATATTCAAGGCAAATTGCAATGGCGCTGATCTCTCGGAGCGAAAGCTCCACGCATAGGCTTGTCATTGGCGCCTGCTGGGACCATTCAGAGCGCTCCATGACCGACCAGAACCTTGATCCTGCGATCCATATCGCCCAGCTCGGCGCACGCGCCAAGGCGGCTTCGCGCGCGCTGAGGGTGGCGAGCGGCGAAGCCAGGAACATCGCACTGGTCGAAGCGGCCAGGGCTTTGCGCCATCGAACCCGGGACTTGGTCGATGCCAACACCAAAGACGTCGCGGGCGTTGAGGGGGCAAAGCCGGCCAGCTTCATCGACCGGCTCAAACTGGATACATCGCGGATTGAATCGATGGCCAAGGCGCTTGAAGAGATCGCCGAACTGCCCGATCCGGTTGGGCGTAACCTTGCGACCTTTGACCGGCCCAATGGCCTTCGGATTGAGCGTGTGGCCGTGCCCATCGGTGTGATCGGCATGATCTACGAATCGCGCCCCAATGTCGGTTCGGATGCGAGTGGGCTGTGTCTGAAATCGGGCAACGCGGTGATCTTGCGCGGCGGATCGGAAAGTCGCCATTCCTCTCGTGTGATCGCTGAGTGCATGCAAGCCGGGCTTAGGGCAGCGGGGCTGCCAGGCGATGCGGTGCAGACGGTGCAAACCACCGCGCGCGAGGCGGTGGCTGAGCTGCTTGGCGCGGTGGACTTCGTCGACCTTGTGATCCCGCGCGGCGGACGTGGGCTGACACAGCTTGTCCGCGACGAGGCCCGTGTGCCGACGCTTCTCCATCTTGATGGCAATTGTCACACTTACGTGCACAGCGCCGCTGATCTCGAGGCGGCCGTACCTATCATCCGCAACGCCAAGCTGCGCCGGACCGGCATTTGCGGCGCGACGGAGAGCCTGGTGATCGACGAGGCAATCGCCGGGGAAGCGATCCCGTGCCTTCTGGATGCAATGCCCGATTGCGAGTTCCGCGGCGATCCGCTGAGTGTGGCGGTGGATCAGCGGATCAAGCCCGCTTTGCCCGAAGACTTTGACACCGAGTTCCTGGGCGCGATCGCTTCGATCAAGGTGGTGGCTGGCCTTGAGGAAGGGCTTTCCTTTGTTGCGGAGCACTCGTCCGGGCACACCGACGCGATCTTGACGCAGGACGATAACGCCGCGCGCCGCTTCCTTAGCGAGATCGACAGCGCCGTGGTCCTCCACAACACCTCGACCCAGTTCTCCGACGGAGGAGAGTTCGGGATGGGAGCTGAGATCGGAATTGCGACCGGCAAGATGCACGCGCGCGGGCCGGTCGGACTCGAACAGCTCACAACGTTCAAATACCTTGTCCATGGAGCCGGGCAGATACGCCCCTGAGTTCGAAGGGCAGGGAAGTGGGAAGGGGTGGAACCTTTTGCGCCGCGCTTTCGTATCTTGAACATGACAACGCTCAAAGTCTGGTTTGATGGCGCCTGTCCGCTGTGTCAGCGCGAGATTTCGCTGATGAAGCGGCTCGACCGGAAAGGCGCGATCGCCTTTATTGATGTGTCCGAAGGCGGCGATCCTTCCTGCCCGATTGATCAGCGCGAACTGCTCGCCCGGTTTCACGCCGAAGAGAACGGCGAGGTTCTCTCTGGCGCAGCGGCGTTTGCGGCCATGTGGCGCGCCATCCCAAGCCTTCGATCGCTTGGCCTTATCGCGCGCAACCGCTTTGTCCTAGCGGCGCTAGAGCGGCTTTATGTGATTTTCCTGAAAGTGCGCCCACAGCTCCAGCGCCTTGTGAGCTAAGGCGCAACAACGCAATCCCCGCGCAAAAGGGCTTGCCCCGCTTCGCGCCATTGCGCACTCTCCTTGCCAAAGCGAGTCTGGGAGAGGGATATGACAAAGACATCGGGCCTCAATTTTGGCGGTATGCAGAACGCCATTTACAACGCTGGGCTCAATGGCGTCTTGCCGGAATTCCCGGTCGACTTCGCCACTTTGGAAAAGCGGGCGCACGAGGCGCTTGGCCCCAGCCTGACCAACTATGTTGCGGGCGGTTGCGGGGATGAGCACACGCAGGATTCCAATTCCAGCGCGTTCCACCATTGGGGCATGGTCCCGCGCATGATGGTCGACTGCTCGGAGCGCGATCTTTCGATTGAGCTGTTCGGCCACACCTATCCCACCCCGCTCTTTATGGCGCCCGTTGGCCTCAATGGGGACGCGACGCTGGACAAGGATGGCGATATGGCCGCCGCGCGCGCTTCGGCAGAAACGGGCATTCCCTTTTGCGCCTCGACGCTTGCCAATCATCCGATGGAAGAGGTGAAAGAGGCCTGCGGCGATACGCCTGCCTTTTTCCAGCTCTACACGCCAAAGCATAAGGAACTGGCGGAAAGCCTAATCTCGCGCGCGGAGGCGGCGGGCTATTCCGCACTGGTGGTCACGCTCGATACCTGGGTGACCGGGTGGCGCCCGCGCGATCTCAACGCGTCCAACTTCCCGCAGCTGCGCGGGCGGGTCCTGCAGAACTATTTCACCGATCCCGTCTTCCTTTCGCTCTTGGAGAAGCCGCCGGAAGAGGACCCCAAGGCGGCGATCTTCACTTGGGCCGCAACCTTCGGACAGGTGCTGACCTGGGAGGATATTGAGTGGTTCAAATCGGTCACCAAGCTGCCGATTGTGTTGAAGGGCATCTGTCATCCCGAGGACGCCCAGCGCGCTGTCGATTGCGGAGCGGACGCGGTCTATTGCTCCAACCATGGCGGGCGGCAGGCCAATGGCGGGATTTCAACGATCGACATGCTCGAAGATGTGGTGAAAGCCTCAGGCGATACGCCGGTCTTGTTTGACAGCGGCGTTCGGTCCGGTTCGGACGCTGTCAAGGCCTTGGCGCTCGGCGCGACCGCAGTCGGCGTGGGGCGGCCTTACACTTACGGTCTCGCGTTGGGCGGGGATCGCGGAGCGGCCTTTGTGCTCCAGTCGATTTTGGCCGAAGCGGACTTGTTGATGGCCGTGAACGGCTATCCCACTCTCGAAGCCGTGCGTGAGGCAGGGGCAAAACGGATCTGAAACGCTGGCAAATCAGAGCGATAGCGCCTCCAAGTTCACCGGTTGGTAAAATATGCTGCCGCGCAGCATTTATGACTCGTTTTCCACAGGCTTCGTGTTAGTTTTACCACACTAACAAACGCGAATCGGGGACGCGATAATGGAAAAGCCAACGTTCGTTTCGAGCGGTCCAGACGCCATGGGCCGCACGGTGTGTTTTGGTGATGAGTTTACTCGTCAAGCTCGATACGGACGCATCCGTCCCATGCCCAAGAAGTCCTCCTTCTGGCGTCGACTTTCTAGCTGGATCCAAGGTTAACTCAAAGGCCGCATAGCGCTCAGCATGCGCCTCAAGGCGCTGATTTCGCGACGGTAACCAGCTTGGTCTCGGTATAGCCGAGATACCCTTCGACACCGCTTTCCGAACCAAAGCCGCTGTCACCGATCCCGCCGAACGGGGTCTCGGGCGAACCGACCGCGAAATGGTTGATAGCGACCATCCCTGCACGCAGCGCCTTGCCGAGATAGTGGCTTTCATCCAGCGACCCGGTGAACGCGTAAGCTGCAAGCCCGTAACGCAGCGAATTGGCTATGCGCACCGCCTCTTCGATATCGTCATAAGGAACGATCCCGGCGATCGGGCCAAAGGGCTCCTCGGTCATCAGGCGACTGCCCGCCGACGGCGCGGCAACAATTGTCGGCGCAAAGAAATTGCCCGGCCCTTCAATCGCAGAGCCGCCGGTCACGATCTCGCCTTCAGCGCCGCCTAGCGAACCCACCAGTTCCTCCATCGCCGAAACGCGTCCCGGATGGGCCAGCGGGCCCATGGCGACGCTGTCATCCGCGCTCGCATCGCCCACTTTCAAAGCCTTTGCGCGCGTCGCGAACTCGCTGACAAAGCGATCGTAGATGCCGCGCGCCACCAGAAAGCGGGTGGGGCTGACGCAGACCTGGCCGGCGTTGCGGAACTTGGTGGCGGCGCAGGCGGCAACGGTGCGCTCGAAATCCGCGCTCTCACCAATCACGACCGGCGCATGGCCGCCAAGCTCGGCGGTGAAACGCTTGAGGCCCTGAGCTGCGAGCGCGCCCAGCTGCTTGCCCACCGCGGTCGACCCGGTGAAGCTGACCTTGCGAATGGGGGGCGCGGTGATGAGATGCTCTGAGATCATCGCCGGATCGCCATAGACAAGATTGATCGCGCCCGCCGGCACGCCCGCATCGACAAAGCACTGCGCGAGCATTTGCGCAGAGGCGGGAGTGGTCTCTGCTGGTTTGAGAATGCACGAACAGCCGGCCGCCAGCGCTCCAGCGAGTTTTTTTGCGGGCAGGTTTACGGGGAAGTTCCACGGAGTGAAGAGCGCCGCCGGGCCTATGGGCTCTTGCGTTACGCGCTGTTCCAGCAGATGCGCGCCGCGAACCGGCACCAGACGCCCGCCCTGCCTCTTGGCCTCTTCGCCCAGGAAATCAATGAGGTCGGCAGCGCTCAACGTCTCGCCCAGAGCCTGCGCGTGCGGCTTGCCCATTTCGACCGTGACCACGCGCGCGATGGTTTCGGCCCGCTCACGCAAGAGATCGGCGGCGCGGCGGATGATGCGGTGCCGCTCTGCGCCTGGCGTCGCCGCCCATCCGGGAAAGGCGTCCTGCGCGGCTGCAATCGCGGCGTCGAGCTGTCCCTTGGAGACCTTCGGACACTGCGCAATCACCTGCTCGGTCGCGGGGTTGACGATGGGCATGACCCCTTCGTCTCCTTGCGCGATCCATTCGCCGCCGATCAGCATGGTGAGGTTGGGATAGGCGGTCATGTCAGGCTCTCCGTGCGCTTGGCGTTGTCTTGGCGGTTCTGGTTCAAGGTGGGTCTCACAAAGGCAATTTCCAATTGCAACCATACTTGTTGAGATTGTAATCTTGTAACGTCTCTTCTACGTGCGCTCGAAATATCCTGGATCAGGAGAGAATCATGCTGGTCGGCGTCCCCAAAGAGATCAAGAACCACGAATACCGCGTCGGACTGACCCCGGAAGCCGTGCGCGAATATGTCGCAGCGGGCCATGATGTGATCGTGGAGAGCGACGCTGGGTTGGGCATCAGCAAGACTGACGCCGACTATCAAGCCATCGGCGCTCAGATTGTGGACAGCGCCGAGGAGGTGTTCGCGAGCGCCGAAATGGTGGTGAAGGTCAAGGAGCCGCAACCCAGTGAATGGGTGCAGCTTCGCGAGGGGCAGATCCTTTTCACCTATCTCCACCTTGCGCCTGATCCCGAGCAAGCGCGCGGGCTGATGGAGAGCGGCGTTTCGGCGGTGGCCTACGAGACGGTGACCGCGCCCGGTGGTTCGCTCCCGCTGCTCGCTCCCATGAGCGAGGTTGCCGGACGTCTGAGCATCGAAGCGGCAGCGATTGCGAGCCACGCTCCGCAGGGCGGTCGTGGTGTGCTGATGGGCGGTGTGCCCGGGGTTCATCCAGCGCGCGTCGTGGTGATCGGGGGGGGCGTGGTTGGTACGCAGGCCGCCCGCATGGCGGTTGGACTGGGCGCGGTGGTCAAGATCATTGACCGGTCGCTCCCGCGCCTGCGCCAATTGGATGAGATGTTTCAGGGCCGCGCGACGACACTCTACGCCAACGCCGGCACGATCGAAGCGGCGATTGCTGAAGCGGACATTGTCATCGGTGCAGTCCTTGTTCCCGGCGCAAGCGCCCCACGATTGGTAACACGCGACATGCTCGGCCTGATGAAGCGGCGCGCGGTGCTGGTGGATGTCGCGATTGATCAGGGTGGGTGCTTTGAGACCTCCAAGCCGACAACCCATGAGGACCCGACCTACCTCGTTGATGACATCATCCATTACTGCGTCGCCAACATGCCCGGCGCGGTTCCGCACACGTCCAGCTACGCTCTCAACAACGCGACTTTGCCGTTTGGATTGGCGCTTGCGAACAAGGGGTTGAAGGCGTGCGAGGAGGATCCGCATCTGGCGCCCGGGCTCAACGTGCACGCGGGCAAGATTGTAAATTCCGCAGTCGCTGAGAGCCTTGGCTTCTGATTGTTGCGTAAAATCGCACATTTGATGAGGCCAATTCAGTAGCAATTCAGCGCCGGAACCGTATTTGGGATTTGCCGAGAGAGGCGCTGTCAGGGCGCTCGACATGGGGTCGAGTAGAAGGGGCCGCGCGCACTTTGGGTGACCCCCACCTATGAAACATATCGATCCCCGCCCGCTGGTTCGGCAGGTCAACGCCGACGCCGTCATCGACAACCATGTCCCCCCTCAAAACGTGAGTGACAAGGTTGCCTTTGCCTTCGTGAAGGCGCTTCGCTTTGTCGCCGACACCTTCTTTGCCAAGCGTTACGGCCACCGCGCCGTTGTGCTTGAGACCGTTGCCGCTGTGCCCGGCATGGTCGGCGGGCTGTGGCAGCACCTTACCGCGCTTCGCACGATGCGCGACGATGAAGGCTGGATCCGCACGCTCCTCGACGAGGCCGAGAATGAGCGCATGCACCTGATGACCTTCATCGAGATCGCTCAGCCCAACTGGTTCGAGCGCGCGCTGATCGCGATCACGCAGATGGTGTTCTACAATTTCTACTTCTTCCTCTACCTCTTCGCCTCGCGCACCGCGCACCGGGTGGTGGGCTATTTCGAAGAGGAAGCGGTGATCAGCTACACCAGCTACCTCGCCGAGGTTGACGCAGGACGTCATGAGAACGTGCCCGCGCCTCAGATCGCCATCGACTATTGGCAGCTGCCCGCCAACGCGCGCCTTCGCGATGTCATCATCGCCGTGCGCGCTGACGAGGCTGAGCACCGCGACGTCAATCACGGCTTTGTCGATGCCCTCGATGCGCGCAAGGCGGACAGCGGTGTCGATGAGGCGGCCAGCGCTTGACCTTGCACTTCGCTCGTGCTGGCTGCATTGGCTTGCACGAGGGGAGACACCATGAAGACCAGAGCCGCCGTCGCGTTCGAAGCCAAGCGCCCGCTTGAGATTGTCGAACTGGACCTCGAAGGCCCCAAGGCCGGCGAGGTGCTGGTTGAGCTGATGGCCACCGGCATCTGCCACACCGACGCCTACACTCTGGACGGCCTCGACAGCGAGGGGATCTTCCCCAGCGTGCTGGGCCATGAAGGCTGCGGCGTGGTCCGCGAAGTGGGCGCGGGTGTGACCTCGGTTGCGCCCGATGATCATGTGATCCCGCTCTACACGCCCGAGTGCGGAGCCTGTAAGTTCTGCCTCTCGGGCAAGACCAATCTGTGCCAGGCGATCCGCGTGACCCAAGGGCAGGGTCTGATGCCTGATGGCACCTCGCGGATGAGCTATAAGGGGCAGTCGATCTTCCACTATATGGGCTGCTCCACCTTCTCCAATTTCATCGTCCTTCCCGAGATCGCGGTCGCCAAGATCCGCAAGGACGCGCCGTTCGACACGACCTGCTATGTCGGCTGCGGCGTCACCACCGGCGTTGGCGCGGTGACCAAGACCGCCAAGGTCCAGCCCGGGGACAACGTGGTGGTCTTTGGCCTCGGCGGCATCGGCCTCAACGTCATTCAGGGCGCCAAGCTCGCCGGCGCGGACCGCATCGTCGGCGTCGACATCAACCCTGCAAAGCAGCCGTGGGGCGAGCGCTTTGGCATGACCGACTTCATCAACCCCAAGGAGACCAAGGACGTGGTCGCGCATATCGTCGAGATGCTTGATGGCGGCGCGGACTACTCCTTTGACTGCACCGGCAACACCGATGTCATGCGCGACGCCCTGGAATGCTGCCACAAGGGCTGGGGAACGAGCATCATCATCGGCGTTGCCGAAGCGGGCAAGGAAATAGCCACCCGGCCCTTCCAGCTTGTCACCGGGCGCAATTGGCGCGGCACCGCGTTTGGCGGAGCCAAGGGCCGCACCGACGTGCCCGAGATCGTCGACTGGTACATGAACGGCAAGATCGCGATCGACCCCATGATCACCCACCGCCTGTCGCTCGAAGAGATCAACACCGGCTTTGACCTCATGCACGCCGGTGAGAGCATCCGCTCGGTTGTGGTGTTCTGATGGCGTTGCCTTCTCCTTCCAAAGTCTCCTTGTCCGACGCCTTCGCGACGTTCAGCGATTCTTGGGCCCCGCGTCTGGCGGCGCGCTACAACGGCAACGAAGTGCGCCTCGCCAAGCTGGAGGGCGACTTCCACTGGCACGCCCATCCCGACACCGATGAGCTGTTCCTCGTCATCGAGGGCGAGCTAGAGATCGCGTTTCGCGACCGCACCGTGTCGCTGACCAAGGGCGAGCTCATCGTGGTGCCCCGCGGGACCGAGCATTGCCCCCGCGCGCGCCGTGGCGAGGTCAAAGCGCTCATCATCGACGCCGATGGCACGCCCAACACCGGCGATGCGGCGACCGCGTTCACACCGGTTGAGGTCTAAGCTTCCACCACCGTCTGCTCGATGCTGCCGAAGATCGAGTGGTTGTCATCGTCGCGCATTTCCACCTTCACCGTGTCGCCGGGCGCCATGAAGCGGGTCTTGGGCGCTCCTTCAGCGATGGTCTCGATCATGCGGATTTCGGCGATGCAGGAATAGCCAAGGCCGCCTTCGCTGACAGGCTTGCCCGGACCGCCATCATCGCCCTTATTGCTGATCGTGCCCGAGCCGATGATCGATCCCGCGCAAAGGCTGCGCGTTTTGGCCGCGTGCGCCACCAGCTGGGCCATGGTGAAGGTGGCGTCCACGCCCACTTGCGCCCGCCCAAACGGCTCCCCGTTAAAGTCCACCATGAGCGGGCGGTGGATAAGGCTGTCCTTCCACGCCTCGCCCAGCTCGTCCGGGGTCACGGCAACAGGGGAGAAGGCGCTCGCAGGCTTGCTCTGGAAGAAGCCGAACCCCTTGGCGAGCTCTCCCGGTATCAGGCCGCGCAGAGACACATCGTTGACCAGCATGACCAGCTTGATGTGATCCGCCGCATCCTCAGCCGAAACGCCCATTGGCACGTCATCGACCACCACCGCGATCTCACCCTCCATGTCGCAGCCCCATGCAACATCACCCAAGGGGATGTCGGCGCGCGGCGGAAGGAAGCTGTCTGAGCCGCCCTGATACATCAGCGGATCGTGATAGAAGCTGTCGGGCACCTCGGCGCCGCGCGCCTTTCGCACCAGCTCCACGTGGTTGATATAGGCGCTGCCATCGGCCCATTGATAGGCGCGCGGCAGGGGCGAGTGCGCCTGGCGTTCGTGAAAGCGCTCGCACGGGACCGCTTCGTGCTCGACATCGGTGGCGAGCAGTTCCAGTTCGGGCGCAACACGCTCCCAATTGTCGAGCGCGGCCTGCATCGTGGGCGCGATATAGCCCGCCGCGCAGCAGCGTGTGAGGTCTTTGGAAACGACGACCAGTTTGCCGTCGCGTGTGCCATCGTTGAGTGTGGCGAGCTTCATAGCGGTTCTCTCTCCCTTTGGTTTATCCCTTGTAGTCCGGGCTGTCGGGCTGGTTGTCGGGATAGGCGCGCTGGAATTCGGGCAGCGCCAGACACGCCGCCTCGATCCGCGTTAGATGCGGGTAGGGCGCAAGGTCGAACTCCAGCTTGCGCGCGTTGAAGAGCTGCGGGAGGAGGACGACCTCAAACAGGCCCGGCCCTTGAAACGAAGGCGCATCGAACAGGAAGTCGCCGGTGCCGATTTGGGCGCATCGCGCCTCCACCGGGTCAAGCGTGCGCGCGAGCCAGTGATGGTACCAGGCGTCGACCGCTTCATCCCCATGGCCAAGGGACCCTCGCAGATACTTGAGAACCTGCAGATTGTTGAGCGCGTGGATCTCGGTCGCAATCGCATAGGCCAGTTCGCGCGCCGTGTAGCGATCTTCGATGTCAGCGGGCAGCAGCGGCCTTGCGGGATAGGCCTCCTCCAGCCATTCGATGAGCGCCATCGATTGCGCGCGGTCGCGGCCATCGGCTTCCAGCATCGGCACCGAACCGAACGGGTTGCGCGTGGTGAACGCCTCCCCGCTTTGCTCCGAAGTACGCAGGTCCACCGGGATCACCTCATAGTCGAGGCCCTTCAGCTCCAGCGCGATTCGCAACCGGTAGGATGTGGAGCTGCGGAAATAGGCGAAAAGCTTCATCATCCTCTCACTCAGCCGGCCTGTAGGAGACACAGTTTACACAGTCCAAAACTTGAAAACACACCTCATCCCTTGGCTGCCTCTTTCGCGAAAAAATTCGCACGATCAGCAAAGGCGCGCGCGGGTTCATGGCCCCTCTATGCCCGATCGCGGGCGTGTAGGACAGTGCCGGATTTATCGCCCTTGAGAGGTAAGCCAATGGTTTTGAGGAGATGGTTTTAGGTCCGCTTACAGGTAGCACGGTAAAAAGTTGTGAGGTCGGACATTAGGGGTGGAAGCGGACGTTGAAACCTTGTCGCTCCCGCGTCGGCTTTTTGGATATTGCTGACGCTTCCTGCTAGGCTTAGAACGCAACCGATCGCCCACACGATCACGATTTGGGCGTCGTTATTACAGGAGGCCCTAATGGTTGTTAGCGTCAAGACCGTAATCGCGTCGTTGCTCCTAGCTGCCCAGGCGAACAGCCTTGACGTTGGAGAACTTTGGGAGCGGGGCGATCCGGTGGCAAGCGAGGCGCGCATGCGTGGGGCGCTTGAGACCGCCCAAGATGACGATTTCCTGATCATCCGCACGCAGATTGCGCGCACCTATATGTTCCGAAAAGACTTTGACCGAGCACGAGAGATTCTAAGCGAGATTGCGTCAGACGTTACTGCAGCTGGCCCGAAGGCGAAGGTTTACTATTGGCTCGAACTCGGGCGCAGCTACGCTTCACATCAGCACTCACCGGACGGCCAAACAAATGAGACTCGAGCGCTTGCGCGTGCCGCGTATCAGACTGCCCTCGCGATCTCGAAGGACGAAGGCCTCGACAGTTTGACCGTTGATATTCTGCACATGTTTGCATTCGTAGATACCAATCCGGCGCAACAGCTTTCGTGGACACGAAAAGCGCTCGACGTTGTTCTGGAGTCCGATGATCCTGCAGTACGACGCTGGGAAGCTTCAATTCGAAGCAATTTGGGCGAGGCCTATTTCGACTTAATGCAATACGAGCGGGCGCTGGAGCAGTTCGAGCGCGCGTTGGCTTTGCGCTCGGATAGTGATGCGCCATCAAGAATTGTGCGTGATGCCAAGTGGCATATTGCGCGGACGCTTCGTAAGCTGGAGCAGTTAGAACTTGCGCTGAAGATGCAGCAAGACATTGCCAATGAGGCTTACGCTGAAAACGCAAATCGACCCTACATTTATGATGAGCTGTCGATGTTGTACGCTGCTATGGGTGATTCTGATCGAGCTCTTCATTTCGCCGAGCATAGAGCAGCCTTAAATTAACCGTTCGCGCGCGTATCCGATACTGGGTCGCAAGCCGACTGTCCGCCCATATGCCACCATCTGCAGTGACAAGACCCTCAGATCAGAACGCCGCAATCCCCGTAATGCCCCGGCCCAGGATCAGCGCGTGGACATCGTGCGTGCCTTCATAGGTGTTCACCGTCTCAAGGTTCACCGCGTGGCGGATGACCTGATATTCCTCGGAGATGCCGTTGCCGCCATGCATGTCGCGCGCCTGACGGGCGATGTCCAAAGCCTTGCCGACATTGTTGCGCTTGACCACGCTGATCATGTCGGGGCTGAAGCGGTGCTCATCGATCAGACGGCCCACGCGCAAAGAGGCTTGCAGGCCCAGCGCGATATCGGTGAGCATGTCGGCGAGCTTCTTTTGATAGAGCTGCGTGCCCGCCAGCGGGCGGCCGAACTGCTTGCGATCAAGCCCGTATTGGCGCGCGGCGTGCATGCAGAATTCCGCGGCTCCCATAGCGCCCCAGCTGATGCCATAGCGCGCGCGATTAAGGCAGCCGAACGGACCTTTGAGGCCCTGCACATGCGGCAGCAGGTTTTCCGCCGGCACGCGCACGTCGTCCATCATGATCATGCCAGTGGTCGAAGCGCGCAAGGATATCTTGCCTTCGATCTTGGGCGCCGAGAGGCCTTCCATGCCCTTTTCCAGGATAAAGCCGCGAATGCCGCCGCCATGCTCTTCGCTCTTGGCCCATACGATGAAGACATCGGCAAAGGGCGAGTTGGAGATCCAGGTCTTGCTGCCTGAGATGATGTAGTCCGACCCGTCCTTCTTGGCGAAGGTCTTCATGCCCGCCGGGTCTGAGCCAGCGTCGGGTTCGGTGAGGCCAAAGCAGCCGATAAGCTCGCCGCTGGCAAGGCCGGGCAGGTATTTGCGCTTTTGCTCGTCCGAGCCGTAAGCGTTCATCGGGTGCATGACGAGGCTGGACTGGACGCTCGCCATCGAGCGATATCCGCTATCCACCCGCTCAATCTCGCGCGCGACAAGGCCATAGGCGACATAGGAGGCGCCAACGCCGCCAAACTCTTCGGGAATGGTGACGCCGAGCATGCCGGCCTGGCCCATCAGCGGGAACAGTTCGGGCGCGGACACTTCGTTGCGGAACGCCTCGATGACACGCGGTTGCAGCTCGGACTGCGCAAAGCCGTTCGCCGCGTCGCGGATCATCCGCTCTTCCTCGGTCAGCTGCGATTCCAGATCGAACGCATCTTCCCAGTTGAAGGGGACAATACCGGCGCTTGGATTGGGGGCAGTGCCGGAGGCGTCGTTGGCGGGCGTGTTAAACGGGGCGTTCACTTGGGAGGGCTCCTTAATGCGTTGCATTAGGCCATTGCAGAATTGGCTTTGTCGGACAACACTTACAGCCGCTGCAAGGCAAGGTCACTAGGCTTCTTCGTCCAGCCCGCCGCCTGATGGCGTGCCCTGCGCCGTAAACAGCGCTTTGTAGCGCGGGCTGGAAAGCACGCGACCGTCCGCCTCACGCGTTGCGTTTGGGCAGAAATGCGCGCTCACGCGAAGCCCTTCGCAGGTATCGCACACGCTCACCTCAGCGTGGGCGCAGGCGCGTTGGCCAACGGACCGGCGAACGCGGCCCCAAGGCTTGCGGCGAGCGCTGTCTCCATGAGTCCCCCCAAACAATCGCGCGGCGTGGAACCGCGCTTGAGTGGGGGCGGGGCGCGCCAAATCAGCGTGGTGTCAACGCCCGCCTTCGCGCTGTGGTCTGCCTTTACCCGTCCGTCTTGGGCACGCCGAGCGCGTCAGAGACGGCGCCGATTATCGCGGCCGGGGGACAGGGTTTGACAAGGGTCGTGGCGCTGGGGAACTGCTCTTCCACCTCTTCGCGCTCGAGGCGTCCGGAGTGGAAGATGATCGGCACATTGTCCGCTTCCAATTGCCGGGCCAGCGCGAACACTTCGCCGTCATCCAGCGTTATATCGAGGATGGCGAGATCGGGTTTGCCGCTCTCGAAAGCCTGCGTCGCAGAGCACACCCCGCTATGGGGGCCTTCGACTTCGTAGCCCGCTTCTTCGACCGTATCGCACAGGTCGAACGCGATGATCGGCTCGTCCTCCGCCACAAGAATGCGTTGAACCATGCCACCCTCCTTACTTGACGGTAAGGTGTGTAACACGCTTTTGACATTTATCCCTGTGGATTCTTATCCGTTCTGACCAAATTTCTCAGCATAGGCCGATTTATCTTCGGAAATCAGAAGCTTGGCCTGCTCTACCCATTGATCACGCGTGATGCGTCCCTTGAAGCGGCCCAGCTTGGCGTCGATCGTCTCGATGTCCGACTCGTTCCAGGCGGCAACCTGTTCAAAGCGGGTAACCCCCAGTTCGTTGAGTAGAACGACCAGTTTGGGGCCAACGCCCTTGATCGTGCTCAGATCGTCGGCTTCGCCCGAAGCCTCTGCAATGGGTGCGGGAGCAGGCGCCGGTGCTGGTGCCGGAGCTGGTGCCGGAGCTGGTGTCGGTGCGGGTGCCGGTGCGGGTGCCGGTGCTGGGTCTGGCGCAGGCTGCGGGGCGGGCTCGGGTGCGGGAGCCGGTTCGGGTGCGGCCGGCACCTCGACGTTAACCGCAGCGGGCGCAGCGTCGATCAGTGCCTGATTGCGCTGGGCGGGCTTGGCGCCTTCGCTCAGCACATCGGTGCCCTTCGCATCATTGTCGACCACCGTTGTCGACTTGCCCAGCCGCATGATCAGCCAGACCGCCAGAACAAGCAGGACAAGGCCGATAAGGATTAGGGGTATGAAGGTAATCGAAGGGGACATGGTGCGCAAATCTCCGCGGCAGAGTTGGATTTCAGCGGCCCTTTAGCAGCCCGGTGCGCGTGTGCAAACGCTGCTATGTATCAGGCGTTTATGCGTGCGCTTGTGCTGAATAGCAAAGGGGCCGACCCTGCTCGGCGTTGAGCAGGGCCGGCCCTCATTCTGGCCGCGTGTGGCTAGGCGTCTGCGCTAAGGTCAGCCGCCTTTCATGCCGGCTGCGACAGCGTTCAACTGCAGGAATTCCTGGCGCCAGAAATTGCGCTGGCGCCCGGCAAGCTCGCCGACATCGTCAAAGTCAAAGTCGCGCATCAGGTCATCGCCGCGCAGGATTTGGCCAAACGCGGCCACGGACGCCGCGAAGGCAAAGTCACCCTTGGGCGCTTTGGCGCTGCGGAACTGATTGGCGCTCACCACTGTGTCGATCAGCTTCGAGGTTGAACCGCCCGGCAGCTTGTAGCGCAGCTTCACATGCGCGGCTTCCGCGACACGCTCTCTCGCTTCGCCAGAGACCGTGTCCTCATAACGGCGCGGCGAGATCCAGCCCGGCTTGCCAGCCAGCACAACCTCATAGATCGCGGTGACCTGATGGCCCGCGCCGATATCGCCGGCGTCCACCTTGTCGTTGTTGAAATCCTCTTCGCGAAGCGCGCGGTTTTCATAGCCGACAAGGCGGTACTGGCTGACAACGGCGGGGTTGAACTCCACCTGGATCTTCACGTCCTTGGCGATGGTGAAGAGCGTTGAGGACATCTCATCGCCCAGCACCTTCTTCGCTTCCAGAGCGCTGTCGATATAGGCGTAATTGCCGTTACCCTTATTGGCGATCTGCTCCATCATCGCCTCGTTGTAATTGCCCTGGCCAAAGCCAAGCGTGGTGAGCGTGATGCCCCGGTCACGGTTGGCCTCGATCATTTCGACCAGCCCCTCGCGGCTGGAGATGCCGACGTTGAAATCGCCATCGGTTGCCAGGATCACACGGTTGACGCCGCCCTTGATGAAGTTGTCTTCCGCGATGTTGTAGGCAAGCTTGAGGCCAACCGTGACCGGGGC
>JBCBYM010000057.1:0-15222 GCA_039815865.1 Pseudomonadota bacterium
CCCAAGAACAAGCCCAAGCCGTGTTCAAAGGGCCGTGTTCTAAATGCGCGGCCTTGGTGAAGAGGGCCGCCTCCTGTGCACAGGGAGCGCGGCCCTTTCTCGTGTGGCGATCCGGCGTTTTCAATCGATCTTTACCGCTGGGCGCTAGAGCTGCGGGGCATGAAGACCCGCCAAACCCCAACCCACGCCCTTTGTCTGGCGCTTGCTCTGCCCGGCGCGCTGGTTCTGGCCGCGTGCGGGGATACGCCCGTCAGCGGCCCCACCAACACCAGCCTGCGCAGCGCAATCGAAGCCAAGGACTTCGCGGCCGCGCGCGCGCAGCTGGCCGAGATCTTTGAAAACGGTGATGCGGACGCCAAGACCCAGAGATTGAAGCTCGAACTCATGCTCGATCTGGAGGATGGCTACGCGGCCATGGCGGCGATTGACGCCTTGCCCGACAGCGCGCTGGGTGCCGATGAGCGCCGCGTGGCGCGGGCCCACGCGCTGATCCTGCAGGACAAGGCCGAGGCGGCGGCCGCGCTCTACGCCGGGCAGGACCGCGCCGGCTTTGGCGAGCCGGATTACCATATGATGCTGTGGGCCATGCGCGAGCTTGAGGATGAAGAGGGCTTTGTTACCGGCATGGACCAGGCGCTCGAGGCCTATCCGCAAAGCGCCGATATCAACGCGCTCGCCGCGCGGGTTCTGTTTGACGCGGACCTTGCCCAAGAGGCTGCACCGTTTGCAGACCAGGCGATCACGACCGATCCTGCGCATTACGAAGCGCGCGTGGTGCAAGGCGAGCTGGCGATTGCGCGCGAAGACCTGAACGCCGCGCTGGCGCATTACGAGGCCGCGCGCGACGCTTACCCTTCGCGCGCTTTGCCTTACGCCAATATCGCTGGCCTTCAGCTTGATCTGGAGCGCGCTGAGGCCGCTGGCGAAACCTTGCGCACCGCCATCGCGATGCACCCCGAAGACCCCTTTCTGCAATGGCAGCTGGCGCGCTTTGCCTTGGTGACCGGCGATCTGGAAATCGCGCGCAAAGCCATCGAAGCCGCGCGCCGCACCTATCGCGGAAACGATGAATTCACGCTGCTTTCGGCCCAGGCCGAAGAGCGCTTTGGCAATCCCTCGCTCGCTGTGTCGGAGTATAGGCGGTATCTGCGCGCGGTGGGCGAAGACGAAGCGGTCGAAGCGCGTATCGCCGCGCTCGAAGCCGGGCTCTAGGCGCCTTCAGACCCCAGACGAAAAAGGGGCGCCCGCCATGGACGCCCCTTCTTTCAAGCGGAAACGCGCACGCGTTAAGCGACGACGTTGTCTTTCTTCACCGTGATCACCTGCGGGTAGGTGAATTCCTTGAGGCCTTCCTTGCCGTATTCCGCGCCAAAGCCCGATTGCTTGTGGCCGCCAAACGGGGCGAAGGGCGACAGGTGCATGAATTCGTTGATCCACACCGTGCCCGTCTCCAGCTTTTCCGCGATCTCGACGCCCTTTTCAGGGTTGCCCGTCCAAACCGCGCCGGCAAGGCCGTATTCGGACGCGTTGGCGCGCTCGATCACTTCGTCCTCGGTTGAGAACTTCATGAGCGGCATGACCGGGCCGAACTGCTCTTCGGCAACGATGCGCGCGTCTTCGGGCGGGTTGTCGAGAATGGTGAGTGGCACGAAGTAGCCGGTGCCCGACGGATCGGTGTCGCCGCCGGTCAGGAACTGGTAGCCGTTGTCCTTGGCGTCTTCGATCAGTTCAAGCACGCGCTCATACTGCTTCTTGTTCTGGATCGGACCAACGCCGGTGCCTTGCTCCGAGCCATCGCCCACAACGACGGTCTTGGCGTATTCGGCGATGGCCGCCGAAAGCTCGTCATAGATGTCTTCGTGGATGTAGACGCGCTTCGCTGCAATGCAGACCTGGCCAGCGTTCTGGAAGCTGGACCAGAAGAGCTGCTCGGCAACCTTCTTGGGATCGGCATCAGGCATAACGATCGAGGCGTCGTTACCGCCCAGCTCCAGCGTGATGCGTTTCAGGTCAGCGCTTGCGCCTTCCATGATCTTCTTGCCCGTCGCGGTCGAGCCGGTGAAGGTGATCTTGTCGATGTCCGGGTGGCTTGTGATCATCGGGCCGAGCGCATCTTCGCCGGTGATGATGTTGACCGTGCCCGCTGGCACTTTGTCCGCGATCAGCTCAGCAACCTTGAGCGTCGTCAGCGGGGTGAAGGGCGATGGTTTGAGGACGATTGTGCACCCGCTCATCAGCGCAGGGATGATCTTCTGGATCGCCATCATGACCGGGAAGTTCCACGGCACGATGCCGCCGACAACGCCTACCGGCACGCGGCGGTGGCGGTGATGGCGGGTGTCATCATCCTGGATGATTTCGTCTTCGAGTTTGAGCGTCGATTGCGCAGCCGAGATACCGGCGGCGCCAAAAATCTCGCCCTTGGCCTGCGCGTGCGGCTTGCCCTGTTCGGTGGTCAGCAGGCGGTAGAGTTCATCCGCGTTTTCCTTGATCGCGCCCGAGATCGCCATGCAGGCGGCCTGACGCTCTTCGAAGCTGGAGGTTTTCCATGTCTTGAACGCGGCGCGCGCAGCGGCGACCGCGGCGTTGAGTTCGGCCTCGCCACAAGCGGGAACCTGCCCGATGACTTCTTCAGTGGCGGGGTTGATGACATCGAGCCATTCACCGGTTTCGATCATCTCTCCGTTAATAAGGCTCTTGTATTGGGTGACCATGGGTGTGTGTCCTCTCTCATCCGGTAGGGGTTTCATCTCCGCTTTCCACTATAGGCGCGGTATGTTGCATTTCAAAACGCATATTTGGGCACCAGCCGTCGCGGATACAGAGCGCCTTAAAGGCGCGCGCGGCGATAAACCCAAACCCTTTGTTCATAGGGCCTTGCCCGAGACGTTTCACCTGACCTAAGGCGAGCCCTTAATTCGGGCGTTGAAAATCACGAAAGCGCACAACACCAATATGGCCAGCGAATGGTGCATCGGGATCATCGGGGGATCGGGGCTCTATGAGATAGAGGGCCTTGAGGACGCGCAATGGATCGCGGTGGACACGCCATGGGGGGCGCCTTCGGATGAAATCTTGTGCGGCACTCTGGCCGGCGTGAAGGTGCGCTTTCTGCCGCGCCATGGCCGGGGGCACCCGATCCCGCCGACCGAATTGAACGCGCGCGCCAATATCGATGCCTTGAAGCGCGCAGGCTGCACCGACATCGTGGCGATCTCCGCCGTGGGCTCCTTGCGCGAAGAGCTGGAGCCGGGGCGCTTTGCCATCGTTGACCAGTTCATCGACCGCACCTTTGCGCGCAGCTCGACCTATTACACCACCGGCTTTGTCGCGCATGTCTCGATGGCCGATCCCACCTGCCCGCGTCTTTCCGAACTGTGCGCCAAGGCGCTGACCGCGTGCGAGGGCAAGGCGGCGGTGGGTGCTACCTATCTCGCGATGGAAGGCCCGCAATTCTCCACCCGCGCTGAAAGCCGGATGTACCGCCAATGGGGCGCCGACATTATCGGCATGACCGGCATCCCCGAGGCCAAGCTCGCGCGCGAGGCGGAGCTGCCCTACGCGCTTGTTGGGATGGTGACCGACTACGATTGCTGGCGCGAGGATGACGCAGTCGACGTCGCCGAAGTGATCGCGCAGATGCAGGAAAACGGCGCGCTGGCCCGCGATATGGTGGTGAAGCTGGTCGAAGGCCTGCCCAAGAAGCGCGCCGCCTCCCCTATCGACACCGTGCTCGACACAGCCGTGATCACCGCGCCCGAAGAGCAGGACCCGGAACTGATGGCAAAGCTCGATGCGGTGGCAAAGCGGCTGTTTGCGCAAGAGTAGGGCATCTGGGGTAACCCCCGGTGGAACCGATAAGCGCGCTCAAACATTTTGTTCGCATCGCCGGGCCAGACACCCTATAGGCCGCCCACTCAGCGCAGGGCATAAGACGCTGCGCGATCCCTCGAAACGCAATTTCAGGAAACACCATGGTTCAGGACCGCTCCTTTGCGGCAAACTTCCGCCGTGACTGGCTTGCGCAGCCGCGGGCCGATATTCTCGCCGGGATTGTCGTTGCTCTGGCTTTGATCCCAGAAGCGATCGGGTTCTCGCTCATCGCGGGCGTGGACCCCAGCGTGGGCCTCTACGCCAGCGTGGCCATTGCCATGGTCATTGCGCTTGTCGGAGGGCGACCGGGCATGATCTCGGCGGCGACGGCGGCTGTCGCTGTCGTGGTGGTCCCTCTGGTGCGCGATCATGGGGTGGAGTATCTGTTTGCCGCCACTATCCTGATGGGGTTGCTTCAGGGGATCGCGGCCCTCTTCAGGCTGAACCTGCTCATGCAGTTTGTGTCGCGCAGCGTCATTACCGGGTTTGTGAACGCTCTGGCGATCCTCATTTTCATTGCGCAATTGCCGCAACTGCTTCCCGGCAACGAAGGCGTGGGCGTGTGGACCTGGATCATGGTCGCCTCGGGGCTGGCGATCATCTACCTTCTGCCGCGCGTCACAAAAGCTGTCCCAAGCCCGCTCGTCGCGATCATCGTTCTGACGGCTGCGGCGGTCTTCTGGGGGCTGCCGGTCAACAATGTGGCGGGTGAAGGCAAACTGCCCGAAGGCCTTCCCAGCTTTGCCCTGCCCAATGTGCCGCTGACGCTGGAAACGCTTGAGATCATCCTGCCCTATTCGCTGACGATGGCCGCTGTGGGCCTGTTGGAGAGCATGCTCACCGCGCAGATCGTCGACGATATGACTCACACGGAAAGCCACAAACGCCGCGAATGCGCTGGTCAGGGTGTCTCCAACGTTGTCGCGGCCTGCTTTGGCGGGATGGGCGGTTGCGCCATGATCGGCCAGTCAGTCATCAACGTTGCGAGCGGCGGGCGGGGGCGTCTTTCGACCTTCACCGCCGGCGCGTTTCTGCTGTTCCTGCTGGCGGTGCTTGGGCCCTATGTGGGGCAAGTGCCAATGCCCGCTCTGGTTGCGGTCATGATCATGGTTTCGATCGGCACGTTCAGCTGGAACTCGATCCCCAACCTTCGCAAGCATCCCAAGTCCTCGTCCATTGTGATGATCGCCACAGTTGTCGTGACCGTCTGGACCGCAGACCTTGCCCTTGGCGTGCTTGTCGGTGTGCTGATGTCCGGCATCTTCTTTGCCAACAAGGTGCGCGACCTCTTCACCGTCGAACGTGTGCGCCGACCCCACTCGGCGGTATACCACGTCGAAGGCGAGCTGTTCTTTGCCAGCGCGGACAAATTCCAGCGGATGCTGGGGCCAGAGAGCCTTGAAGAAGACCCGGCGCACAACGTGGTGATCGACGTGTCCAAGGCGCATTTCTGGGACCTGTCTGCGATCGGCGCGCTTGAAAAGGCGGTCGACCGGATGCGCCGCAATGGCAGGCACGTTCGGGTGGTGGGTCTCAACGCCGCCAGCGCGGAACTGTTCGACAAGTTTGCGCTTGAGGATCGGACAGGGTTCGAGACCGGTCTGGCCCCGCACTAAGGCTGCATTCGCGTATCAGATCCCGCTGCCGATCCTTACGGGCCATCCTCGCCGGGGCGCCAGGTGCCGGTGAGGAATTCGAACTCGGTCATGTTGATCGATTGCCACACCCCCGCGATGTAATAGGGGTCTTTCTCAAAGATGGCGCGCGCGCTCGCTTCGTCATCCGCCTCGATCATCACGAGTGAGCCGATCGGATCCCCATCCTTTTTGAGCGGACCGCCGAGTCGGTACGCGCCGACATGGGCAAAAATGTGCGCAAAGTGCTCTTCGCGCACGGTGGGGCGGATCTTCGGAGCGTCCTCGCCATCGCGGCAGTAAAAGGCGTAAACGGGCATCAGGCTTGTGTCCTCATCATGGCGAACGGGTGCGCTTGGCCCTCTAACGCCCAAAGCGGGGTTTGCGTTTCTGCGTAAAGGCGCGCGCGCCTTCGGCAAAATCGGGTTTGGTGAAGGCCTCGGCAAAGATCTTGAGGCTTGCCTCATCATCGCCGGTGGCGCCGTCCAGAACGTCGCGCACAAACGCCTTGGCCGCGCTTTGCGAAGTGGGTGAGGCGGCGAGGATCGCTTCGATCAGCGCGGTGGAGCTGTCGGCGATCTCCTCCACCAGAGCGATGCGCTGGGCTTCGTCGGCCCCGATCAAGGCCCCGGTGTAGAGCAAGCGGCGCGCCTGGCCCGGCCCCACCAGATCGGTCAAAAGCTTCACGTCGTGGCGCGGATAGACGAGGCCCAGCTTGGCCGGCGTGATACCGAAGCGCGCGCGCACAGCGGCCACGCGAATATCGCAGGCCATGGCCAGCCCCGCGCCCCCGCCAATGCAATCGCCGTTAACGAAAGCGACGCTGGGCACAGGCAGACGAGTGAGCATATGCTGCGCGCGGTTGATCGCGGCCTGCTTGCGTGCCAGCCATTGAGGATCGTCCTTGTTGGCCAGCATCTCTGCGATGTCAGCGCCTGCGCAGAACGCGGCCTCGGGGTCGGCTGCGGTCAGCTCAAAGGCGCGCACCGTGGGATCGCTCAGCGCCTTGATGAGGAGATCGGGCACCGCCTCCCACATCTCCAGCGTCATCGCGTTCTTCTTGTCCGCCCGGTCTATTAGGAGGTGCGCGAGCGGGCCGTTGATCTCGAGCCTCAGGGTCATGCGCCGTCCCCTTCCGGTTTGGCACAAGGCGGCGCGAGGGGCGGTATCGCCCCCGGCTCCCAACCCTCGCCTGCAAATCGGATCGCGGGCGCAATATGCTTGCCACCGCCGGGCGCGTCGACCCACAGGCCCCGCTCCGCGACATGCGGCTCATCCAAAGCCTCGCGGAAGGTGAGGACGGGCGAGAAGGCGACGTCCCCCACAGTGTTGGCGTCGGCGAACCACTCCACCCACTCAGCCCGCGTGCGGGTGGCAAAAGTCTCGCGCAGGAAGGCGATGAGCTCGCCCTGTTCCCCCGCCGGCGCTTCGGCGAGCGGGATCAGGTCTTCGCGGCCCAGCGCTCTCAGCAGATTGCGCGCAAACTTGATCTCGCGCCCGCCCAGCACAACGTGCGCCCCATCAGCGGTGGCGTAGACCTGATAGAACCCCGCCCCGCCCAGCGAGCGTTGCTGCGCGCTCACCGGCGCCGCGCCGCCGGCAATGGCGCTCCCGGCGGTGTGCGCCATCCACGGCAGCAGGCTGTCGAACATCGCGGTGTCGATACAGGCGCCCTCACCCGTCCGCGCGCGTCCAACCAGCGCCATCAGAACGGCTGAAAGCGCTGTGAGCCCGGCGGCAAGGTCAGCGCTCGCCACCCCCGGCACAACGGGCGCGCCAGGTTTGCCATCCTCAGGACCATCGTTGACGCTCAAGAACCCGGCCAGGGCCTGCACTGCTATGTCATGCGCGGGGTGAGAGCTGAGCGCGCCCTCCTGTCCGAAAGCGGAGATCGAGCAATAGATGATGTCAGGCTTGATCGCGCGAACCGCGTCGTAGTCAAAACCCAGCCGCGCCATCACGCCCGGGCGAAAGCCTTCGACAAACACATCGGCCCCAGCGATCAGATCGCGCAGGGCCGCCTTGCCGCTTTCGCCCTTCAAATCGAGCGAGACCGCGCGCTTGCCCCGGTTGAGATTAGCGAACCAGACCGAGTGTTCCTCGCCGCCATAGCTATCGAACGGGGCCTGAGCGCGCGCCGGATCGCCCGCGGGCGGCTCAACCTTGATCACCTCAGCGCCCTGGTCGGCCATCATGACGCTCATCATCGGTCCCGGCAGGAACTGCGTGAGGTCGATGACTGTGATACCGCTAAGCTTGCCCATGATGCTGCGCGCTCTAGCCGCCAACGCCTCTCGAATGCGAGCAATTTTGGGCCTATGGGCGATTCTTGCGCCGCGCGCGATTCGACCCTCCTTGCAAAAGCGACCACGAGCCTTGACCACGAACCCACTGCCCAACGCCATCCCAGCCCCGATCGACCGCAGCGAATTGCGGCGCGCCTATCGCGAAGAGGAAGAAGCCTGCATCGCCAAGCGCCTTGAGCAGGCCACCCCAGCGCGCAAGGTGGCGGATGCGGCGTCCGCTATGGCGGTGCAGCTGATCGAAGGGGCGCGGCTGCACAAAGCTTCGGGTGTTGACGCTTTTCTCCAGCAATACGGGCTCGACACCGAAGAAGGCATTGCGCTGATGTGCCTCGCTGAAGCGCTGCTGCGCGTGCCCGATCACGAGACCGCTGACGCGCTGATCAAGGACAAGCTCGCCCAGATCGACTGGGGCGAGCATTTGGGCGAAAGCTCCTCCACCTTCGTCAACGCGGCGACTTTTTCGCTGATGCTAACCGGCGAAGTGCTCGACCCGCCCGAAGAGCATCAGCGCGGCATGGGCTCCACGCTCAAGCGCACGATGAACCGGCTGGGCGAACCCGTCATCCGCACCGCGACCTTGCAGGCGATGAAGATCATGGGGGGGCAATTCGTCTTTGGCCGCGATATCGACGAAGCGCTCAAACGCGCCGCGCCCGAACGGGCCAAGGGCCTGACGCATTCCTTCGACATGCTGGGCGAAGCGGCGATGACCTTTGCCGATGCCGAGACATACCGCCAGGCCTATGCGGGCGCGCTCGATCGGCTGGCGAAAGAGGCGGCGCGCAGCCCCCAGGCGGGCCTTGGCGGATTGCCGGGCATCTCGGTCAAGCTCTCCGCGCTGCACCCCAAATACGATTACCTTCACGCAGACCAAGCCCGCGCCGATATCGTGCCGATGGTGCGCGCGCTGGCGGTAAAGGCGCGCGATGCGGACATTCACTTCACGATTGACGCTGAAGAGGCCGAGCGGCTCGAACTCAGCATGGACATCATCGAAGAGCTGATGGCGGACGACGCGCTCTTCACGCGGGCCGATGGGTCGCGCTGGGAAGGCTTTGGCCTTGCGATCCAGGCCTATCAGAAGCGCGGTGTGCCTTTGTGCGACTGGGTCGCGAAATGCGCGCGGCGGCACGGGCGCAAGCTGTTCGTCCGGCTCGTCAAAGGCGCCTATTGGGACAGCGAGATCAAACTCTCTCAAGTGGGCGGGTTTGAGGATTACCCCGTCTTCACCCGCAAGCGCGCGACCGATGTCTCCTACCTCGCCTGCGCGTCGCGTCTGTTTGAGCATGAGGACGTGATCCACCCCGCCTTTGCGACGCACAACGCGCTGACGATCGCGTCTTTGAAAGAGATGAGCGCGGGGCGCGCTTTCGAGTATCAGCGCCTCCACGGCATGGGCGAAGAAGTCTACGCCACCTTGCGCGAGATCGAAGGCAACAACCCCACGCCGGTGCGCATTTACGCGCCGGTGGGCGGCCACAAGGAATTGCTCGCCTATCTCGTGCGCCGCCTGCTGGAGAACGGGGCCAACACCAGTTTTGTGAACCGCATGGGCGACGCCGCCTTTGCCGCTGAAGATCTGGTCGAAGACCCGGTGGCCGAGCTCGCCGCGATGGAGCCGCGCCGCAATCCGAAGATCCCGCTGCCCGATGATATTCTGGGAGAGCGCCTCAACAGCGCCGGGATCGATCTGTCCGATCCGCTGGTCTACGGGCCTTTGGACGCGATTTTGAGCGAACTGGCCCAACAAAGCTGGAGCGCCGAGCCGACCTTCCCAGCCGCGCAAGCCGGTGAGATCGCGCCGATCACCATGCCGCACGACCATTCGGTCGAAGTCGGCACACGCCGCGACGCGACGCAAGAGGAAGTGAGCACCGCCTTTGCGCACGCCGCCGCGATCCAGCCGGGCTGGGACGCGCTGGGCGGGGACAAGCGCGCGCTCTTGTTGGAAGAGGCCGCCGACCTGTTCGAAGATCACGCGGCGGAATTTCTCAGCCTGTGCCAGCGCGAGGCCGGCAAGACGCTGCTGGATGGCGTGGCCGAGCTTCGCGAAGCGGTGGACTTCCTGCGCTATTACGCCAGCGAAGCGCGGCGCCAGTTCGAAACACCGATCACCCTGCCCGGCCCAACGGGGGAGGAGAACACGCTCTCCATGCACGGGCGCGGCGTCTTTGCGACGATTTCGCCGTGGAACTTCCCGCTGGCGATCTTCACCGGTATGGCCTCGGCCGCGCTCGCCGCGGGCAACAGTGTTATCGCCAAGCCCGCGGAGCAGACGCCGTTGATCGCCGCGCTCGCGGTCAAGCTGTGCCACAAGGCCGGCATCCCGCCCGAAGCGCTGCAATTGCTGCCCGGCGCGGGCGAGGTCGGCCAGATGATCACCTCCAACCCCGGCCTTGCCGGCGTGGCCTTTACCGGCTCGACCGAGACCGCGCGCCTCATCAACCAGACCCTGGCCGCGCGCGAAGGCCCCATCGCCACGCTGATCGCGGAGACCGGCGGCCAGAACGCGATGATCGTCGACAGCTCGGCTCTGCCCGAGCAGGTGGTGCGCGACGTGCTGGCGAGCGCGTTTCAGAGCGCAGGGCAACGCTGCTCGGCCTTGCGCGTGCTGTATCTGCAAGACGATATCGCGGACGCCATGCTGGAGATGATCCGCGGCGGGTTCGAGGCGCTCCACACTGGCGATCCGGCTTTGCTCTCAACCGATGTCGGCCCGGTGATTGACCCCGACGCGCAGGCTGCGCTTGAACGGCACATCGCGCGCTCAGAGGCGTCGGGGCGCTCGGTCGTGCGGAACACGATTTCGGGAAATGCGGACGATGGCTGCTTCGTTGCGCCCACGATTATCGAAATCGATTCAATCCTCGATCTGACGCGCGAGAATTTCGGCCCGGTGCTCCACGTCGCGCGCTTTGCCGCCTCCCAGCTGGAACAGGTGATCGAGGATATCAACGCCACCGGCTATGGCCTCACACTGGGCCTGCACAGCCGGATCGCCGAAACCCGCCGCGTGGTTCAGGCGCACGCGCGGGTCGGCAATTTCTACGTCAACCGAAACCAGATCGGCGCGATTGTCGAAAGCCAGCCCTTCGGCGGCGAGGGATTGTCAGGCACCGGGCCCAAAGCGGGCGGGCCGCATTACCTGGCGCGCTTTGCAACCGAACGGGTGACCTGCATCGACACAACGGCCGCTGGAGGGAATGCCAGCCTTCTTGCTTCCTAACGCTTGCTTGCCAGCTGACATTTGGCAATACAGCGCTTTATGCGATCCTCTCCTCTTCGGGCGTTCAAGCGCCTCGTCCTTCTGCTCGCGCTCCTTTGGTCTGGCCCGGCCTTGGCCGAGGTCCAGATCCATTTTCACAGCTTCAACGGCAATGTGTTCTGGGGGCGCTACCCGCACACTTTCGTCGTGCTGGACGGCACGCTGGAAGAAAGCGGCCGGGTCATCAACGAGAATTACGGCTTTTCCGCGCGCAGTGTCTCGCCCGCAATCCTTTCGGGTCCGGTTGAACATATGGTGCTGGCGGAAAGCGAAAAGAACGTGAAGAAGACCAACCGCCATTTCTCGATCACGCTCACCGATGAGGAATACAAGCGCGTCATCCAACTCATCGCGTCCTGGCAACAGGCACCGGGCAAGTTTTATGACCTCGAAGAGCGCAATTGCATTCATTTCGTGGGCGAGATCGCGCGGCTGATTGGCCTGAAAGTGGACTATCCCGAAGACATGCTGCGCCGGCCCAAGAGGTGGCTCAACCACGTGGCGGCGATGAACCCAAAGCTTGGCGCTGCGCCGATCGACTAGCGTTTGTCTTGGAAGGAGCCGCGTATGCCTTTGCGAGTTTGTGCCGCCCTTGCTGCGTGTTTGGCCGTTGTGATCGCTCTTCCCGCGCTCGCCGCTCCTGCGAGCGCGCTTTGGGGTAAAGGCCCGAAGGAAGTGCTCAGCGCGTTAGGTGCCCCCGCCAGAGGCGTGACCCAAGACGAAGAGCAGGAGGCGTTTGGCCAGGACCTGCTTGTCATCCGGCCCGGAACCTACGCCGATATCGCCGTCAACGAACAGTACTTCTTCAAAGACGGAGAGCGCCTCGGCGCGGTGCGGCTCTACATCACCAAGCCGTCCGATTGCGCCGCTCTCCTCGCCGCAGCGCGCGCGTCGCTGGGCGAACCAGCGCACACGCAAACCCAGGATTTTGGGCTGATTATGGCGGTCAAGGTTGACGATTATCCCGATCAAAAGAGCGGTGTCTGGATCGAACTGGTCGAGATCACGCACCGCGATCCCAGCCGCGCGGCGTGCCACCTGACCTATCGCCCCTTTGCCGACGGGGCGCCGGGCTGGTTCCCCAACTAAGCCGCGCCCAAGCCTGGTCTAAAGCGGGCTGAACCGCCCCAAGCTCTCTCCGCGGCACTGATCCCACAGCTCAAAACGCACGTTGCGGATGCGGTCGCGGTCCACCATCAGGCGGCTGACCGCGCCATCCGCGCCCCGCTCAAAGCGCAGCTTGTAGCCGTTCCAGCGCACGTCATCAGCGCTTGCCATCACCGCGTCGCGGCTGCGCCCGTTCTTGATGAAGTTGAAGTTGAGGCCGCCGGTCCACTCCATCACGATCTCGGTGCGGGTTTCGGCGTTGTAATAGCACCCTTCGAGCGAGGTCTTGCTCGCCTCGTCCGTGGGCGGCGCGGCCTGTTCGAGCGCGGTCTGCATGCCTTGCGTTGCCATATAAAGCCGGAAGCGCCGTGTGCCGTCTTCGGCGGTGTCAAACGCGATTTTGAGGCCGGGAATGGTCGAGTATTCGAACACATTGCCTTCGCGGTGGAGGAGCGCGGCGGGCTCAGACCCCTCAATCTCGCGGTAGAGAACGCCGTCTGCGTCCTGCGTGATGGTGACGATGGTGCCGCTGTCGAGCTCATACCGGCCCAGCACCGCGGCATTCTCGGGCCGCGCCAGGATCGTCTCGGGCCCCGCAGGATTGTTCCCCACCAGCGCCACCGGCACATCCAGCAGCGCGGAGAGCACCTTTTGCCCCAGCCCCACCGAACTGATCCGCGAGGTGTTGAGCATGACAACAACGCTCACGTCTTTTTCGGGCAAGCGCACCGTGTAGGCGTTGTACCCGCCCGTGCTGCCGACATGGTAGATCGCCGGCTCGCTCAGGAAGGTGTCGAACTCCAGCCCAAAGCCATAGCCGCCCGGTAAGCTGAGATCGGGCCGGGTCTGGCTGGCGGTGATCACCGAGGGCGTCAGGGCCGAGGACGCGCCCTGCAATTGGGTTTCGTAGGCAAGCTGATCGGGCAGCGTCATATAGAGGAACCCATCGCCAAAGAAGTTCGCGATCTGCGGGTTGGCGATCCAGCCATCGTAATACATGTAGCCCTGCGCCTCATTGGGCAGAGCGAGGCCATAGCGCCGCTTATAGCCCGATTGGCTCATCCCGATGCGATCGAAAAAGCCGCGCGCGTAGACATCAAACCGCTCGCCCGAGACCTGTTCGACCAGCTCCGCGAGCAGGATGTAATTGGCGTTGGAGTAGAGATATTCGCTGCCCGGCTCGAAATTCAGCCCTTCCTGCGCGTTCAACAGCCGCATCGCGGTGCCGTTATTGTGCGGACGTTCGTACCAGGTCACGCCCGTGAGAGCCCACAGCGAGTTCTGATCGCGCACCCCGCTGGTGTGGGTGAGCAGGTGCGTAACGCTCACCGTCTGTTCCACCTTGGGCATCGCATCGGTGAGGTAGGTGCGAAAATCGGCATCGAGGTCGATCCGCCCCTGCTGCGCCAGATCCAGCACCATCAGCGCGACATATTGCTTGGCCACGGAGGCGACGTTGATGCGTGTGTCCGGGCCGATCGGCACGCGGTGCGAAACATCGGCAAAGCCGCCATAAGCCTCGAACACATTTTCGCCGCCGCGCGCAATGCCCACCGCAAAGCCCGGCCCGCCTTCCTCGACCAGATCGACCAGCGCGGCATCCACCCGCGCGCGTTCGGCATCGCTCAGAGGCTCAGCCTGCGCGCTGACCCCTGCGACAAGCGCCCATAGGAGAGAGCAGCCCACAAGGATGCGCCGTTGAAGTGTTGAAAGCTGTTTCATAGTCCCCCGCTGATCTGGTCTGCGCATCCCAACCGTCACCTTTTGAGGTCATTCTATTCTGTCAAGTTTCTCGAACACTTATTCGACCAACGGCGCTGTGCGCCCGATCTCTTCCACCGGATATCCCCGCGCCCCGCTTGCCCCCGGCCCGCGCTTCCGGAATCCATGCAGCCATGGCTATTCTTTCCGACAAGTGGATTCGCGAGCAGGCGCAAACCAAAGGCATGATCGAGCCGTTTGTGGAGGCGCAGCGCCGCGAGGGCGTGATCTCCTACGGGCTTTCTTCCTATGGCTATGACGCGCGCGTCGCGCCCGAGTTCAAGATCTTCACCAATGTGAACTCCGCCACGGTTGACCCCAAGGCGTTCGACGCGAGCAGCCTGGTCGATCGGGAGACCGATGTCTGCATCATCCCGCCCAACTCGTTTGCGCTGGCGCGCACGGTTGAGTATTTCCGCGTGCCCGAGGATGTGCTCGTCATCTGCCTTGGCAAGAGCACTTACGCGCGCTGCGGGATCATCGTGAACGTCACCCCGCTTGAGCCGGGCTGGGAAGGCCATGTGACGCTGGAGTTCTCCAACACCACGCCGCTGCCGGCCAAGATTTACGCCAATGAAGGCGCGTGCCAGTTCCTGTTCCTCAAAGGCAACGAGCGCTGCGAGACAAGCTACAAAGACCGCGCGGGCAAATATATGGGCCAGCGCGGGGTAACGCTGCCCCGGCTTTAGAGCTCTTTGCCGCGCACGGGCGCGAAGGCGGACAGTCCGCTCACGATTGTATGCGGCTCATCCTCACCTGAATGCCGACAAAGATCAGCGATATGACCAGTGCAGCCGCTGTGATGGTTTGCCCGATGAAATAGATGGCTTCGAGTGTCATTCGCTAGACTCCGATTGCGCCGTTTTGTCCATGCACAACAACACACTATGCCGGAGCCCTAAAAAAGAACACTGTTTTCGATGAGCTGGGCTGAAAGCTGCCCATGCGAATGTCCGCTTCCACTCCCAGTTTCGGTCATGATCTCATGGCTCGAGCTGGGCCGTTAGCTGCCAGTCCGCTATGGGGACTTGAAGGTTGCAAAGCGGACCTTCGGCAAGAGACCACAATTTTGGCAATCGACTTAAAGTTGCAAGCCCGATCATCAACGCCGCAACCCCGCCTCTCTACGAAAACACGCTCCTCAGACGAAACAGATGCTCATCCCAGCCTTTGTCGGTGTCTTTGAGTTCTTCCCAAAGATCGGCCTCGCTGTCGGACGAGAACCTATGCACCATCGTTAGTTTCGTACCGCCTGATAGTGTTCCCAATGTCCACC
>JBCBYM010000058.1:0-15144 GCA_039815865.1 Pseudomonadota bacterium
GCGGCGGCAAATCGTCTTGGGCCGCAATCCAGGCGTTGATCGCGTCCGCCGCGGCCAGCGTTTCGGGCACGAAGTCTATGGCCATGGCCTTTAGGAAGGCGATCAGCGTATCGGGGATTGCGTCGCCGGCAAGGTAGGTCTCCTCGCGGTTCTGGAACTCAACGAGGTCGCTCGTCTCGCGGCCCATGCGCTCCACCCATCGATAGGTGGCCAAAGCCCGGTCAAACATCATCGAAAGCGGCTTGGGATCGCGGCCCAGATGCGCAAACATCGCTGCGTAGAGGCCGAAATCACCGATGCACGCACGCCCACCGAGCAGATAGGGCGTGGCGGCAAAATGCGCTTCCATGGCCGCAAGTTGCTCTTCATAGACCTCTTCGACCATGGCGATGGTGTCATCGGTCACGCCAAAGGCAAGCGTTGCGCGGCGCATGGCCTTGGCTGATTTGGCCGCAATTTCCTCACCCGCTGGGCCGGGCGGCGCAAGCATGCGAAAATGGAAGAGCAGATAGCTGAGGTTCGCTTCATCGAAGTTCCAGCGATAATGCATCGCCGGGCGCAGCAGACCTTCGGCTCCGATCGCGTCGAACAGCCGGCTGAAAAAGCGCTGCTTGGGCGTTGCGGGTGAAAAGGCGTGGCCGCTCTCCGCTTCGAAATGATCGATGATCGAGGCGCCATCGCGGATCACGCGGCCATCGGGAAACTCGGCGGTGGGCAGGCCAAGGCGGCCTCCCGCTTTGGGCAGCACCGTGCTCTGATAGTGCGGATCGCTCGGGGGCACTTCGCGATAGGGAATGCCGGCCTTGATAAGATAGCTGCGCGCGCGGCCCGTATAGAGCGAATTGGGCACGCCATAGATGGTGATCGGTTCGCGGGTCATGGGATTGGTCTTTCCTAACAGAGCGTGTGTGCCGGCCTTACGATTGGAGGGCGGGGCGCAGGCGGTCAATCGTTGAGCGCGCCTTCATAATCGGCCTTTGCAGCCAGGCTTCGCGGTTGTTGCGAAGGCCGATTGTGCGCGTCAGCCGCGCGTGCATCACCGGCTTCATACTGGCGGCATCCAGGATCGCGTCCATTTCGCCCCCCGTCGCCTCGTCCATGGCGTCGTAGATCGCCTGCACTCGCTGAAGCAGATAGAAGCGGTAGGTCTGCGCCGATGAGCTGACCGGGGTGCCGCGCACTTCGAACTCGGCGAAGCCATCGCTGCGTTCCGCAACGCTTTCAGGCTCCGGGTTGTTCTGCGCCAGCCAGGCGTTGAGCGTCTCGGCGGCGGCGAGCGTTTCGAACATTCTCCTCTCTCCCCATTGGATTGGCCTCGCTGTGATACGCGGCTCAGACTTTCGTCATCCATAGTGACATAATCGCGCAAGTACACGCGGTTTTGTGTGGCGCAGTGTATCACTGAGCGCGCCCGGTGCGCGGCTGGCGCGCGACGATCTGACGACAAGCCCGGCTCGTCTGTTGCAATTCAATGACGCTGGTCTAGGCGGGTGCGAACACTGGTCGACACGGGGATTCGCATCGATGAAAATCATGTCCGGCAACTCGAACCTGCCGCTGGCGCGCGCGATTGCCGCCTATCTTGAAATCCCGCTGACCGATGCGAGCGTTCGCCGCTTTGCCGATGAAGAAGTCTTCGTCGAAATTCACGAGAATGTGCGCGGCGAGGATGTCTTCCTCGTCCAGCCCACCGGCTTTCCAGCGAACGACAATTTGATGGAACTGCTGATCTGCATCGACGCGCTGCGGCGCGCCTCGGCCAAGCGGATCACGGCCGTGGTGCCCTATTTCGGCTACGCTCGGCAGGATCGAAAGCCGGGCCCGCGCACGCCGATCTCGGCCAAGCTGGTCGCCAACCTCATCACCGAAGCGGGCGCGGACCGGGTGCTGGCGGTGGACCTGCATGCTGGCCAGATTCAGGGCTTTTTCGATATCCCCACCGACAATCTCTACGCAGCCCCCGTCATGGCGGCGGACATTCAGGCGCGCTATGGCGATCAGGAGCTGATGGTGGTCTCACCCGATGTGGGCGGCGTCGTGCGCGCCCGGGCCTTGGCCAAGCGCCTCGACAACGCGCCGCTCGCCATTGTCGACAAGCGCCGCGATCGCCCCGGCGAGAGCGAGGTTATGAACATTATCGGAGAAGTTGCAGGCCGCCATTGTGTGCTGATTGACGATATCGTCGATTCCGGTGGCACGTTGTGCAACGCCGCCGACGCGCTGCTGGAAGGCGGGGCAAAGTCGGTGGCCGCCTATATCACGCATGGCGTGCTGTCTGGCGGCGCGGTGGCGCGCATTAACGGATCGCAATTGCAGGAGCTGGTGATTTCGGATTCGATCCGGCCCACCGAAGCCGCGATTGCCTCGGACCGTATCCGCATCCTAACCATGGCCCCGCTGGTGGGCGAAGCGATCCGGCGGATTGCGGATGAAAGCAGCGTGTCGAGCCTGTTTGATTGAGTCTTGGTTTTGCGCACGCCCATCCGGGCGCGCGTCCTCGCTAGACGGGCAGGCAAGCTGCCCCCGCTGCGGGCGGGCGGTCGCCCTTGCGGCCCTGCAGGCCGATTGGCACTTATAAGTAATGTTTGACCCAGCTGAAGTCCGGGAAATCCTCAAGGGTGCGGCGCGCGCTCGAAACGCGCTCACCTATTCGCAGATGCTCAACCTTCTGGGCTATGCTTTCACCCGGCCCAAGATGAGGGCGCTGTGCACCGTGCTCGACAAGCTGGATGAGGATGGGCGCGTGAATGGCGAGCCGGGGCTTGCGGTGCTGGTGGTGCGCCAGTCCGATGGCTTGCCGGGCCAGGGCTGGTTCGTCACCCGCTCGCACCTGGCTGAGGACCTGCCGGGCACCTGGCCGCTCGAATGGGAGGGGGCCGAGGCGCGCGCCTATGTCGCGCTGCATCAGCAAGAGGCTTTCGATTACTGGGAAGAGTCCTAGTTTTGTGCCCCCGCATCCGCGGGTGCATCCTCGCTAGACGTCCTACGCTACGCTGCGGACCCGCTGCGGGCGGGCAGTCGCCCTTGCGGCTCTTCGAGCCGTTGCCTATCGCGCATACATGACCCGATCCGATCTCGAACTTGCCAACGCCCTTGCCGACGCCGCCGGCTCTGTCATCCGCCCGCTGTTCCGCGCGCATGGCGAGACCGAGACCAAGTCCGACAATTCCGCCGTCACCGAAGCCGACCGCGGCGCGGAAGCGGCCATGCGCAAGCTTATCGAAGAGCGCTGTCCGGGCGACGGCATTATCGGCGAGGAATACGGCATCGCCCGCGAAGGCGCCTCGCGCCAATGGGTGCTCGATCCGATCGATGGCACGCAGAGCTTTGTCGCCGGACGCCCGATCTTTGGCACTCTGATTGCGCTGATGCAGGATGGCTGGCCGGTTCTGGGCGTGATCGATCAGCCGATCAATGGTGAGCGCTGGGTCGGGCGTATTGGAGAGGGCACCACGCTGAATGGCAAGCCAGTCAAGACGCGGGCCTGTGCAGGTGTTGAGGGCATGAGCCTTGCCACCACCAGCCCGCACGCCTTTGACGCGGACCAGTCCGATGCGTGGCTCAACCTTGTAATCAACGCCTATCCCAAGCGGCCTTTCCCGATCTATGGCGGCGACTGCTACAATTACGCCATGCTGGCGAGCGGGCATGTCGACTGCGTGATGGAAGCGGGGCTGAAGATCCACGATTACGCCGCGCTTGTCCCCGTGGTCGAAGGCGCCGGCGGCGTGATGAGCGACTGGCAGGGCAACCCGCTGGATGCGGGCAGTGACGGAACAGTGATTGCGCTGGGCGATCCGGCGCGGATTGAGGACGTGCTCGCGGCCATGGGGTCTTCGCAGATAGAGACGGCCTGATGCCCACCACCAGCACCCCCCTCATCCGCAACTGGACCCCTGAGGCCATCCCCGATCTGTCGGGCAAGCGCTACCTCATCACCGGCGGCAATTCCGGGATCGGCCTTGAAGCGGCCAAGCTGCTCGCGGCCAGGAACGCCGATGTCGTGCTTGCCTGTCGCAGCACCGAGAGAGGGCGCGCCGCGCTGGACCGCATTGCCGATCTCGGCTTTGGCACAAGCGATCTGATCACTCTGGACTTGGCCAGCATGGCCTCAATCCGCGCCGCTGCGGCGCGCGCCAAAGAGCAGTTCGGCACCTTCACCGCGCTCATCAACAACGCCGGCGTCATGCAGACCCCCAAGGTGAAAACCAAGGACGGGTTCGAGATGCAGCTGGGCACCAACCATCTGGGCCATTTCCTGTGGACCGCGCTGATGATCGGCCGCGTGGACCCTTGGGAGGGAAGGGTCGTGACGGTGGCCAGTATCGTGCACAAGTTTGGCCGGATCGACTTCGACAATCTGATGATGGAGCGCGGATACGACGCCACCCGCTCCTATGCGCGCTCAAAGCTGGCCAATCTGATGTTTGCGCTGGAGCTTGATCGCAGGCTCACAGCGGCCGGTTCACCGATCAAGTCGATCGCCTGCCATCCCGGCTATTCGGACACCAAGCTGCAAACCAGCGGCCCCTCGCTTCCCTTCAAGCTGATGTACACCATTTCCAACGCGCTGATCGCACAGCCAGCAAAGCTGGGCGCGTGGCCGACAGCCCTCGCCGCGACCGATCCGCGCGCGGTCTCCGGCGGCTATTACGGACCAACCGGGCCGTTCGATGCGCGCGGGAGCGTGGGCGATGCGATCATCGAAAAACGCGCTCTCGACGAAGCGGTGGCCAAGCGGCTTTGGGAGGTGAGCGAGGAATTGGTGGGGGAGAGGTTGGCGTTTTGATGCGACGGTTGTAACATAAGTCTTCCAAGCAATAGTACCATGTGAGACCCCAATTGATTAGAGCTGCGATCAACGAAATCAGCTTTTTCACTCTTGCGGTTCGCCCCTTTTCCATCAAAACTCACTCGGCCACCGAGATTTTGGAGGACACGCGAAGCGATGCGAAAGACCAATTTGATCAGCCAATTCATTATTCTGAAAGCTTCAGGTTAGCCAAGAGAAACGTTCTGTTTTGGTCTGCTTTGACATTGGTGATCTCTTTCGGTGTAGGGAAAGATCCTCTGAAATTTGTTTTCATAGTTGAGGGTGTAGAGCTCTCCCCGTACATTGTGATCATTGGGTCAGTCCTTGTCCTGGTTTTTATGGCTTTCGGATATTTTCGAGCGGAAGAGCGCCTTCTCTACCGCCACTCTCCCTTCGCTTATGGCACAAGTGTCGAGAACGCTTACGAGGAATTTGAGCAGCTTCGGACGCATATCTCTGAATTGCAGCGAATAGTTAAAGGAAAAATTTCGAGTAGTCCGCAGCTCACCGATGCCGGTATGGAATACCTCGAGTCTTCGGAAAGTGTGCTTAGAAATATTAAGGAGACCATTAGAGAGAGTTGTCGGTCAGATAACTTGCCCGATAATATATTCAAGAGGTGGTTTCAGGATCGAGATCGACCGACGGAATTGGAGAAAGAGAGGTTTTTCGACGCAATCAGGAATAACGATCCTGACATAACCTATGAGATGCGGGATTTACTCGCGAAATTGACAGATCACAGCATAACTCAGCTGGATGACTCTAGGCGTCGATATGAGCAGAGGACGCTCGACTTTTCTGAGGGAATGGCAAGGCTAAATTCTTTTGAAATTCCTCATGAATTTCAGGACTTGAGCGGCAGATTAAAGGGTCTTTCCAAGTCGATTGGTTCCGGCGAAAAGCGATGGTTTACATATTACGATAAGGCCGTGGTTAGGCTGGCTGTATGCGTAGCATTGTTTTTCGCGGCTCGGCGTTTCGCCCTGCTCATGTTGGGATGACCATGCACCTTTTCTTCTACGGCGTGCTGCGCGAAGGGGTGGCGGATTGGCCTTTTCTGGAAGGCCTCGGCCTTGGCGCTCCGGCGACGACCATGGGGATGCTTTACGCGATCCCTTACCTCGACACCTGGTTTCCCGCGCTGATCCCGACGCAGGCCCGCTATGCGAGCGCGGTGCATGGCACGATCCACGAGGCGGGCGCGGTGGACCTCGCGGCGATCGATGAATTTGAAGGCGCCGATTACGCGCGCCAGGCGCTCGACATTGATGGCTGGGATGGCTTTGGCGAGACGCAGGCTGAGGGCTATGTCTGGACCGCGGACATCCCCGCCAAGGCTGAGCTCATCCCCCATGGCGACTTTGTCCAATGGCTGGCTGAGACGGGACGCAAAGCCTTCACGCAGGTTTGATTTTCCTACACGCGTCGCGCGCGTTAAAGCGGCGCAGATGACACTCGCACTTTTCTCAAAGGTCACACAAGCTGGCGAGCGGCGGCAAGGCCGGGAGGATCGGGCCTGTTTTGAAGCCCCTTTTCCGGCTGACGGGCGCAGTGCGTTTTCGGGTTTTGGACTGTGTAACCTGTGTCTCCTACAAATGAGGCGCTCCGGTCTCACAACGCTTGCAAAAGGCGGCGAAATCGGTATGTGCGCGCTCTTCACGACACGGATTTGCGAGTCCGGCCTGGCGACAAGGGCTGCCAGGGCTGGTCCCTCCGTGTCTCCTCAGACACGAATCCAACCAAGGACGTGTCTCTGCAAAGGAGATGAAAATGCCCAAACTGAAGACCAAGAGCGGTGTGAAGAAGCGCTTCAAGATCACCGCAACCGGCAAGGTCAAGCACGGCGTCGCTGGCAAGCGTCACCGCCTGATGAGCCACAATGCGAAGTATATCCGCCAGAACCGCGGCACCGACGTCATCTCGGAAGCCGACACGAAGACGATCAAAAAGTGGGCGCCGTACGGCCTCGACTGATCTGACAAGGAGATAGAGATATGCCTCGCATCAAACGCGGCGTGACCACGCGCGCCAAGCACAAGCGGATCCTCGATCAAGCCAAGGGCTATCGCGGTCGTCGCAAGAACACCATCCGCATTGCGCGTCAGGCGGTCGAGAAGGCCGGCCAGTACGCCTATCGTGACCGCAAGGTGAAGAAGCGCAGCTTCCGCGCGCTCTGGATCCAGCGCATCAACGCAGCCGTTCGCGCCGAAGGGCTCACCTACTCGCAGTTCATGCACGGCGTGAAGCTGGCGGGTATCGAGCTTGACCGCAAGGTGATGGCGGACCTCGCCATGAACGAAGACGCGGCCTTCAAGACGATCATCGCTCAGGCGAAGGATGCGCTGCCAAAGGCCGTTGGCATCTCCGGAGGAGGGGAGGGGACTTAGCTGCCGCCGAGTCGGCCTCGAGTCATATTCAATTCATCTGATCAAGCTCAAATCAGTTGGAGCGTGCCGGAAATACGATCAAATTTGTAGTTGAAGGATTCTCGATTTAGCCAGATCATGCGATAACGCAAGCGTGGCCGACCACAGATCAGGTATTTGCGATTGCATTGCGCAAAGTAATTCTTTAGGAGAATGACTATGACAAATAGATATGGTGGTGGCGAGGGGGATTAGTGGCGATCAAAGAGTTCTTTCGGCCTGGCTTCTGGGACATTCTCGGGGCTGGTTTGGGAGTATTTAGCTTGGCTGCTGGCGGGACGCTCGTTGTTTCTGTTGGTTTGACTGGCTGGGACGCCGCTTTTGCTTTGATTCTGCTAATTTTAGTAGGCGTGGGTGGATATTCCGCTCGCGCCTACACATTTTACAGAGAATTTCCGTTCTCTGGCGTGGAGCACGAAGTTCGCCTCAAATTCAGGATTGAAGACTGCGCCGATGGCTCCCAGAGAGTTAAGGCGAAGCTGTTTCGAATTACGCGATTTTCAGCGCGCGCCAAGAATCTTCAGTACTTTGACAGATTTCAGTTGGTTCCTGACAAACCGAACCGCGAAGCGAACGTAGTCTTGAAGGAAATGAACCATAACTTCGATGTATTGGTGATGGATCGTGGCTTTGGTCAAAAGTGGAAACCAAATAAGAATATTGCTTGTGCACCAACTTTTGAGGCCGAACGCGCGCTTACATTTTTGTATGATTTCAAAACTCCAGATATGAAATCGAGAGCCAAGCGATATGAGTTGCGTGAATGGTTAGAGTTACCCAACGATTTCTCGCAACCGGGAGAGTGGTATACATTCAAGGTTTCCGAGCCTGCTCGAAAACGCCTTTTTGTTTTTGAGTTTGAGAACTTTGCTGTCACCTCTGCTCGTGTTTCTATCAAGCATGGGACTAAGGCTACAACTCCGGAAACTATCTTCGTTCCAGAACCCGCCCCAGGGACCGCAGGCACCAGCTTCGAGCGAGTAGTCAAAAATGCTACCGTTGGTTCCGTAATAAAATTCGAGTGGGATTGGGATGGAGTGGGCGCTTAGGCAAAACGCTGTGCTACCCTGGGGTGCGCCATAACTTTAGATAGAGCCCATCATCGAGCTTGACCGGAAGGTTTTGGCGGACCTCGCCATGAACGAGGAAGCGGCGTTCAAGACGATCATCGCTCAGGCGAAGGATGCGCTTCCCGCCTGATCGGCGAAACAGCGCTTTCCTACAGGCAAGCGCGCGGGTTACGGCTCGCGCATGGCTGGCGACACACAACGAGGAAAAGGGGCGGTCCGGCAGCGGGCGCGCCCCTTTTTCGTGCGTGTCTTGCCGCGTGGGGACAGCCCTTTGTCGAGCGCCTGTCCGGGAATTGTACAAAACCGACAAAAGGATTGTAACAACGCGTCAAATTGGGCACAGAGCCCGCATGGGGGTGTATCAGACAGCAGCGGGCGGGGCCGTTGGCGCGTGTGCGAACGCGCCGCACACGGTGCGAAGCCATTTCCATTCGCCACCGGCCATCTTCGATGGGTGCTTCACGACCTTCTACCAACTGTCGCTGGAGGTTGAGGATGGCGGCACGGTGGTCGACTATCTGCAACCCGAATGGGCGAATATCCGCTTCTTTGCCGGCAGCCAGCCGAGCGCGCAGATTGCCGGATCCACGCTGTCGGGTTCGCATTTCGGGGCGACGGGGCCCAGCTCGCTTCCCTGCCGGTTCGAGATTGGCTCGGCGCGCATGTGGGGCATTGGCTTCCTGCCAATCGGCTGGGCGCGGTTCTTTGATGATGAGGCCTATGACCTCACGAACACGGTGTGGGACGGGCGAGAGCACCCCGCCTTTGCGCGCTTCGATGCGATGAGCAAGGTCCTTACCGATCCCGAAGCGAGCGATGAAGAGCAGTTTGATCACATCGTCGAGACGCTGGAGGGGCTGATGCGGCCCAGCCGTGATGAAGCCAAGATCCGTCGCATCCACGAAGCGCTGGTCGACGGACACTTTGCCACGGTGTGCGATCTGGCGGATCACTGCGCGATGAGCGTGCGCACATTGGAGCGGGTCTGCCGGCGCTATTTCGGCTTCACCCCCAAGCTGCTGATGCGGCGCCAGCGCTTCATGCGCAGCCTCACTTCCTTCATGCTCCATCAAGCGCGAAATGGGGGGAGCCGTTGGACCGAGGCGATGGACGCTGAGTACCACGATCAGGCGCAGTTCACCCGCGAGTTCCGCGAGTTTATGACGATGCTGCCCAGCGACTACGCCGCGCTTGAGCACCCGATTATAGCGTCCTTTATGGAAGCGCGCGCGCGGATCTGGGGCAGCGCGGCGCAGACCCTGGACGCGCCGAGCGATCAGGCCGCGCGTTAAAGACAGCGAAACCGGGCCGCCAAGCCCTCTCACCCTTTGCAAGTGCGCGCGATTGCCGCTAGCGGCAGGCGCTCGATTGGAAATGGACCGATGACTGATCTGACATCCGACAAAAAGGCCGCGCTCGAAGCGATTGCCGGCGCCGAAACGCTCGACACGCTCGAAGAGCAGCGCGTGGGTGCGCTCGGCAAAAAGGGCTGGGTCAGCCTGGCTCTCAAGACGCTGGGGCAGATGAGCCCGGAAGAACGCAGCGAGGCTGCGCCGGCGATCCAGGCGGTACGCGCTGAGATCGCAGCCGCGATTGAAGAAAAGAAGACCGCGCTTGAAGCCGCCGAACTCGAAGCAAGGCTTGCGGCCGAGACGATCGATCTCACCCTGCCCGCGCCCGCAGCGCCTCAGGGCTCGGTCCACCCGGTGAGCCAGGTGATGGACGAACTCGCGGAGATCTTCGCCGACTTGGGCTTTGCGGTCGCCACCGGGCCCGAGATCGAGGATGACTGGCACAACTTCACCGCGCTCAACATGGACGAATCGCACCCGGCGCGCGCGATGCACGACACGTTCTACTTCCCGGATGCCGCGCCTGATGGCGGGCAAATGCTTTTGAGAACCCATACCAGCCCCGTCCAGATACGCACCAAGAAAGCGGTGACGGCCAAAACGCAAGGCGGCGCCCCCATTCGGATAATCGCGCCCGGCCGCGTCTATCGCTCCGACAGCGACGCGACGCACACGCCCATGTTCCATCAGGTCGAAGGGCTGGTGGTGGATCGCGATATCCATCTGGGCCACCTCAAATGGACGCTGGAGACCTTCTTCAAAGCCTTCTTCGAGCGCGAAGATATCGTGCTGCGCCTGCGCCCCTCCTACTTCCCCTTCACCGAGCCGTCGGTCGAAGTCGATGTCGGCTACTCGAAGGAAGGCAATCGCCGCGTCGTGGGCGGCCATGGTGAGGATGAAGGCCACGATTGGATGGAGCTGGGCGGGAGCGGCATGGTGAACGCGCGCGTCCTGCGTTCGGCCGGGTTCGATCCGGATGAGTGGCAGGGCTTTGCCTTTGGCCTCGGCATCGATCGCATCGCCATGCTCAAATACGGGATGAACGATCTGCGCGCCTTCTTTGATGGCGATCCGCGCTGGCTCAGCCATTACGGCTTCTCGCCGTTCGACCAGCCGACTTTGTCCGCCGGTGTGGGAGCGCGCGCATGAAGTTCTCGCTGACATGGCTCAAGGACCACCTCGAAACCGACGCAACGCTGGCCGAGATCACCGATGCGTTGAACGCGATCGGCTTGGAAGTCGAAGGAGTCGAGGACCCCGCTGAGCTCCTGAAGGGCTTCAAGGTCGCGCATGTGCTCTCGGCTGAGAAACACCCGGACGCCGACAAGCTGCAGGTCCTAAAGGTCGACACTGGCCAAGGAGACCCACTTCAAGTGGTGTGCGGCGCGCCCAATGCGCGCGCTGGCATGAAGGGGGTGCTGGGCCTGCCGGGCGCGGTGGTGCCGTCCAACGGAATGGAATTGAGGAAAGCGGCGATCCGTGGGGTCGAAAGCACCGGCATGATGTGCTCGGCGCGCGAGCTTGATCTGGGCGAGGACCACGATGGCATCATCGAACTGCCCGATGAGGCTAGCGTTGGAAAAAGCTTTGCCGATTACCAGGGCTCCTCACCGATCATCGATGTCGCGATCACGCCCAACCGCCCCGATTGCATGGGCGTCTATGGCATTGCGCGCGACCTTGCGGCCAAGGGTTTGGGGACGTTGAAGCCCATCGCCTTCCCAAGTTTCGAGGTAGCGGGCGCGTGCCCGGTCGAGATCCGCACTGACGATCCCGAGGGCTGCCCGGCCTTCTATGGCCGCGTCATCACCGGCGTCAAAAACGGCCCCTCGCCTGACTGGTTGCAGCAACGGCTCAAATCAGCGGGCCAGCGGCCGATCTCGCTGCTGGTGGACCTTACCAACTATCTGATGCTCGCCTTCGGACGGCCCGCGCACGTCTATGACCTTGCCAAGCTTTCCGGCGCCGTTGTGGCGCGGCGGGCGAAGCCGGGCGAGGAGGTGCTGGCGCTCAACGAGAAGACCTACACTCTCGATGAGAGCATGGTGGTGATCGCGGATGATCGTGAAGTCCACGACATTGCGGGTATCATGGGGGGCGAAAATTCTGGCGTTTCTGATGACACGACCGACGTCCTGCTCGAGATCGCCTATTTCGACCCGCCGCGTATCGGGGTGACGGGACGCAAGCTGGGCCTTGCCTCGGATGCGCGCACCCGGTTTGAGCGCGGTGTGGACCCGGCCTTCCTTGATGACGGTCTCGATCTTCTGACCGGTCTGATCGTTGAACTGGCCGGCGGCAGCGCGAGCGAGACCGTGCGCGCCGGTTCCCCGCCCAGCGAGCCGATGGTTGTCCGCTTTGACCCCGGCCTCACCGCGCGCCTTGGCGGTGTGGATGTGCCGGTGGACGAGCAGAAGCGCATTCTGGAAAGCCTCGATTTCGCTGTGGCGGGAGACTGGCCAAAGAACGGGGAGGTGACGTGCCCGCTGCGCCGCCACGATATCGAAGGCCCGGCTGATCTGGTCGAGGAGGTGGTGCGCATCCATGGCCTTGATGCGGTTCAAAGCGTGGCTCTGCCGCGCGCCGAAGGCGTTGCCCGGCCGACCGCAACGCCGCAGCAGATGATGGAGCGCCGCCTGCGCCGCGCCGCTGCGGCGAGCGGTCTGGACGAAGCGATCACCTGGTCCTTCCTTCCGGTCGCCGAGGCGGAGCACTTTGCTCCCGAAGGCGCCACTTTATGGGCCTTGGACAATCCCATCAGCGAGGACATGAAGGCCATGCGCCCCTCGCTTTTGCCCGGCCTTCTGATGGCGGCCAAGCGCAACGCGGATCGCGGCGGCGCCTCGACGCGCGCGTTTGAATTGGGCCGGCGCTATTTCCGTGGGAGCGATGGCCTCTCGGATGAGCGCGCGACGCTGGGCGTGGTTCTGGCCGGAGAGAAGGCACCGCGTGGCTGGTCGACCGGCAAAGCGGCAAGCTTTGATGCCTTCGACGCCAAAGAGGCGGCGCTGGCGCTGCTTGCAGCGGCGGGCGCTCCAGCGGACAAGCTGATGGTGATGGAGCCCGGGGCCGAAGGGACCGGAGAGCAATTCCACCCCGGACAATCGGCAACCTTGCGGCTGGGCCCGAAGAAAGTGCTGGCGCGTTTTGGCATGCTTCATCCAACGACGCTCAAGGCGTTTGATCTCGATGGACCGGTGGCAGCGGTCGAGATCTACCTCGACGCGATCCCGGCAAAAAAGACAGCCTCGGGCTTTGCGCGCGCCTCCTTCACGCCGCCCGCGCTGCAAGCGGTGACGCGCGACTTTGCCTTCCTGGTGCCCGAGGCGCTCGCCGCCGACGATCTCATCAAGGCGGTGCGCGGCAGCGACAAGGCGAACATTACGGGCGCGCGCATCTTCGACGTCTTTACCGGCGGCAGCCTGCCCGAAGGCCTCAAATCGCTCGCGCTCGAAGTGACGCTGCAGCCGCAGGACAAGAGCTTTAAGGACGCGGACTTGAAGGCGATCTCGGACAAGGTGGTTGCGGCCGCCGCCAAGCTGGGAGCCGAGCTGCGCGGCTAAGCAGCCCAAGCAATCCCATTATGTCCAATTCCACCAACTCTCGCCGCACCTTTGCGATCATCTCGCACCCTGACGCGGGTAAGACGACGCTCACGGAAAAGCTGCTGCTGCAAGGCGGGGCGATCCACCTCGCTGGTCAGGTTAAAGCCCGCGGCCAAGCGCGGCGTGCGCGCTCGGACTGGATGAAGATCGAGCAGCAGCGCGGCATCTCGGTCACCTCATCTGTCATGACGTTTGAGCGAGACGGCGTGACCTTCAACCTGCTCGACACGCCGGGCCACGAAGACTTCTCCGAAGACACTTATCGCACGCTGACCGCGGTGGATTCAGCGGTGATGGTGATTGATGCCGCCAAGGGGATCGAGCCGCAGACGCGCAAGCTGTTCGAGGTCTGCCGCCTGCGCAGCGTGCCGATCATCACCTTCGTCAACAAGGTCGACCGCGAGGGCCGCGACCCATTTGAGACGCTGGATGAAGTCGCCGACATGCTCGCGCTCGATGTGTCTCCGCAAAGCTGGCCGATTGGCATGGGCGGGCAATTCGAAGGCATTCTCAACTTCGAGGATGGCGCGATCAGCCGCCCTGAAGGTCCATCAAAGGAATTTCTCGGCTCGCGCGACGCCAATCCCACTATCCCCGAAGAGTTCGCCGAGGAGGCGGAACTGGCGCAGGTGGGCTATCCCGAGTTCGATCTGGAGGCCTATCGCAACGGCGATCTCACGCCTGTCTACTTCGGGTCTGCGCTGAAGAATTTCGGCGTGACCGAGCTGATAGAAGCCATCGCCAAGTTCGCCCCTCCGCCGCGCCCTCAGCCCGCTGGCGAGACCCGGATTGAACCCGATCACAGCGAAGTCACCGGCTTCATCTTCAAGGTTCAGGCGAACATGGACCCCAATCACCGCGACCGGATCGCGTTCATGCGGCAGGTTTCGGGCACCTTCAAACGCGGCATGAAGCTGACGCCGTCGGGCCTTGGCAAGCCGATCGCGATCCACTCACCCATCCTGTTCTTTGCGCAGGACCGTGAGATCGCCGACACGGCTGAGGCTGGCGACATCATCGGCATCCCCAACCACGGGACCCTCAGGGTCGGTGATACTCTGAGCGAGAAGGATACGGTGCGCTTTACCGGGCTGCCGAACTTTGCACCCGAAATCCTGCGCCGCGTCCAGTTGAAGGATCCGACCAAGACCAAGCAGCTTCGAAAGGCGCTCGATGACCTATCTGAAGAGGGCGTTATCCAGGTCTTCTACCCCGAGATCGGCGCGCAACATATCGTCGGCGTTGTCGGCCAGCTGCAGCTTGATGTGCTGATCTCTCGGCTCGCGGCGGAGTATAAGGTTGAGGCCGCGCTTGAGGCTGCGCCCTTTGCCACTGCGCGCTGGATCAAGGGCGATGCGAAGGCGATGGACGAGTTTGAAAGCTTCAACCGCCCCAACCTTGCCAAGGATCGTGACGGGGACCTTGTCTTCATGGCCAAGAGCCCGTGGGACGTGAACTACCAGGTCGAAAAGAACCCCGACCTCGCCTTCTCCGCGACCAAGGAACGCTAGGCTTGCAGCCCGGCCCGGATCGCGGCAAAGCTCGCGCCCATGAACGGATCGGGACCCACTTCGCAAACCTTCATCTCGCAGCGCCTGCGGCTCAATTATCTTGACTGGGCCAAGGGACGGGACCGCCAGGAAAAACCGCCACTGGTGCTCATCCATGGCGGGCGCGATCATGCACGCAGCTGGGACTGGACGGCGCGCGCTCTGAGCGAGGAATACCGCGTCTTTGCTATGGACCACCGTGGCCACGGCGACAGCGACTGGGTGTCTGACGGCAATTACGGCGTTACCGACATGGTCTATGACGTCGCGCAGTTCGTCCACCAACTGGGCTGCGGGCCGGTGCGGATGATCGCGCATTCCATGG
>JBCBYM010000059.1:0-15140 GCA_039815865.1 Pseudomonadota bacterium
CCCCTGAAGAAGCCGACGGCGCCCCCGTTGTCGCCGCGCGGGTCTCCGCCCAGGTAACGTCCGACACCCATGTCGGCTTTGCTTTCTCACAAGGCGCCAAAGGCTTGGTGGGAGAGCTTCAAGGCGCGTCTGGCAACGCCTTCTCAATCGCCCCGCGGGCAGGGGGAGACACCGGCTTTACCGACAGCAGCGAATTCGCTTTGGCGGTGCGCCAGCGGGTGGGCGATTGGGGCCTTACCGTTTCGGCTGAGAGCGGACAGGCGTGGCTAGCGGGCAATCGCCGCGTGGGCGGAGCCACCGTGACCGAGCGCGAACGTCGACCCACCGCGACTTTCAGCCTTGCCGCCGATCGGCAGTTTGGCGCGCTTGATACCAACGTCGCGGTCAGCTGGCTTACCGAAGAGGAGACGATCCTTGGCGGGCACTTCAACCCGGCGCTGGGCTTTCGCGGGGCGCAGACTTTGTTCCTCGATGGCGAGGTGGCGCAGCGCTTTGGCCTGTGGCGGCTGGGCGGGGCGGTTCGCTATGGACTGACGCGCCCGCGCGGTTCGGCGCAGATCGCCTCGGGCTCGCAGCTGACGAGCGAGGCCTGGTCATTCGATGTCTCGCGCGCTGGGCTAACGAGCCTTGGCGACACGCTGGGCCTTCGCATCAGCCAGCCCCTTCGAGTGACGGGCGGGGCGCTCTCTTTCGATCTTCCGATTGCCTATGATTACGCGACGGAGACGCCCATTCTGGGCCGGCAAAGCCTCAATCTGTCTCCTGAGGGACGCGAGATCATGACAGAGATCGCCTGGGGCGCACCGATGCTGTTCGGCTATGCTCGCGCGAGCGTCTTTCACCGCAGCGAACCCGGGCATATTTCGGGGGCGCCTGAGGACGTCGGCGGCCTCGTGAGCTTCTACGCCTCGTTCTGAGCCGCTAGCAGGGCTGAGCTATTCCGGCATGCCAGCGGAGACGGCGAACATATAGGCGCGCTCCACCAGCGGAGCGACCCGCTCGCTCATTTGCTTGGCGTGCGCGGAGGAAGCGGTTCCATCGATCACCCGCTTCTTGATGCCTTGCATGATCCCGGCCAGGCGGAACAGGTTGTAGGCAAAGTACCAGTCCATCGGTGGCACCGGATAGCCCGTGCGCTCGACATAGCGTTCAACCGCTTCCTCTACCGTTGGAATGCCAAGATCGGCGAGGTCGAGGCCCAGGAGACCCGCGCGTCCATCGGCGGGCTGGAACCAGTTGAGCATCAGGTAGCTGAAATCGGCAATGGGATCGCCCAGCGTGGAAAGCTCCCAGTCGAGAACGGCGATGATGCGCGGCTCGGTCTTGTGGAAGATCACGTTGTCGAGACGGTAATCTCCATGAACAACCGAGCTTTCGTGCTGGGGCGGGATCGTCTCTGGCAGCCATTCGATCAGCCGCTCCATCTGCGGCATGTGCTCGGTTTCAGAGAGCTTGTACTGTTTGGACCAGCGCGCCACCTGACGCGCGCAATAGTCGGTCGGTTTGCCGTAATTACCAAGGCCGATTTCTTGCGGCTTGTTGAGATGCATATCGGCAATCGTGTCGATCAGCGCGGTGTAATGCTCGCGGCGTTCGTCAGGCGACAGGCTGGGCAGCGCGCCGTTCCACAGGCTGCGGCCATCGGCCATACTCATGACGAAGAACTTGGAACCGATAACCTCGGGATCCTCGCATAGGCCATAGGTCTTGGGCACGGGAAATCCGGTGGGATGCAGGCCCGTCATCGCGGCGTATTCGCGGTCTACCGCGTGCGCGCTGGGCAGCAGTTTACCAAAGGGCTGGCGGCGCAGGACGTAGTTGGTGGAGGGCGTCTCAATCTTGTAGGTCGGGTTGGATTGGCCGCCCTTGAACTTGGTGTAGCTGATCGGCCCGGCAAAACCTTCCACGTTCGCTTCAAACCACGCGGTCAGGCTGTCGAGGTCGAGCTTGTCACGCTCCTCCACCTCGACGGTGCCGACCATTTCCTTGTCGAAATCGATTTCCATGTGTGCTCTCTTTGGCAAAAGGGGGCGGCGCACCCTCGCACACCGCCCCGCTTTTCATCCCGTCCCAGCGGACCCCAATCGCCCTAGCGCGCGACGCCCATGTCGCCCGAACTTACGCCGCCATCATTGGCCGGAGCCGAGACGCCGCCACGCAGCGCGTTGGCGGTGGGGCCTTCGACCGGCGCGTGCTTGGATATCTCCATCCGGGCGATCGAGCGTGCGTGCACTTCGTCGGGACCATCCGCGAGGCGCAGCGTGCGCATATGCGCGTAGGCGTTGGCGAGGCCGTAATCGTTTGACACACCGCCTCCGCCATGGGCCTGGATGGCGTCATCAATGATCTTGAGCGCCATATTGGGCGCTTGAACCTTGATCATGGCGATTTCCTGCTTGGCCGCCTTGTTGCCGACCTTGTCCATCATGTCGGCAGCTTTGAGGCACAGAAGGCGCGTCATGTCGATGTCGATCCGAGCGCGGGCAAGGCGTTCCTCCCAAACCGAGTGCTTGTAGATCGGCTTGCCGAAGGCTTCGCGCTCTTGCAGGCGGCGGCACATCTTGGCCAGCGCTTCTTCGGCGACGCCGATCGTGCGCATGCAGTGGTGGATGCGGCCCGGCCCAAGGCGCCCCTGCGCGATCTCGAAGCCGCGCCCTTCGCCCAGCAGCACGTTGCTGACGGGAACGCGTACGTCCTTCATCTCGACTTCCATGTGGCCGTGCGGCGCATCGTCATAGCCGAAGACGGGCAGGTGGCGGATGATGTTCACGCCGGGCGTGTCGATCGGCATCAGCACCTGGCTCTGCTGAGCGTGACGCTTGGCTTCGAAGTCGGTCTTGCCCATCACGATCGCGATCTTGCAACGCGGATCACCAAGGCCCGAGGACCACCATTTGCGCCCGTTGATGACGTATTCGTCGCCATCGCGCTCAATACGGGTTTCGATATTGGTCGCATCCGAAGAGGCGGTGTAAGGCTCGGTCATGAGGAAGGCCGAGCGGATTTCGCCGTTCATCAACCGGGTGAGCCACTGGTCCTTCTGCTCGCGCGTGCCGTAGCGGTGGAAGACTTCCATATTGCCGGTGTCGGGCGCGGAACAGTTGAACACTTCCGAAGCCCAGCCAATGCGGCCCATTTCCTCAGCGCACAGCGCGTATTCGAGGTTGGTGAGGCCGGGGCCGTCAAATTCGTAGCTGTCATCAACATGGTGGTGGCTGTCATTGCGCGGCGGCATGAACAGGTTCCAGATGCCGGCCTCTTTCGCCAGCTTCTTCTTGTCTTCGATGATCTGGATCACTTTCCAGCGATCACCCTCAGCGTCCTGCGCCTTGTAGACGTCCATGTTGGGGCGGATTTCTTTCTCAATGAAATCGCGCACGCGGCCGGCCCAATAGGCCTGGCGTTCGGTGGGTTCAAAATCCATGGGGGTGTCCTCTCTCTCGTCCGTATTGATTTGTTACTGGTCTAGATGGCAGAGCGGCGAGCGTGCGCCAACCACTCTTTTGGCAAAAGTATGCGGTTATGGCGCCAGCGAATGGGCATCGGGATCAGCGTTTATCGCATCGTCGATCGGATCATCGTGCACCTTGTGCCCTTCGCGCGCTTCCTTGGCGGCGACGCGCGCTTCATGCTCTTCGCGGGTGATCGGGAACCGAGCGAGCCAATAGGCGGAGAACACGGCCATTAGGATCGCGGCGATCATGTAAAGGATTGCAAGGTTGGTGATCACCTCGTCGCTGACATCGGCCTGAGGTGTACCGGGTTCCAGACCCACTAGCGAAACGAGCAATCCGGTCAGCATAATGCCTCCGCCTGTGGCGCATTTCTGTACCAGCCAGTTGCCGGAATAGAACGTGCCTTCCGCGCGTTTGCCTGTGCGCTCTTCATAGGCCTCGACAATCTCAGCCACCATCGATGTTGCTGAGATGATCGCCACGATGCCTGCTGTGTTCCCGAAGAGAAGGAAGGCGAGCACCATGCCCGTCGACAGCGCCGTTCCGGTCTCAGGCCACAGGCCAAGCAACAAGAAGGTGTAGGGCGTGAAATAGATCGCCGCGCTGACCAAGGACGCAACGGCCGCGCTGGCGGGTTTGCCAAACCTTTCATGCAAGGGCCCAACGAGCACGAACATCAAGAGCACCGAAAGACCCAGCACTCCGGGATAGAGCTGGAAAGCAAGGCCGCTGAACTGCCAGACATACAGGTTCACATATTGGGTGATCGAGAAGTTCATCCCTTGCCCCACATAGGCCGCGAGACCGCCCAGCGCGAAGATCACGAAGGCCTTCTCGCGGAAAGCGTCAAAGATCTCGGCGAACGCGCGGCTCAACGAAAAGGGCGGAGGCTTTTGTTCGGGGCGATGAGCGACAAGCCGGTGTTGACCTGCCGCGGACCCGATCACCGAAAGCACCATAATGAATGCCCCGAACAGGCCATAAGCGGCATAGCCTTCGGGTCTGAGCTGGTCTTCGGGTGTTGGAAGGAACACGAAAAACGCCAATACCATCATCAGCAACCCGCCCAGCCATCCGGACAGGAAGCGAAATCGGAAGAGCGTGGTGCGCTCGACATAATCGTCTGTAATCTCGGGAACGAGGCTGATTGAAGGAACTTCGCAGGCTGAAAGCAGCAGCCGCACCCCTACAGCCAAGGCTACGATCTCTGAGTAAGAAGGCGTCCCCACAAAGGGAGGCGACCATAACAGCGTCCAGGCCACAGCCAGCGGGAATGGCGCTATGTAAAGCCACGGCAGCCGACGGCCCCAGCGAGTGTAGGTGCGGTCGGACAGGTGGCCGAGCAAAGGATCGATGAAGGCGTCTATCACTAGAGCCGTGGCCAAGGCTGCCGACACAACCCACGCCTCAACGCCCAAGACCAAGTTGTAAAAGGGGAGAAGGAAGAAGGAGAACCCACCATCCTTCACACCGAACGCAACCGCGCCCGATCCGTTGACGAATTTCAGCCAGAGCGGCAGTTTGCCCTTGATAAAGGCCATTAGGGGGTTGCCACCTCGCCGCTCGTCGCCGCCTTGGCTTGCTCTTCCAGCGCGATGAGGCCTGATAGCGCCGTTTCCGCTTCCGGATCCCAGCTGTGGCACGGTCCGATGGTAAGGCCGCCGTCGACGATGAGCGATGTGCCGGTGACAAAGCTTGCCGCATCGCTGGCGAGGTAGGCGACCGCTTCCGCAATATCGAGCGGCTGGCCGCCGCGGGGGATCGGCTGCGCGTTGGATGAACCTTGGGCGATCATTGCCTTGGCCATCGTCTTCATATCGTCAGGGATTTCGAGGCTGGCGGTGAAGATATTGGTGTTTATGAAGCCCGGCTGGACCGCGTTCACGCGAATGCCGAACTGCGCCAGATCCGCCGCGGCGCATTTGGTGAGGTGCAACACGCCCGCCTTTCCCACCGCGTAAGCGGTTGGCGAATAGCCGGGGCCGACAGCTGCAACGCTGGAGACATTGACGATGCTTGCGCCCTTTCGCCCCTTCATATGCGGGACGGCGTAGCGGATGCCAAAGGCGACCGAACGAAGGACAAGGTCCATCGTCGCGTCCCATTCATTAGGCTCAATCTCATGAATGCCGGGCCTCGCGCCGCCAGCGGCCGCGTTGTTGAAGACCGTATCGATCCCGCCTGTTTCGCTCGCAGCGTGATCCATCAACGCCTTGATCGCTGCGGTGTTGCTCACGTCGCAAGGCACAAAGCGCAGATCGCCTTGCGCTTGCGCGCACACCGCCTTGCCGTCTTCTTCATTGATATCGGCGGCAAAGACCACCGCGCCTTCACGCCCGAACAGCTGCGCTGCGGCGGCGCCAATCCCGGACGCTGCCCCAGTGACAACGACCGTTTTCCCGGAGAATCGCATCCCGTCTGTCCTCTCTCCCATTGGCTCCAAGCCTAGGGAGCCTGCGGGCAACGTCAATGCCGAGCTCTGTCGCGGATTGCATGACGCTACGGCATGCAAGAGGCTTGCGAATTTGGCATGCCGTGTGCTCAAATCCTGCTTGCCGAGCGCCCCCTTGTTCCCATAACGTAAGCGTCAAGTGGGAGTTCATAAGAGAGAGGAGTCGGCCACCATGTCCGATCTGGAAGCGTTCCGCAGCGAAACACGCGCCTGGCTGGAAGCCAATTGCCCGACTGAAATGCGCGAACCTGTTCGCGATGATGACGATGTCTATTGGGGCGGCAAACGCGCGACCTTCAAAAGCGACGCGCAAAAGGCGTGGTTCGAGGTCTGCCGCGACAAGGGCTATACCGTTCCATCCTGGCCCAAGGCGTATGGCGGCGCGGGTCTCAACCCGGCTGAAGCCAAAGTGCTGCGCCAGGAAATGAGCCGCATCAACGCGCGCCCGCCGCTTTCAAGCTTTGGCATCTGGATGCTTGGCCCGGCGCTTTTGAAGTTCGGCACTGAAGGCCAGAAGCAGAAGTTCCTCAACGAGATTGCGCGCGGCGAAGTGCGCTGGTGTCAGGGCTATTCGGAGCCGGGCTCAGGCTCGGACCTTGTCTCCCTGCAAACCTATGGGGAGGACAAGGGCGATCACTGGGTGGTCAACGGTCAGAAGGTCTGGACTTCTTATGCCAACCATTGCGACTGGATTTTCTGCCTGGTGCGCACCGATAAGGACAACAAGTATCAGGGCATCACGTTCACTCTCATCGACATGTCGAACGAGGGTTGCTCGACCAAGCCGATCAAGCTGATCAGCGGCGCCTCGCCGTTCTGTGAGACCTTCCTCGACAATGTCGAAGTGCCCAAGAGCTATGGCGAGGATATCCCGGCGCAGGTGGGTGAGATCAATCGCGGCTGGGACGTTGCCAAGTATTTGCTGGGCCATGAGCGCGAGATGATCTCAGGGATGGGCGGCGGAGAGCGCACGGCGGCCATCGGCACATCGATGAAGCGTCTTGCGGCCAAGACCGGCGACGAGCTTGACCCCGTTCTGCGCGCGGAACTCGCCATGTTCGATGTCGATGCGCTGGCTTTCACCGCGATGGGCGAGAAGTTCATGGACGAGATGAAAGCGGGCAAGGGCCACCCCGCGCAGCCCAACATGATGAAGTATACCGGCACCGAGCTCAACAAGCGCCGCCACGAGCTTATGATGAGCGCGGGCGGTTCGCGCAGCTTGGAATGGGAAAGCGAAGACACCAATGGCGGCGCGCAATCGCGCGGCTGGCTTCGCACCAAGGCAAACTCGATCGAAGGCGGCACTTCGGAAATCATGCTCAACGTGATCTCCAAGCGCATCCTCGATCTGCCGGGGGCCTGAGGGTCTTAAGACCCAAGGCACGGTGCCTACCTGACGAGGGCCGCTGTCCGAGATTTCGGGGCGGCCCAATCCAAAAAGAAAAACAGACCCCTTCGAGGACGAGAGAGGACGGATCTCATGCCCCTGTTTCACGACGACGATCAGGCCATGCTGGCCGACACCGCCAGCGGTTTCATGGCCGAGGAAGGCAATATCGCCAAACAGCTGCGCCACTGGCGCGATCGCGACTGCAAGGACGGCTTTGGCCACGCTTTGTGGAAGCAGATGGCGGAAATGGGCTTTACCGGCATGCTGCTGGATGAGGACGATGGCGGTCTTGGCTTGGGCCATGTCGAGACAGGCATCGTGCTGGAAGAAATTGGTCGCAATCTGACGCCTTCCCCCTTCCTCACGTCTTCGGTGCTGGCGGCAACCGCGCTCAAGCACGGTTCGGCTGACATCAAGGGGCGCTACCTTCCCGGCCTTATCGAAGGCGATGCCGTGTACGCCGTCGCGATTGACGAAACCGCCAAGCACCGCCCGAGCCGGATCACCACACGCGCTGAGAAATCGGGCAACGGCTTCAAGCTGACCGGTTCGAAAAGCTTTGTGATCCAGGGGGCGAGCTCCGACATGATCGTGGTCGCCGCGCGCACGAGCGGATCGGATGAAGATGACGACGGCATCACGCTCTTCGCGGTACCCAAGGACGCGAGCGGGATGACGCAAAACCCGGTGCGCCTTGTCGACAGCTCGATGGCGAGCCACATCACCTTTGAAGGCACAGAACTGGATGGCGATGCGGTGATCGGGGAGGTCGATGGCGGGCGCGAAGCGCTCAACGCCATGCTCACCGCCGGGCGCATTGGCGCCGCGGCTGAAGGTGTGGGCGTGGCTCGCGGAGCGATGGACATGACCATCGATTACCTCAAGCAGCGCAAGCAATTCGGCAAGCTGATCGGCGAGTTTCAGGGCCTCCAGCATCGCGCCAGCCACCTTTACTCCGAAGTCGAGATTGCGCGCGCAGTCGTCATCAAGGCGCAGCAGCTTCTCGATGAAGGGGCCGAAAGTGCAGAACTGATGAGCTCGGTTGCCAAGGCCAAGGTGGCCAAAGCCGCTGGCCTTGCGGTCAAGGAAGGCGTGCAGATGCATGGCGGCATCGGGATGACCGACGAATACGATATCGGCCTCTACATGAAGCGCGATCGGGCTCTGCAGGAATTCCTCGGCGATGCGTATTTCCACGCCAATCGCGTGGCGGATTTGAGTGGGTACTAAGAGGCCCAAAGGGAGAGAGAACTATGATGGACGTAACTAAGCTCTTCAGCCTTGAAGGGCGCGTGGCGCTGGTCACGGGCGGAAGCCGCGGGATCGGTAAGATGTTTGTCGAAGGCCTGCTCGCAGCCGGTTGCTCGAAGGTCTACATTTCGGCGCGCAAGGTCGATCAGATGCAGGCGACGATCGACGAATTCGGCGCGGACAAGGTGATCGGCATTCCCGCTGATCTGAGCCAGATGGATGGCATCGTCGCGCTCGCCGATGCGATCAAAGAACGCGAAGACAAGCTTGACATCCTGATCAACAACGCGGGCGCGGCCTGGGGTCAGGATTACCTCGAGTTCACCGAGGCGGGCTGGCACCGCACGATGGACCTGAACGTCAAGACGCCATTCTTCCTGACGCAGAAACTGCACGACCTGCTGGTCGAAGCGGGCAAGGGCGATCATCTGGCGAAAGTGATCCACGTCTCCTCGATTGACGGCCAGCGGATCAATCCGTGGGAGACCTATCCGTACCAGGCGTCGAAGGCGGCGGTCATTCAGCTCACGCGCCGCATGGCCGCGCGTCTTATCAAGGACAACATTGTGGTCACCTCAATCGCGCCAGGCGCGTTTGCGAGCGAGATGAACAAGGTCGCCAAGAACGCCCCTGACGCAAGCGCTGCGGGCATCCCATCAAAGCGCATTGGGACGAAGGAAGATATGGCCGCGGCGGCGATCTATCTGTGCAGCCGGGCTGGCGATTATGTCGTCGGCGATACGGTCACCGTGGATGGCGGGATCGTCAACGCCCTGCTGCCCACCCACTTTGCTGATCCTTCGTCCTGAACTACCCGAAGTCTGGTATGAAGACAGCCGCCTCCCGAGGGGGGCTTCCAGACCGGGGCCTCCAGTGCGATCCGGTGGCCCCCTTTGCGCCCCCACCCTTGGCGTTCGCATCATTGTCACGAAATGGCGTTGATTGCTTGTTATGAAGGCTTGGCACGGCCAAGAACGGCGCACGAGGACACAGCAGTGTCGGTTGCGCCGCCAAATGGAGTGCATTAGCGGCGTAGCAGCCATCCTATACCACCACGTTTGAATGTAAGGGCAATGCCAATGACACCGTCACTCTTACTCAAGGCAGGCCTTGCTTCGCTTGCTCTTTTTGCGGGCAACGTCCCGGCGAGCGCGCAGGACGCAGCCAATCCAGCTGACATGGACCCGGAGCAGATGGCCCAAGCGCTCGAGAAGCTCACCAAGATGCTGACCGACGCCGATGCGAACGAAGACGGCAAGACCACCCGTGAAGAACTCGCCAAGGCGCGCGGTGATCAGTTCTCGAAGCTCGACCGCAACGATGATGGGGTGGTCAACAGCAAGGACAAACCGCGCGGGCCCGTTCGCCGGGGCAAGTTCGGCGAAGCGCTTGAGCAGGTCACGAATCAGTTCGATACCGATCTTGATGGAACAGTAACGCGCGCAGAGTGGAATACGCTCAAGGTCGATCCGTTCGAAATGCTCGATGCCAATGGCGATGACGCGATTGACCAGTCGGAGATCCCCTCTGCAGATATGTTGAATGGAGGTGCAATGTGATCCGCAACACTCTTCTGGCGCTGGCAGCAGCGCTTTCGCTGGGGGCCTGCTCAACCACAGGTTCGTTCACGTCGGACTTTGACGACCAACAGGATTTTTCCGGCTACAAGACCTTTGCCTGGACCGACGGTAAGCCGATGAAAGTCTTTGGCGATACGCGCATTCCGCCTGGCGCCGATACAGTCATCACGCAAGCGGTTCGCAGCGAACTGGAAGCCAAGGGCTACACCTTCGTCAAGAACGAGGCCGACGCCGATTTCGCTGTGGGCTTTACCGTCGGCTCGCGCACCGAGACAGATGTAATCAAGACGCAAGTCCCCACGGTCTATTACAGCAACACCCGCAATTGGCGCTGGGGGCGGGCGTATTATCCCGCCTATCCGCGGGCTACGACCGGTGTTGTCGGCGGGCGCGAAGTGACTGAGGTGTCGACCTACACGCAAGGCACGCTCGCCATCGACATCTTTGATGTGGAGCGTAAAGCGCCCGTCTACCACGGAGCGGGAGAAAAGACGCTGAGTAAGAATTCGCGCCGCGGCGGCGGCGTCGTGAACCCGCTCGAAATGCAGGAAACGATCGAGGACGCGGTGACCAAGATCCTCGAGGATTTCCCACCCGAGTAAGCCTTGCAAAGCGCGCGGCCCTGTTACCGCGCGGCGCTGTTACCCCATGAGCTCGCGCACGAAGGGAATGAGCCCGGTCTGGCGCGTGCGGCGCATGCGTTCGGCATCAAGCACTTCGCACACCCGGTCAAAGCATTCGTCCACATCGTCGTTGATCACAACATAGTCGTATTCGGCCCAGTGGCTTATTTCAGCGCGGGCGCGCTCCATACGCGCGTCGATAACATCTGCGCTGTCTTGCGCGCGGCTTTCCAAACGACGGCGCAGTTCCGGTAAGCTTGGCGGCAGGATAAAAACGCTGACCACGTCCTGTTGGTCCTTTTGGTAGAGCTGCTGCGTGCCCTGCCAGTCGATGTCGAACAGGAAGTCGCACCCCTGTTTGAGCGCCTCGCGTATCGCGCCCTTGGGCGTGCCATAGCGATGGCCGAAAACCTCGGCCCATTCATAGAAATCGTCTTCCGCCACCATCCGGTCGAACTCATCGTCGGTGACGAAGTGGTAGTGCACGCCGTCGACTTCGCCGGGGCGTGCGGGGCGGGTCGTGGCGGAGATGGAGAGTTCGATCGCCGGATCGGCCTCAAGAAGTTTGCGCGACAACGTCGTCTTGCCCGCCCCGCTTGGCGAAGACAGGATGAAGAGCAGCCCGCGCCGCTTTAGCGTCTTCGTCTGAATTGGCCCTTTGGCCCGTGATGCGCTGGTATGGTCTTCCATCGCCGCGAAGTGCGTTAGGTGCGCGTTTTAATCAAGAGGCGCCGGCCTCGCTTTGCGCGGCTTCTTGGGCATTCCCGTCTTGGGCGAGCCGTCGGCGCCGGGCCTTGCCGCGATCATAGAGCGTCTTGAGCGCCAGGCTCCCGGCCACCACGCCGAGCCCGAGCGGGGAACGCGTCGCCAGTTTGCTTGCGCCGTACAGGGCCAGTGTCTTGACCAGAGTCTTGCCGTCGATCAGTTCCGGCGCCTCGGCCTCGGCCTCGGTCTTAGCGCTGGCGCGGGCAACCTTGCGTTCCACGTTGCGGCGAAAGAGCGAGGAAGCGCTGCGCAGGATGATATCCGCCAGCAACAGGTTGGTTGCCGCCTCGGGACTGGGCATGAGATGCGCCGATTGCGCCTCATGCACGGCGCGATCCTCGTCGAGCTTCTTCGCAACCGAGCTTGCTTTGGTTCTTGTGGATGCGCGTTTGGCCATGTTGCTCAGCATAAACTGGGCGCTGCTCGCGATCCAGAGCTTCAGAAGGCGTCTATTTCTTGCGTCCGAAATCGACGGTTACGACATTCGAGCTTGGATCCGAGCCGTCGTCACCGCCATCCGGATCGCCCTCCGTCAAGACACCGTCATTCTCAGCGTCTTCATGCGCCTCTGGCTCCATGTCTGCGACCGTCGCCTGGAATTGCAGACCAAAATCAACCGCCGGATCGACAAAAGCTGTGATGGCGGCGAACGGGATGTCGAGCTTGGCGGGGATCTGGTTGAACGAGAGGCCCACGCCAAAACCGGCCTCACGCACTTCGAGCTCCCAGAACTTGTTCTGCAGCACTATCGTCATCTCGTCCGGGAAACGCTCTTTGAGATGCGAAGGGATCGAGACCCCCGGCGCGCCCGTCTTGAACGTGATGTAGAAGTGATGATTGCCCGGCAATTCGCCTCCGCCCTGCTCAATCGAGCCGAGCACGCGGCCGACAACGGCGCGGAGCGCTTCTTGGACGATCTCATCATACGGGATGAGGCTGTCAGGGGTGTCATCCGTCATAACGGTCTGAGTGGTGAAGGGGAGCGCGGGCGCGGTCAAGCGTTTCATGACTGCAAATGTAAAACGAATTGGACGCAGCTGTTGATTAGTCTGGACACTTCGTGGTTGCCGACCGGGATACATCTGGCGACCGTATGGTGCACGGTTGCGTCTTGGATGCGCCTGGCCTGCCTCTTGCGCCCGCCGGTAACCCGCTTATAGCGCGCTCCATGGCTGATAATCCCGCCTCTCTCACTCCGGATCGCACTGGTTCGATCGAACGCGGCACCGCTGAGACCAAGATCGTGATCGCGGTCAATCTCGACGGGACCGGCGCTTATGAGGTGTCAACGGGCATCGGCTTCCTCGATCATATGGTCGAGCAGTTTTCCAAGCATTCACTCATCGATGTGTCGATGAAGGTCGACGGCGATCTGCATGTCGATCAGCACCACACGACCGAGGATTCGGCGATTGCTCTGGGCCAGGCGCTGAGCGAAGCGCTCGGCGACAAAGCTGGGATCGGGCGATACGGCCACGCCTATTCGCCGATGGATGAAACCCTGACGCGGGTGGCGCTCGACATTTCAGGGCGGCCCTACTTTGTCTGGAAGGCCGGCTTCACTCAGGAAAAGCTGGGCGAGTGGGACACCGAACTGGTTGAACACTGGTTCCATTCGGTCGCGCAAAGCGCCGGGCTGACGCTGCATATGGAACTGCTTTACGGCATCAACAATCACCACATTTGCGAGAGCCTCTACAAGGGATTTGCCAGAGCCATGCGAGTGGCGGTGGAGCGTGACGCGCGCAAAGGCAGCGCCATCCCCAGCACAAAGGGGCAATTGGGTGGCTGAGATTGTTGCGCTCGTCGATTACGGCGCGGGCAATCTGCATTCGGTGCACAACGCTCTGAAAGCCGTGGGCGCGAATGTGAAGGTCACCGCTGATGCCAGTGTGGTGCGTGCGGCGGATCGCATCGTGCTGCCCGGTGTGGGCGCGTTCAAGGCGTGCGCGGACGGCCTTGCGGCGGTGCCCGGAATGATCGATGCTATGCGAGAACGTGTCCATGTGGGCGGCGCACCGTTTCTGGGCATTTGCGTTGGTATGCAGCTCCTCGCGGATCGCGGGCTCGAGTTCGGCTCGCACTCCGGTCTTGGATGGATCCCGGGTGAGGTTCGTCTGATCGAGCCCAGTGACCCGGCCATCAAGGTTCCCCACATGGGCTGGAACGATGTGGCGTTGCTCCCCCATGCGCGGGGCCATGACGTCATCGAGGCGGGCGAGGCGTACTTCCTCCACTCCTACCACTTTGCCGCGAAGAACCCGGCCGATATCGCGGCGATGACCGATCACGGCGAAGGCCTTGTGGCCGCGGTAGCGCGCGACAATATCATGGGCGTCCAGTTCCACCCGGAAAAGAGCCAGTCCTTTGGGTTGGAACTTCTTACCCGCTTCCTCGATTGGAAACCGTAATGATCGTTTTTCCGGCTGTTGATCTGAAAGGCGGTGAAGTTGTCCGCCTTGCCCAAGGCGATATGGACCGCGCGACCGTCTATGGCGACAACCCGTCGGCGCAAGCGATGATCTTTGCCGATCAGGGGGCGCAGTTTCTGCATGTAGTTGACCTCGACGGCAGCTTTGCGGGACGACCTGAGAACCGCGAGGCAGTCGAAGCGATCCTCGCCGAATTCCCCGGGCATGTGCAGTTAGGCGGCGGTATCCGCGACGCCGCGGGGGTCGAAGGCTGGTTTAACCTTGGCGTCAGCCGCGTTGTGATGGGCTCAGCCGCGCTCAAGAACCCTGAATTCGTGAAAGAGATGGCCCGCGAATGGGAGAACGGCATCGTTGTCGCGGTGGACGCGCGCGATGGCATGGTCGCGACCGAGGGCTGGGCTGAAGTGTCCGACGTGCCCGTGGTCGATCTGGCCCGCCGCTTCGAGGATGCGGGCGTCGCCTCTTTGCTCTTCACCGATATCGGCCGCGATGGCCTGCTCAAGGGCGTAAATATTGATGCGACCGTGGAGCTCGCCAGGCAAGTCGACATCCCGGTTATCGCCAGCGGCGGAGTGAAAGGCATCGACGATATCCACGTCCTCGCGCTGCACGCCAAGGAAGGTATCGAAGGCGTCATCACCGGGCGCGCGCTGTATGAAGGCAAGCTCGATCTGGCAGCGGCCATCGCAATGGGTGAGCGAGCCTGATTTATGCGCCAAATGGGGTGCCTGTTTGCGGGGTTCACATTCCTTGCCGGAATTACCGTTTCAACGGTCCCCGTTGCGCTTATAAATGTGGTGGTGTTCATGGCGCTTGCGCTCGCAATGCTGCAGGTGTTCGGTGATCGGCTTGGGCGCTATGGGTTGGCCTTTGGCTTGTTCGGCGCGTTTTTCGCGAGCTTTGCTTGGCCCTTTGCGCTCGCGCCCTTTCTGAGCGAGGAAGGGTGCCAGGGTGATCAGTGCATGGCGTGGATTTTCACAACGCCCGGTGCCAAAGTCCCGGTTGAAGAGGCCCAGCGATGACCGTCCGTATCCGCGTTATCCCTTGCCTTGACGTCGCTGATGGACGCGTCGTCAAGGGTGTAAACTTCGTTGACCTCAAAGACGCCGGAGACCCGGTGGAACAGGCGCGCGCCTATGACGCGGCTGGGGCGGACGAATTGTGCTTCCTCGACATCTCCGCCAGTCAT
>JBCBYM010000005.1:0-48033 GCA_039815865.1 Pseudomonadota bacterium
GTTGATAGGCCCCAAAGTGCAAGGATTGCCCCGCACCGGGCTAGAGACTGTCTCAGCATGACTTCACCTTCACCAAGGCAAATTGGGCGCAAAGCTCGGCCGTTCCCGACCTTTGCGCCGCAATTGCTCTGCTTAGTTGTAGGTGACGGTTACGTCGTAGGTGCCGGTGTAGGTGCCGGCGGATTCGCCGCCAGCAACGGTCAGAACACCGCCAACGTTGAAAGTCGCTTCACCCGAAGCGTTCAGCGCACCCGCGCCAGGAGCGTCCGTGGTGAAGCTCATGGTGTCGGTGCCGTTCGAAACCGATCCGGCTGTGGTCGCGATCGAAAAGCTGCGGTTCGCATCGCCGCTCACTTCGAAGCTGTCGGCGGTTTCGCTCGAACCACCCAGCAGCGTCACATCCGAGGTAGCCGCTCCGTTGCTGGACTGGTCAACCGTTACGGTGCCGCCGTTGTCACCCGTGGTGAAGGTGCCAAAGTTCAGCGCTGCGGTCGCGACATGCGTCAGAGTGATGGGAGCCACAACTTCAGCGGTGGCAGCGCCCTGGGCGGTTGCCGTGTCGCCAGGGGCGGCCATGGCAGGCGTCGAGATTGCTGAAGCAACAGCGGCGATTGCAATAAATTTCTTCAAGGTTGGTCCCCTTTGAATTCAGGTTTCAACCCGCTCCGTGCCAGCGGGCCAACAGGAGATTGTGGTCAATGAGTCGCTCCTGTTAGCCAGAGTATTATCCCGTAGGCTGTTAAAATCCTCCTTACCGACCGGACGGTAATTGTTAACCATTTCACACAGTGAAGGGATCAAGGCTAATCCTGTCGTGAGGCAAGGCCGGTCTGAAGCTAGTTGTAGAAAACCGTAACAGGAAGCTCGGCACGATAGACGTCGGAGACCGTTCCAGCGGGCACATTTACGGTGCCTCCGACAAAGAAGCGGTCCTTCCCAGCCTTATCCAAACGTCCACCGCTTCGCGCCGACGTGTTGAGACTGCGCATCTCGAGCGCCTCCACAGCGAGGGCGCTTCCCGAGCGCTCCCCGCGGGCAACAACAGACGGCGGCAGGCTAACGCCGTAAGTCCGCTCCGCCTCGCCTGTTACTTCGAAGACCGCTCTATGCGCTCGGCACTTGGTCTGGCCCGTGCAATGGGCTTGAGATACGCCCAGGAACGCTGTGGTGCTATCTGATGAAACCGTGACGGTTCCACTGGCTCCTGCGCTTACCGAGATTGACCCGAAAGACAGCGCATCGCGCAGCGCGGTGCTGACCGGCGCGACCACGCGTGTTTGCGCCCTTCCCTGGGCTGTTGCCGTTTCCTGCGCGGTTGATGGCTCCGGCCAAGACCCGAGCATAAGCGCCAAGATCAACAGGTTTGGTCGTTCTGGCAGGCGTACCTTCATCGCGCATCTACGGCCACCAATCTGGCGTCGACGTCAATAGGTATGACCACGTCGTTGCCGCCGAAATGACGCGAAACACTCAGTTGGGCCCCGACGTTGAAACTTCGCGTGCAAAGTCGTGAGCGGCAGTTCCTGATCTGCAGGGTTATAGCTTGACCAAACCCGACTTGCGCGTGGTTCTCAAGGTTGGTCGAAAGCAAGGAGATGCGAGCGTCAACGCCTCCTTCACGGACTTGGCCGGGAGCCGAAATGACAATCTCGACTGTGACGTCAACCGGTTCATAGCCCGCGCCGCCTCGATCATAGACGACGGTAAACTGGCCTGGGCTCGCCGGGCTGCCTTCCAAGTTGACGACGGCCTGATCGCTCACAACGCCGGTTGCGCTGACGCGCCTTGAACCGCTTCCGAACACCATGAAGGTGCCGAAGTTCAGCTCTTTGTTTTTCACGACCGTTAGTTTGGCGGCGTCGCTTCTCGCCAAACTCGGCACTGACATGGTCAACGAAAACACCACCGCCAGGAAGCCGGCCCAGAGCTTTAACGGACTGTGATGGTGGAGTGGCATCTCCTGAAACCTGTCTTGCGAACTCGCGCGTTATCCGACTGAGTTCTGTCTAGCCGCTGGTGGGCGCGCGCTTAACGATCCGGATAGATGCCATTCTCCCGATCATGCGATGGCCGGTCAAGTGCAGCCGAGCTTTCAGCCGAACGCTCTTTTGAAACCTGGCTTCCCGCTTCAATCCCCAAGGCGCCCCCCGCAGCGGACGTCGCGCAGAACCGGACGATCACCCAAGGCCCGGTTGCGCGTCCATCCCTCGTCAAGTCTTTACCGGGTTTGCACACCTCACTCTTGGCCGGGGCCGATGCACCGCTGGAGGCTCTTTTTTACGGTAATCCAAGAACTCGAAAAGGCGGTTCAAAGCTTCGCCTTTGAGGTGCGCTGGTCCCTCACACCGCTCGCGGGGCCTTGGCGGTGCTTTTGCGCTCGATCAGCTCAAGCGGCTCTATGTCTTCGCTTGGGCCGACCTCTTCGTTTTCTTCCGCGCGCGCAATCAGCTTGTCGCAGCACCCTTTAAAAAGCCTCTCATAGGGTTGAAAGATAGCCGATATGGGCGGCTGCACACGCGACAGGCTGGCGCGTTCTTCAAGCGAGATGAGAGACAAGTCGAGCGGGACGGCAATCTCAAGCTCACGCGCCACGTCCAGAATGGCGAGCGCCACTTCTTCCGTTTCGGCTATGATAGCGGTCGGGCGGATGGTCGGGACAAGCCAGCCCTTGGCAAGCGCCAGCGCCTCATCAAAGCCAAGCCGACCATCAGCGGTGAAGTGACGGTGCGCGCGGCTGCCTTTCTGCGCCATCACCCGGCGGTATCCGGCCACGCGCCGCTCTGATCGCCGGGAATCCGCCGCGCCGGTGACGAAGCCGATCTGACGGTGGCCCAGATCAAGCAGATGCTGCGTTGCCGCTTCACCCAGCGCGCCGTCGTCAATACCGGGCACAGCGTGGCCAAATTCCATCCGCTCGCCCAGGCATTCCAGCGCAATCCGCCGTGTCTCAACCGCTGCGCGCAAGTCCACGCGTTCTTCCAGAGGCGGGGTCAGGATCACGCCATCCGGGCTCAGAGCGGTCAACGCCCGGTTCAATTGCGCAAGGCTTTGCTGGGATCCGGTATCAAGCTGTTCGAACAGGATATGATAACCAGCGGACGAACAGCTATCGAGCCCGGCGAGCAGCATCGCATCAAGCGGCAGCCGCCCAGTGCGCGCTCCCGCTCCCGCCCCGCCGGCCCCGCGCTCGATCACCGCCAGCAAGAGGTAGCTGCGCGCGCCTCCCATCCGGCGCGCGGCGGCGTTGGGGACATAGCCTAGCTGAGCGATAGCCTCTTCGACGCGGGCGCGAACCGTGTCTTTGACGTTGGTGCGCCGATTGATGACCCGCGATACCGTCTGGCGCGAAACGCCCGCCGCCTTCGCCACATCCTCAATCGTCGGGTTGCCTGAAGCCAAGGTCTCGTATGCTCTCGCTTGTGCGGTTTCGATCCCATCTCCGCGTCTGCGCGAGGAACCTTGCGAATTCAAGACAAGAGCGGGATCAACCCCCCAAAGCGGCCCGGCCACACCCAAAACGCCCGCGCAAGGGGGCTATGCGCGGCTGGCATCAAGCGAAACCGCGATCAAGGAAGCGCTCGGCAAGCCCGGCAAGCATGGCGGCCCCGCTGGGCAAGGCGCTCTCATCGACATGCATGTGCGGATTGTGCAGCGAACAGCACTGGCTCCAGTCCTCACCGGCGCTGGCAACCCCCAGGAAGAACATCGCGCCCGGCACTTTCTCGAGCACATAGGAAAAGTCCTCCGCGCCCATGATCGGAGCGGGCAGATCGAGCCATCCGGCCTCGCCGCCCAGTTCCTTGGCCACCGTCTCCCCCAGCTCGACCGCGCGCGGATCGCAAATCGTGACGGGGAAGCCTTCCTCGATCTCGCAATCGGTCGCCACGCCATGCGCACGCGCGGTGTCCGCAGCGGTCTGTGCGAGCAATTCGTGCGCCTTGGCCCGGTGCTCGCGCGAAAGCGTGCGGATGGTCCCGGCGAGCATAACCGTATCGGGAATGACGTTATGCGCGGTGCCGCCATGCATCTGCGTGACCGTCACAACCACCGCGTCGCTGGCTTTGAAGCGCCGGGTCACCATCGCTTGCAGCGCGCTCACGATCGCGGCGGCGGCGGGCATCGGATCGATGCAATCGTGCGGCATGGACGCGTGCCCGCCCTTGCCCCGCACTGTGATCGTGAACTGGTCCGCGGCGGCCATCAGCGCGCCTGCGCGTCCCGCGAACACGCCGAACTCGGCGTTGGGCATTATGTGGAGCGCGAAAGCGGCATCAGGCAGAGGATCGATCAGCCCGTCATCCAGCATGAAGCGCGCGCCGTGGTGGCCCTCCTCGCCCGGCTGAAACATGAAATCGACGGTGCCACACAAGCTTTCGCGCGCCGCGCAAAGCAGTTTGGCTGCGCCGGTCAGCATTGCTGTGTGGGTGTCATGTCCGCAGGCGTGCATGCGTCCAGGGATCGTCGAGGCAAAGTCCAGCCCTGTCTTCTCCTCCATCGGCAGAGCGTCCATGTCGCCGCGCAGCAGCACGCGGCGCGCCGGCCCCTTAGCGCCAGCCGTCCCATGCAAAGTGGCCACGCCTCCGCTGGTCGAAGGGCCAGTGCGCCACTCCAGCGGAAGACCGGTAAGCGCCTCGCGAACCTTGGCCATGGTCATCGGGCAATCAAGGCCAAGCTCAGGCTCGGCGTGGATGGCGCGCCGCAAGGATGTGATTTCAGGAGATAGGGCCTTGGCCGCGTCGAGCAGGGTGTCGGTAAGCATACAACCAACCCTATAGCGTTACCTTGCGTTACGCAGCTGAAATGTTTGTGTCACGTGTTCTTCATACGCTCTGCCGCCTGTGCGCAACGTTATGGACCATATTCCTTTGAGAACGCTTGAAATCCGCGAAAGGCTACTGATGTAGCTGCGCATCGCCTGCGCTCCAATGCGACACCCAGGTGTCAAAATTGCAGAGACATTAAGGTTTTTTGACGATATTAGGATCGACATGGCCACGCCGATTTACGAGTTTGCCCAGATGCCTCAGGCCCCTGCGCGCGCCAACCCGGCGCGGCGGCCTGTTCGTGCGCGTCAACCCGGCGAACCGCCGCGCGTGGGCGTCATTTACAATCCGCGCAGCCACCGCAATCAGGGTGCAGACTTTGATTGCGGTCTGTGCCCTCAGGTGCACATAGCGACACCGGAAAAGCGTGACGCGCTGCCCAAGGCGCTCTCGGAGTTTGCCGAAGCGGGGGTGGACCTGCTCGTCATCAATGGCGGCGATGGCACGGTGCGCGATGTGCTGACATGCGGGAGCAGCATCTTTGGTGATGACTGGCCAGCTCTGGCGGTGATCCCCAAGGGCAAGACCAACGCGTTGACCGTTGATCTAGGCGTGCCGATCGAATGGTCGCTTCAGGACGCAATTGATGCGTTTGAAAAGGGGGCGTGTCTGGTGCGTCGCCCGGTCGAGGTGCGCGACCTCAACAAGGGGCCTGACAGCCGTGTGCTTGGCTTCATCCTTGGGGGCGGCGCGTTCACGCAAGCAACCAAAGCGGGACAAAGCGCCCACAGGCTGGGCGCGTTCAACAGCGCGGTCGTCGCGGTGACAGCGATCTGGGCTCTCGTGCAAACCTTCTTTGGTTCGCGCAAGAACCCTTGGCGTCGCGGGTCACGCATGGCGATCGCGCTCGGCAAACGACGCACGCCCATGGCGCACAGCGGATCGGGCGATCCGGAATTCCGCCAGCTCCTCCTGGCCACGACGCTTGAGACGCTTCCCGCCGGGCTGCAACCGTTTGGCCGGTTGCGCACAGGCCTGAGGATGGTGGCGGTCGATCAGGTGAACCGCCGCACCACGGCCCTGCTTCCGATGGCGGCGCTGGGCAAAGCGCGTTCGGGCTTGCGCGAACGCGGCATCCATCAGCTCAGCCTTTCCGAGTTCACGCTGGCGATCGATGATCCGTTTATCTTTGACGGCGAGGCCTTTCCGCCGGGCCACTATCGAGTAGGCCAGGGCCCGTCGCTCGAATTTGTAACGCCTGCGCGTTCCTCGATATGACCGGCGCGCTGCAGGAGCGCCTTGAAACCCAGCTCAACGCCCAGGTCGATCCCGCGGTGCGTGAGTTCGCGTGCGCTCTGGCTGAGAACGCCGGGGCATTGGCGGTCCTGTTCTACGGCTCGAACTTACGCACGGGCTTGCTTGATGGCGTGCTGGATTTCTACGTGTTGCTTCCCGGCGAAAGCGCGCAGGAACCCGCCATCTGGCCGCGTGTCAGCTATCATGAACGAGAGGATGAGGCGGCTGGCGCTTTGCGCGCTAAGGTGGCGACAATGCGGTTGGCCACCTTTGCCGATGCTGCTTCAGGCCGTCTTTGGGACACAACTATCTGGGCGCGCTTTGTGCAGCCATGCGCGCTGGTCTGGCAGCGCGATGCGAACGCGCGCGACCAGGTGGAGCGGGCCTTGGCTTGCGCTGCGGTGACAGCCGCGCGTCTGGCGGTGGCGCTAGGCCCTGAAGACGGCGCGGCCGAGGACTATTGGAAGGCTCTCTTCCGGGCAACGTACAAGGCGGAGTTCCGGGTCGAGAAACCGGGCCGGGAAAACGACATTCTCAGCGTCAACGCGCGCCATTTTGACGGTCTCCTGCCGCTGGCGCTGACCGCTGGAGGGATTGCGTACAATCAACACGAGGCGCGCATGGCTCCGCGTCTTGAGGCGGGCGAGCGGGCAAAGTTGCTGAGCTGGTGGAAGCGGCGTGAGCGATTTGGCAAGCCGCTGAATTTCGTGCGCCTCGTCAAAGCGAGCGCCACTTTTGAAGGCGCAGCGCGCTACGCGGCGTGGAAGATTGAGCGGCACACAGGTATGCCAGTGACCGTCACACCGTTTCGCGAACGCTATCCTATCCTTGCAGCGCCCGGCGTTCTATGGTCGCTCTGGCGCCATCAGGAACGGCGCAAGCGCGCGGGCTAAGCCCATCCCCTAGCCGAAATAAAGCATCGTGATCGACATCCGCTTGACCTCATCGCTGATGTCAAAGCGAGTCTTGTCGATACCGGGACGCCCGAGATTGAAGATGTTGATCGAAGGGTTGTTCGACATCGCGCCGCCATCGGCGCTTATGTCGGTCTCGTTGTTGCCGTTGGCGTCATGGCGCGCTGCGATGGCGTAAGAACCGGGGCCAGGGACGGGCACGCAAAAGGTCATTGAACCCTTGCGCGCGCGCACTTCGATGCGGTTGATCCACTTCCCTTTGGCCAGCCAGTCCGCCTTGGTCGCGCGGTAGCTTTGCAAGCGGATCTTGCCGGTCGAGCTCTTGATCCCGCGCACGGTCACCCGCACCGCCGGTCCGCCGCCGGGCGCGCATTGCCGCATATCGTTGGAAATCGTCTCACGGTATTGCGCGTGCGCGACGCTGGCGGTGCCAGGAACAAGTCCCGCAAGCGCGACGGCAAGAACCAGAATGCCCGCCACAAAACGGACGGGCGCACAAAGAGCAGCGGCGATAGCTTTCATCGGCAATTCGTCTTTCCGTCTAGAAGCCCCAACGCTGTAATCCGATCCTCCAGATCAGCAGCGGTCGCGGCGATGGCCAAGAATTGTGCCGCGAATATGACAGCCTTGATGGAACAACCGCGGTGAATTGAGGCTGAATTGCCAGGGCCACCGGCCTTAGGCACGCGAATCACCCTAGTGGAAAAGCCCCTTGCCCCGGTTGTGGCCCGATTCGCAGCAACCTAACTGCGTCTATTGACCTTGGAGGTTATTGACGAAGTAACCATGTCCGTACCGATAATCTCGCCTTCGATCCTTTCGGCTGACTTTGCGCGGCTGGGCGAAGAGGTGCGCGCGGTCGACGCGGCGGGTGCGGACTGGATCCACATTGACGTCATGGACGGACATTTCGTGCCCAACCTCACGATCGGACCTGACGTCGTGAAGGCGTTGCGCCCCCACTGTGACAAGCCGTTCGACGTCCACCTCATGATCTCTCCGGTCGATCCCTATCTTGAGGCCTTTGCCGATGCGGGCGCGGACATCATCACCGTTCATCCCGAAGCGGGCCCGCACATCCACCGCACGCTGCAGGCGATCCGCTCGCTGGGCAAGAAGGCGGGCGTGGTGCTTAATCCAGGAACACCGGTGAGCGCGCTCGACAATCTCATGGACCTTGCGGACCTCATCCTGGTGATGAGCGTCAATCCGGGCTTTGGCGGGCAGAGCTTTATCGCCTCGCAACTGGCCAAGATCGAAGCGATCCGGGCGATGATCGATCAGACGGGCCGCGAGATTCACCTTGAGGTGGACGGCGGGGTCAATCCCGAAACCGCCCGGCAATGCGTGGCAGCGGGGGCGACCGCGCTCGTGGCTGGATCGGCGACCTTCAAGGGTGGCCCCGATCACTACGAGAGCAACATAGCCGCCTTGAAGGGGGAGGCCTGATGGACACGCTCTTCAAGCAGGAAACGACCGAGGCTCTGGCCGAACGCGAGGAGGCGGATCGCGCGCTTCCGCTTGGCCCTGACGCCGAAGCGCTAAGCGAGGCATCCGATCCCGCCACGCCGGGCGAAGCGGCGGACACCGGGCGGGCTCTGGCTTTGGCTGACGTCATGGCGCCGCGCACGCGGCCGGGCGAAGCGCTCATCCGCATGGCCTATCGCATGGGCGTCCCCGGGCACGCTCTGGCTGCGCCCTTCCGCCGCGCCTCGAGCCCGCGTCTGCTCGCGCAGGTCGAGACCCCGGTCATGGGCGACCGGACAGCGGGGACCGCCCTTCGCGCGGGGCATTTCCTGGTCGACAGTGTCAAATTGCCGATCGCGCAGGTCGATTTTGCCGGGCAAACCCGGATGGCCCCGGGGATCGAGCGCAGCCTACACTCATTCGGATGGCTCTATGATCTCGCCGCCAGCGCCCCGCGCGAGGCGTGCACCGAGATCGCTGAGCGGATTGCCACCGGTTGGCTCAAGGCGCACTCCTCGGTCCCAAAGCGCGCCGCCAAGTCGGGAGCGTGGGAGGTCGAGACCGCCGGTCTGCGCCTGATGGCCTGGTTGGTGCACGCACCGATCATGATATCGGGCAGCCAATCGGTCTTGCGTCGTGATCTGCTGAGCGCGATTGCGGAGACCGCCCATTGGTTTGATCGCAAGGCTCTCGGCAGTGGCGCCGGGCTGGGTCAGATGATTGGCTGGGCTGCTGTGACGGCGGCTGGGCTGTTGCTTCCCGAAGGAAAGGCGCGGCGCTTGTACGGACAGGCGGCGCTGATCCGCTCGCTCGGGGATTTGGTGGCGGAAGATGGCGGCGTTCTGGCGCGCTGCCCCTCGGCTCAGATGCAGGCCATCGCCACTCTCACTGATCTGATCGCTTGCTACGAAGCGGTCGAAATCGAAGCGCCCGAGGCCTTGTTCGTGATGCGCGAATTGCTGGTTCCACCGCTCTTGGCGCTGCGCCACGGCGATGGAGCGCTCGGCAATTGGCAAGGCCAGGGCGCGATTGGCGCGGACCGGGTGGCCGGTCTGATCGCCTCAACAGGGGTGCGCACCCGGCCGCTTAACGAACCACAACACTGGGGCTTTCAGCGCATGCGCGGGGGGCAGACCGTGGTGCAATTCGACGCCGCCCCGCCTCCTCGTCCGCGCCACGCTCGAACGGGCTGCGCGTCAACGCTGGCCTTCGAGATGTCGGATGGCCCGGCGCGAGTGATCGTCAATTGCGGGGGCGCGGCTTTGGCTGGCGGGCAAGTGCCCGCTCATATCGGCGCAGGGCTTCGCGCGACGGCGGCGCATTCGACCTTGGTGCTCGACAACGCCAATTCCACCGCTGTCCTCTTGCATGGCAAGCTGGGCAAAGGCGCTGAGACGGTTGAGGTTGAGCGCCGCTCGAGCAGCAAGCATGTCACCCGGATAGAGGCCAGCCACGATGGCTACGCCGCGCGCTTTGGCCTCAACCACCAGCGGATCCTATCGCTGCGCAGCGATGGAAGCGAGCTGGCCGGCGAAGACATCCTTGTGCCCGCCAACCGCAAAGGCAAGCGCGGCAAGGTTGGCTTTGCAATCCGCTTTCACCTCGGGCGCGGGGTTGAGGCGCACCTGTCGCAGGACAAGCGCGGCGCGAGCCTGCTCACTCGGGACGGGCGGCTGTGGCAGTTCCGGCTGCGCGGGGATGCGGCGGGCGCTGGAGAGGTGGCGCTGGCGGTCGAAGACAGTTTATGGGTTGATAGCGAGGGCCGTCCCCACGCAACGCACCAGCTGGTTATCGAAGGGCTGACATCGCGTGGCGGCGGACAGTTCTCGTGGCTGTTAAAGAAAATGGGCGGATAGTTCCCCCATGACTTTCTGAGCGCACTTTCAGACAGGGACAAAGAATGAGCGATGTGACGATCAAGCGGGCGCTGCTCTCAGTGTCCGACAAAACCGGTTTGGCTGAACTGGGCGAGGCGTTGTCGGCGCGCGGCGTGGAACTGGTGAGCACAGGCGGCACCGCCCGCACGCTGCGCGAGGCCGGGCTGGATGTGCGCGATGTGTCCGACCTCACCGGCTTCCCCGAGATGATGGATGGGCGGGTGAAGACGCTCCACCCCAAGGTGCATGGCGGTCTCTTGGCGCTGCGCGACAATCCAGAGCATGTCGCCGCGATGGAGGCGCACGCTATCGGCGCGATCGATCTGGTCGTGGTCAACCTCTACCCCTTCGAAGCGACCGTGGCGAAGGGGGCTGAGCGGGCCGAGATCATCGAGAACATCGACATTGGCGGGCCCAGCATGGTGCGCTCGGCGGCCAAGAACCACGGTTTTGTGACGATCCTTACCGATCCGGCGGATTACGCGACCCTGCTCGAAGAGCTTGAGGCGCATGACGGCGCGACCTCAGATGCGTTCCGTATTCGCATGGCGGGCAAGGCCTACGCGCGTACGGCTGCTTATGACGCGGCGATTGCGAACTGGTTTGCCTATGGCGATGCGTTCACCCACCCGCTCGGCATGGAGGCGTTGCAGGCGACGCCGTTTACCGAGACCATGCCGCTGGCTTTCAAGCGCGAGGACACGCTTCGCTACGGCGAAAACCCGCACCAGTCCGCCGCGGTCTACACGCCTCAGGTCACCGGCGGCGCGGGCGTTCCCCAGGCGACGCAATTGCAGGGCAAGGCGCTCAGCTACAACAATCTCAACGACGCGGACGCCGCGCTCGAACTGGCGGCGGAGTTTTCGGGCCAAGACCCGGCGGTGGTGATCGTCAAGCACGCCAATCCTTGCGGCGTGGCGCAATCAGGCTCGCTGCTCGAGGCTTGGGAAGCCGCGCTTGCCTGCGACAGCGTCTCCGCCTTTGGCGGGATCGTGGCGGTCAACACCGAGCTTGATGCGGCCACAGCCGAAGCGATTGCGGGCATCTTTACCGAAGTCGTGATCGCGCCCAGCGTCTCGCAAGAGGCGCGCGCTATCTTCGCCAAGAAGAAGAACCTGCGCCTGCTGGAATGCGGGACTTTGCCTGATCCTCGGCGCGGCGGCTTTGCGATGAAGACGATTGCCGGGGGGGTCTTGATCCAGTCGCGCGATAATGACGCCGTCGATGAGGCGGACCTCAAGATCGTCACCAAGCGCGCGCCGACACCCCAAGAGCTCAAGGATTGCCTGTTTGCATGGACCGTAGCGCGGCATGTCAAATCGAACGCGATTGTCTACGCCAAGGACGGCGCGACCGCAGGCATAGGCGCGGGCCAGATGAACCGTCGCGATTCGGCTCGCATCGCCGCGATCAAGGCGAAGGAAGCGGCACAGACCTATGAGTGGAGCACGCCCCGCACGGTGGGCAGCGCGGTCGCTTCGGATGCGTTCTTCCCCTTTGCTGACGGCTTGATTTCCGCCGCCGAAGCGGGCGCCACTGCGGTGATTCAGCCCGGCGGGTCGATCCGCGATGAAGAGGTCATCGCTGCGGCGGACGAAGCGGGCCTTGCCATGGTGTTTACCGCAATGCGTCACTTCCGGCATTGACGCGGGCTTCGGGTGTGTTCTGAGACTACAGGTAACCCTCTGAAATAACGAGCTTCGCCGCCGACCTTATGAGCCGCTAACACGGTCTTACGCGAAACCGCTGGTTGCCCGCGGTCAACTTTTTCCACGTTGGTTCGTAACTAAGAGCGACCACGTAACGAATTGTCGCAAGAGAGCTCTGTTCACCTTCGCGCAAAGTCCAGGCAGCCAATCGGCGACTATTGACACCACGCAAGACCCCGCGAGACCCATGATGACGTTTTTCACCTCTGACCTCTACCGCCAGATCGGCCTCGGATTTGCCCTTGGCACCGTGCTGGTCGCCGCGGCTTCGGCGGACAGCTGGGCTGAGCAGATCTCCCCGCCCGCTCAGGCCGCTGAAGTGCCCCAAACCCCTCAACCCGCGCCTGAGTTTTTGATCCAGCCAATTGACTAAAGGACCCGTTCCCGTGCGCCTTCCTTACATTCGAACCGCTCTTGGCCTTGCGGCCGCCACGCTCGCATTGTCCGGGTTGAACACCCCCGCTCAGGCCGAGCGAGTTGTGTCCGCGCCGGCGTCCAAGCGGATCGCGAAAGAAGGCGCCGGGCTCAAGACCGCGATCTTTGCCGGGGGCTGCTTCTGGGGCGTTGAAGGCGTCTTCAGCCACGTAAAAGGCGTCAAGTCGGCGGTCTCGGGCTTCCATGGCGGCGCGGCCGGTACGGCGAAATACAACACCATCATCACGGGCACGACCAATCACGCCGAAGCGGTGATGATCACCTACGACCCGTACATCGTTCGCTATGATGAGCTTTTGCGCATCTTCTTCTCGGTGGTTACCGATCCCACCCAGCTCAACCGCCAGGGCCCCGATGTCGGCGCGCATTACCGCTCGGCGCTTGTCCCTCTCAACGGTGAACAGCGGGCGGTTGCCGAGGCCTATCTTGCGCAGCTGGACGCCTCAGGGCTTTGGGACGCACCAGTGGTGACCAAGATCGAGAAGCACCGCACCTTCTATCCTGCCGAAGGGTACCACCAGGATTATATGGTGAAGAACCCCTACAGCGGCTACATCATGCGCTACGATCAGCCCAAGGTGGCCGCGCTCAAAGCGATGTATCCGCGCGACTATCGGGACGAATTCCTGCGCGACGGCGCTTAAGACGCGCAAGCTGACTGGAAGTTGAGCCGTGCGAGCCTTATAGTGCAGCTATGGAACCGACGCCCATTCATCCGCATACGCACCTTGATGGTGACGCACTGACCGCGGCCGCGCGGGCCGCCCTTACCGGCAATGGAGAGCAATGGACCTCCATGCGCGAAGCCGTGTTTGTCGAGTTGGCGCGCCATGATCGCCCGGCTTCAGCCTATGACATAGCCGACAATCTTTCGGCCGCGCGAGGCAAGCGGGTCGCGCCAAACTCGATCTACCGCATTCTCGATCTGTTTGTGGCCAACAACCTGGCGATGCGGGTTGAAAGCTCGAACGCCTATCTGGCGAATTGCCATCCGGGCCAAGAGCACGATTGCATCTTCCTGGTGTGCGATGAGTGCGGCGAAGCGATCCATGTTGATGATGGCGCTGTAAGCCGCAGCGTGCGCGCGCTGGCGGATCGCAGGCACTTTCGCGCCGATCGCCCGGTGCTCGAAATCCGAGGTGTGTGCCAATCGTGCGTTTGACGCCCGGTGACACAACGCCAATCCTGACATAGGTCCCGGACTTTGATTGGGGGGCATGGGTGTTAAGGCTTGATCGAAAGGATCGCTGGAAGTGGCGATTTCCGGCGCTGCTTACGCTGGCTGTTGCCCTCCCATTTCTGACGCCGCATGTGTGGTTTGCCGCCTCGCTTGAGCGCACCTTGCACGATGTCTACCGATTCGCCATCGCCGAGCGCAGCGGCTATGATCCGGACATCGCGCTTGTGGTTTACGATGATCTGGTCGCGCGCAACACGCAAAGGACCAGCCCGGTGGATCGCGCGCTTCTTGCCAAGGCCCTTACGTCGATCGACAACGCAAAGCCGCGCGCGATTGGTCTCGACATGGCCTTTGTGCAGGCCACCGATGAGTTGCCTGGACTGATTGCCGCGCTGCGGGCCGTCAAGTCGCCCATATACGTTGTCTACGCTGATCCCGAGGGTGATCGCTCGGTGCATTGGAGCCCGGTAGTCGATGCGTCCGCGCGCACTGATCAGAACCAGTTTTGGCAGGCGTTGGACGGGAGCGGCGTCAGGAAAGTCTCGCCCGCGATTGGAACAGGCCCTGCGCGGATCGCGCGGCATTGGCCATCGACAGGCGAGGGGGCTGCCCCGCTCTTTGCCTATGGGGTCACCGACACATCGCCTCAGAGCCAGAGCTATAACGGGGGCATCCGATACCGAGTGCTCTCGCGCGAGCTGCTTGAGGGCGCGGGCACCGATATTGACAGCGCCTCGGGCATGTTTCCGCGCTTTCCGCTCGATCTTCTCACCGACGATCTGTTCGCGAGCGATTACTACCCCGCGCTTGAGGGCCGCATTGTTCTGATCGGTGCCGATACGTTCAACGCGGACAAACTCGCAACGCCGATCTCGCGCGTAAGCCGCTCGCCCCGGGCGGCCGGCGTGACGGTCCACGCGCATATGGTTCGCCAGGCGCTCAACCATGAGTTTCCACCGCCGCTTGGCTGGCTTGGTGTTGGCGTCTTGACGCTGGTGGTTGTCGCGCTGGCGGCGGCTACAGCGATGATTGAGCAAAGGATCGTCCTGCTCTTGAGCGCGGGCGCGTTGCAGTTCGTAGGGCTTGCCGCTTTGCCGTTTGGCTTGGAATGGGCGGGTGTCGACATCTTGGGCATGCCTCTGTTTGGCCTGCTTGCCGCGAGCGTCGTCGCCTATTTCGCCTGCGCGTCCACTTTGCGCGACCAGCGATCGCAAGAACGCGCCTTTGCGCAAGGCGCGTTGGGCCGATACGTGCCCGAGAGTGTCGCGCGCCAGATTCTGGCAGACCCGGACCGGCTGCAGCTTCAGGGCGAACAGCGCGAACTGGTGATGATGTTCACTGATCTGGAGGGCTACACTCGCTTTTGCCACGGGCGTGAGCCGCGTGAAACAGCTGCGATCCTGAACATGTATCTTGATGCGATGACGGACGTTGTCTTGGCCCATGGCGGCACACTCGACAAGTTCGTGGGTGATGCGATCGTGGCGTTCTGGGGCTCGCCGATTGGTTATGACGACGACGCGGCCAGAGCTGTCGCCTGCGCGCTCGCCATGCAGGAGGAGGCCGCGCGCGTGGCCGAGCGAACGCGCGAACGTTATGGCGAAGCCTTTGGGCGCACCCGAATCGGCATCCACAAAGGGCCGGTCATAGTCGGCAATTTTGGAGGGACAGCGCGGTTGCAATACACCGCCATGGGGGATGCGATGAACATCGCCGCCCGCCTTGAGTCGGCGAACAAGCAGATCGGAAGCGGGATTCTGGTCTCGGGTGATGTCGTCGAGGCGGCGCCTGGCTTTGCCTATCGGCGCCTTGGGCGTATCGCCATGTCCGGCGTGGCCACCGGTGTTTCGCTCTACGAACCGCTTCCCGCCGCCGAGCGCGCTTTTGCCGATAAATGGAATTGGGTTGTGGAAGCGCTCGAAATTGGAGACGATACCGCCAAGGACCGTTGGCAAAAGCTGACGAGCGAGCGTGGCGATGATCCGGCGGTGGCGTTGCTTGAGACCCGAATGGACGCGATCAGAAAAGGGGAAGTGTATGTCTTGCCGACAAAGTGAGGCCGGCGTGGCTGGAAGGCTAGCTTCGATCAGCGCGCTGGGGCTGGCGCTCTCGGCTTGCGCGGGCGGTTCGGGGTCGGAGGGCTCCGACACGCGGTCCGCTCCGCCCGTCATGGCCGAACCGATGGCCATGCCCCCACCGCCCCCACCGCCTCCACCGCCGATCTACCGGGTGCGCAGCGGCTCGCCCAGCGTGCTCGAGCGGTTTGCCCGCGGCAGCGTGGTGACCGAGGACACTCAGATCTGTTTGGAGGCTGGCGAACAGATCAATGTCGTGGGCAATAACGGGCAGAGCGTCACCTATGTCGGGCCGGGCTGCATGACGCGGACCGCGCCGGCAACGAGCGACAATGAAGGGGGCTTCATTTTTGGCATGGGCAGCGGCCTGCCCCGTTCCATCCCAGAGGATCGCGGCGCGCAATTGGCGCCCTGACGCTACGGCATGCTTTTGAGTCGCTGCGAATCGCTCGCGTTAAGCGCGCTTGACACTCCTTGGTGTCAGGCAATACACTGCATTCGTCGGTGAAGCGGTATCTGTGTGCGGTAAAGCGTTCATCGACAGTTAGACATCCACGGTGTAAGGCATTCTGCTATGACTAAGCCATCTGCAACGCCGCTTCTGGATCAGGTCCCGACGCCTGACGAACTTCGCCATCTTAAGCCCGAACAGCTCCGACAACTCTCGGATGAATTGCGCGCTGAAATGATCGATGCAGTCAGCGTTTCGGGCGGCCACCTGGGTTCGGGTCTGGGCGTTGTCGAGCTTACAGTGGCTCTTCATTATGTCTTCAACACGCCCGACGACCGCTTGATCTGGGATGTCGGCCACCAATGCTATCCGCACAAGATCATCACCGGCCGGCGCGATCGGATCCGCACGCTGCGTCAGGGCGGCGGGCTTTCGGGCTTCACCAAGCGCGCAGAAAGCGAGTATGATCCTTTCGGCGCCGCGCACTCCTCGACATCGATCTCGGCAGCGTTGGGGTTTGCTGTTGCAAACAAGCTAAACGACAAGCCCGGTCGCGGCATTGCCGTCATCGGCGACGGCGCGATGAGCGCGGGCATGGCCTATGAAGCGATGAACAACGCTGAGCAGGCCGGCAATCGCCTTGTTGTGATCCTCAACGATAACGACATGTCGATCGCGCCGCCGGTTGGCGGTCTTTCGGCTTATCTGGCGCGCATGGTGTCCTCGAGCGAGTATCTCGGCATCCGCAGCCTTGCCAGCCGTGCGGTCAAGAAGATGAGCCGCCGCATGCATGAAGGCCTGCGCAAGGCCGAGGAATATTCGCGCGGTATGGTGACCGGCGGCACCTTGTTTGAAGAGCTGGGCTTCTATTATGTCGGCCCGATCGACGGACACAACCTCGACCACCTGATCCCGGTCCTTGAGAATGTGCGCGACACATCGGAAGGCCCCGTGCTGATCCATGTTGTGACTGAAAAGGGCAAGGGCTACGCTCCGGCTGAAAACAGCGCGGACAAATATCACGGCGTACCCAAGTTCAACGTGATCACGGGTGAGAAAGCCAAGGGCACGCCCGGCGGTCCGCCCAATTACCAGAATGTCTTTGGCGACACGCTCGCCAAGCTGGCTGAGACGGACAAGCGCATCTGCGCCATTACCGCCGCGATGCCCTCGGGCACAGGCGTGGATCGCTTTGCCAAGGCGCATCCGGAACGCAGTTTTGACGTTGGCATCGCCGAACAGCACGGGGTGACCTTTGCCGCCGGCCTCGCTGCGCAGGGTATGCGTCCGTTTGCGGCCATCTACTCGACCTTCCTGCAGCGCGCGTACGACCAGGTGGTCCACGATGTGGCGATCCAGAACCTGCCGGTGCGTTTCGCGATAGATCGCGCTGGCTTGGTCGGCGCGGACGGTTCGACCCACGCTGGCTCGTTCGACATCACCTATCTGGCCACGCTTCCCAACATGGTGGTGATGGCCGCGGCCGATGAAGCCGAGCTCGCCAACATGACCTACACCGCGGCGGAGTATGACGAGGGCCCCATCGCCTTCCGCTATCCGCGTGGCAGCGGCACGGGCGTGCCCATCCCGGACATTCTGGAGAAGCTGGAAATCGGCAAAGGCCGCGTGGTGCGCGAAGGCAGCAAGGTCGCCATCCTTTCACTCGGGGCGCGGCTTGAAGAGGCGAAGAAAGCCGCCGATCAGTTGGAGGCCAAGGGGCTGTCCACCACGGTCGCTGACATGCGCTTTGCCAAGCCGCTTGATGAAGATCTGATCGCGCGTCTGATGAGAACGCACGAAGTGGTCATCACTATCGAGGAGGGCGCAATCGGTGGTCTTGGCGCGCATGTGCTCACCTATGCCACGGATGAAGGTCTGACCGATGAGGGGCTGAAAGTGCGCACGATGCGTCTGCCCGACATATTCATTGATCAGGACGCGCCCGACAAGCAATATGCGCTGGCTGGCCTTGATGCCGATGCCATCGTCGAAAAGGTCCTCTCCGCTCTCAAGCACAATTCGACCGTGGTTGAAGAGAAAGATGCCGAGGAAGCGCGGGCCTAATGGCCGAGGAGGAAGGCAAATTCCTCCCACCGTCAGCCACCGGGGAGCTTGAGAGGGGCGTTCGCTACGAACTCTCCCCAGACGGCTTTGTCCGCATTGTGTTCGCCCCCGAGGAAAGGCGTAATGGCGAATGGTGGGAACAGGTCAGCGTCTACCTCGCACAGCGCGACAGGCACCTTTTCTCGCTGCCTTACTTCTTCGAAGCCGATGTCAAATGGACCGGCGAGCGGACCTTCGCTCTGTTCGCAGGCAAGGCCGATGCGAGTGGCTCAATCCAGGTCGACGTGGATGTCGAAGCTAACCGAGGCAAAGGCCGGTGTGTCGTCGCTGAGACTGGCAGCACTTTTCGCTGCGCCGACGCTAAAAGGCGTATCGAAAGAGCTTATGAGGCTCATTTGCGATCGCTCCCGCCTGTTGCTGCCGCGTCCGCCCCGGCCGGATATGAGGCCCACTTCCCGCCTATGGCAACCCCACTCTGGCGCGACCCCGATCATTGGCGGCGAACCCTTTTGATCGGGATCATCGCGGCGGTCATGATGGCGGCGCTCCTCGGGGGTGGCTATTGGTGGAACGAAGTCAGGCCGCAAGCGCCAGACGCGGGGCAGGACGGGGCGCGACGGTACCCGCCACCTCCCAAGATCAAACCGGTGGTGTTCCCGACCCCCGGTGAAGCCGATTAGGCAAAGATCAATCAGCGCGGCTTGGTGATGATCACAGCCATTTGGGGCTGTTCGATCGGAGTGTTTGCCGCGCCGGTGGGTTCTGTTTCTGTGGGCGGCTCTGAAAAGTCGCCCGTGCCTTCAACCTCTTCAAGGATCAGCGGAGGTTCGGGCGGTTCTTCGCCCTTCAGCTCGGCAATCGCTTTTTCGCGGCGGTAAAGATAGGTGTCGCGGCGCGCGGCATAGGGGTTGAGCGTATCGCCAATCCGTTCCAGCTCCTCATCCACCTCAAGGCGCGAATCGAGTGAGTTGATCACGAAGTAGGGAACGGTGAATTCGGGCTCAGTGAACGGCTTGCCCACAGCCACCGGCAAAAACAGCTGGTCAAGTCCGCTGCCCACCAGATCTCGCGCCGATGTCGCACCTGTCACAGGTAGGTAGAGGTAGGGCCCGGAGCCCACACCGTAAAAACCAAGTGTGTTGCCAAAGCCATTGCGCCGGTAGGGCAAGCCAATGCCGGGCTTTTCCGCCAGGTCAATCAGCCCACCAAGGCCAAGGGTTGAGTTGATCAGCAAACGCCCCAGCGTCTCGAAGGTCTTGCCAAACTTGCCTTGCAGGAGGAAGTTGAGCGCGTTGTTGGGTTCGCCCAGATTGCGCACGACATTGCCAAGGCCATCGCGCAAGGGGCCTGGCAGACCGTCGCGATAGGCGTAAGCGACGGGCTCGACGAACACCTCGTCAAGCTGCTGGGTGATGCGGTAGCTTTCCTCGTTCACCCGTTCCATCGGATCGGTCTCGGGCGGGCCATATTCCCCGGAGACGATGATGCGATTGCCCTCGTCCTGACCATCGCCGTCTTCGCTTTCTGGCGACTCTTGTGGACCCGGCTGAGATTGCGAGGCAACCAGCGACCACTCGAGGCTGAGAAGGCCGACACCGCCTGGGGCGGTTACACCGTTAGGGCCAAACGCAATGACCGAGTCCACAGCAATGCGCGGAGCCTCGTGCGAACCAAGCGCCGCTTCGGGAACCTCGCCCAGAAGCAGCGGTGATGTCAGAGCAATAAGGGCAGCGTTCGGCATTCCCTTCCTTCCATACGCACGGACCGCCTCGATTCGGCGATTCGCTCTGCTTATGTCCGCTTGTAATTCCTTGTCTTTACAATCTGCCTCTTTGAGCCGCGCGCGCCAATCGGTTTTTTTCAAAAGATACAGATCAGTACCATTTGTCCTCTTCCGTCCTAGCACCAGTGCCGTAGGAAGGCGGCATGGCGTTTCTCGACATAGAGCGTGATGGAAGTGTCGCGCGGATCACCATTAATCGTCCCGACATTATGAACCCACTGGGCAATCCAGGCGATGGCGATGCGTTTGCTCGCATCTGCGCTGAGATTAATCGAGACCTGGATGTCCGCTGCGTGGTTCTGACCGGCGCCGGGCGAGCCTTTTCGGCCGGAGGCGACGTCAAGGCGATGCGCGATAAGTCTGGAACGTTCGGGGGCACGCCCCCTGCCATCTCGGATGGCTACCGCGAGAACATCCATATCATGCTGCGCGCGCTCTACAGTTTGCGCGTGCCTATGATTGCCGCTGTCAACGGTCCGGCGATCGGGCTTGGCTGCGATGTGGCGTGCCTGGCGGATATGCGAATTGCGAGCGAAACGGCAAAGTTCGGCGTCACCTTTCTCAAGCTTGGTATCATTCCGGGCGATGGGGGAACATGGATCCTGCCGCGTGTCATCGGTCCGGCGCGCGCCGCGGAGCTGTTTTACACGGGCGATGTCATTGACGCGGCCACGGCGCTCGAATGGGGCCTGGTGAGCCGCGTCACGGCCCCCGAAGATCTCATGCAAGAGGCGCACGCGCTTGCGAACAAGGTCGCCGCACAACCCCCGCACGCGTTGAGGCAGGCGAAGATGTTGCTGCGGCAGGGTCAGCAGATCAATTACGACAGCGCGCTGGAATTGGCCGCGAACACGCAAGCGATGATGCACATGACCAAGGACCATGAAGAAGGCGTGGCCGCGCTGCTTGATAGACGGCCCGCCCAGTTCAAAGGAGAGTGAAGATGGTGACGATTGCGGTGCGCGTTTTGATCTTCCTCGCCATTATCTACGCTGGGCTTGGGGCGATCATCTTCTTTCAGCAGGGCAAGTTCATTTTCCCGGCTCCCCAGGAGGTGCACGCCCCGGCGCCGGGCTATGAGGCCGCGGTTTTGCAGACCGCAGATGGCCTCGCGCTCACCGCGCATTGGCGCGCGCCCGAAGCGGATCAGCCCACTCTGGTGCACTTTCACGGCAATGGCGGGGATTTGAGCGGCGCGACCGCTGAGAACCAACTCCTTGCTCAGCAAGGCTACGGCGTGCTGCTGGTCGAATATCGCGGCTATGGCGGCAATCCGGGGACGCCAAGCGAAAGCGGATTTCGCGAGGATGGGCGCGCGGCGCTGGCGTTCTTGAAGGATCGCTCCATCACGCCAGCGCGGATTGTCCTTAAAGGACACTCGATCGGAACAGGGACTGCCGTCAACATGGCGAGCGAATTTGACGCAGCGGCCTTGATCCTTGTCGCGCCCTTCACCTCTATTCCCGACTTGCTGGCGCAGAAAATGCCGATCTTCCCAATGAGCCTGTTAATCAGCGAAACTTTCGACAATCGCGCCAAACTCACCCAGGTGGGCATGCCTGTTCTCATTCAGCACGGCACCAGCGACACTGTTATCCCGGTCGCGCATGGCCGCGCCTTGAGTGAGGCAGGAGCAAGCGCCCGGTTCCAAAGCTTTGATGGGGCTGAGCACGACCTGTCGTTTGACCCAAAGGTTCAGGTTGCTCAGTCAGAGTGGCTAGCCGGACAGGGCCTCTAGACCCCAATCCACCGCCAGATACCCGCTGGGATCCCTCCCAAGGGCCAGTGCAGCCAGCTCAAGCCTGCAAACAGCGCAAGGCCCAGTGCCCAAGGCACTGTTCCCGCGCTGGCAAAACCAGCAAGGCGTGGCCAATAACTGGTGCGGCTTTCCCATTGCTCCCACGCTTCGCCCATCAGCTCGCGCTTCTTGCGATCTTGCATATGCGCGCCAACCAGCGCCAGAAAGCCCATCGCAAAGGCGGTGATCATTGTTCTTGTGCTCCAGAACAGCACGAGGTGCGACAGAGCCCAGAGGCCAAACCCCCACATCATCGGATGGCGCGTTATGGTGAAGACCCCGGCAGGCTCAGCGCGCGCCTGATCCGGCGCCATGGGGGTGGGAAGCGCTGGATTGCCAAACAACGAGCCGGCGAAAAGGACCATAGCGGGAAGGGTCAGAACGGTCGCAAGGATCCAGCCGGCCTCGCCCGAGCCACTCAGATCCGCTGGCGCCGCTTTTTGAAAGGCCAGATACACCCATCCAAGCGTTGCAAAGCTCACCAGCGAATAGACGACCTGAAACCCGGCGGCACCCAACGCCTTGGCCATGGCCGGTCGCAAGGGGTGCGACATGGCAAAGTGCGTGCCCACAAAGGCGGTGTTGGCCGCGATGAGTTCCAGCATGATCCCTCTCCCTTTGCGGGTGAACGTATCAGCGCTGATCAGAAAATCTAGCGGTCGAGGCCTGTTGGAATGATGGTGGCCTGCGCGCTCGCGACGTGGACCGGCTTGGCGTTGTCGCTTTCCGCGTAAACGTCCGAGCGCACCACGACCTGGCGCTTGCCGGGTTTGATCACTTGACCGTGCGCGCGCAAGCGATCGCCTTGCGCGGGCCTCAGGAAATTGATCGTGTAGCTTCCTGTCACCACGTCGCCGACAACCGATGCGCCTGCCCAGGCGCAGGCGTTGTCCGCCATCAGGCCGACAATCGCTCCGTGCGCAAAGCCGTGATGCTGAGTCATCTCGGGGCGCAGTTCAAGAAGCAGCTCCGCTTCGCCCTGCCACACCTTGAGCGGCTCGACGCTGAGCCAGTTGCTAAAGCCTGACCCCTTCACCGCGACGCGCTTCATGTAGTCGAGCGAGGCTTCGGGGCTGTCAAAACGCGAGGATGGCATGGCGGTCTCCTTTAGTCTGTAACCCAGACTTATGATTGCCGACTCCCCTTTCTTCAAGTCTGATTTGCAGACCGAGGTGCGATTGGCCTATGAGGATTGCGTCATGAAGTCCTACCGCGCCTCTCGCTCTCCGTGCCCCATCGGCCGCGCTGCGCGCGTGCTGGGTGATCGCTGGGTCATAATGATCCTGCGCGAGGCGTTTCTGGGAGCGGACCGGTTTGAGCAATTTGTTGAGCGCATGGGGATTAACCGCGCCGCGCTCACCTCACGGCTGGAAATCCTGCAAGAGGCGGGCCTGATTCGGCGCGAGCCACCTGAGGGCAAGCGTGCGCGTTATCTCCTGACGCCCGCCGGCGAAGCGCTGGTGCCGCTCTACAAGGAAATGGCGGACTGGGGCGCTCAGCACCTGTTTGATGAGGGCGAGCCACGAGGCCAATGGCCGCAGGACGCGCTGGCCCAAAGCGCGCTCTCCCAAAGCGCGGACTGACCCTTCTTCAAAAAACAACGCCCCGGACCGCGTGAACGGGCCGGGGCGCGCAACGGCCTAGTGGCAATTTGCCGATTACTCGGCTGGACGGGTCGCCGGGCGAATACCGGCTGCCTGAGGCTCACCAATCTCGCTCTGGCCGAGCAGATCGTCGTCGACGGTGTCGTCTTCCAGTGTGTCGAGATGCATCAGCCGCTTGATCAGCGGGCTGACAAGCATGACCACAAGGCCGATACCGAGGGCGACAAGCCCCACAGTCCAGTAGACATCGAGCACGACTTCCCGCCCACTTCCCTCTCCTACACCTTCTGCCCCGGTAGCCGCTGCGATAAGGCCAGCTGCGAAATTGCCCGTTGCCGAGGCAAAAAACCAAGTGCCCATGATGAGCGAGGCCATATGTGCGGGAGCCAGTCGGTTCATAGCCGACAGGCCGACCGGGGAAAGGCAAAGCTCGCCAGTCGTATGCAAGAGATAGATCAGGAAGATGAAGACGACTGGGATCAGCGCCACTTCGACCATCTGGCCATCGACTTCGCGCATTTGTGTGACGCTGAAGTTTTCAGCGCCCCAGACCAGGACCAGAAAGCCCAGACCAACCTGCACAACTCCCAGGCCAAACTTCATCGGCGTCGAAGGTTCCGCACCCGCGCGGCCCATCGTCTGCCAGATGACCGCAAAGACCGGCGCCAAGAGGATGATGTAAATTGCGTTGATCGATTGGAACATTGACGCATCAACGCCCTGACGATCGACAAATTCATCAGTGAACAGGTTGAGCGATGAACCGGCCTGTTCGAACAAGGCCCAGAAGATGATTGATACAAATATCAGGAACAGAGCCGCGATAATCCGGTCGCGTTCCTCAAACGGGATCGTCACCACCTGCTGCACCATTATGTAAAGCACGCCCAAAACGCCTGCCAGCGCGAAAATCCCCCAGAGTGGCAGAATGATCGGGTCCAGCAACGGCAGATTAAGCCCGACTGGCGTGTTGACCACACCCAGCAGCGCATCGCCGCTAAGCCCGTTTATCGCCGCCAGCAAAAAGCTCGCAAAGATGACGAAACCAGCGCCCAGTGTGGCCATTTGAGAGACTTTTGCGTTGGCAGCGCCGCGCCCGCCGAAAAGCTTGAACAGAGTGTAGAAGATTATGCCAACCACAAGGCACACACCGAACAGCGCCAAAAGCCAGCCCACCAGCTGCTGATACTGTATCAACAGCCAGCATACCCCCACCAGCGCAACACCGATGCCATAGAATATGAATTCCCGTCCCCCGGCAATTTTCTGAGGGTTGGGGCTTTCGCCTTTGCCCCTGAGCAGCGGCTTGCCGAGCACGAAAAAGACCAGCCCGATCAACATGCCGAAACCGGCCAGACCAAAGCCATATTCCCAGCCCACGGTCTGGCCTAGATAGCCACAGATGATCGACGCCGTCGCAGCGCCCACATTGATGCCCATATAGAAGATTGTGTAAGCCGGATCGCGGCGGATATCGGTCCGCGAATAGAGCTGGCCGACGATCACCGATATGTTCGCCTTCAAAAAGCCCGAACCAACAATGATCAGCGCCAACGCCAGCCAGAAGACATTGATCATCGGATCAGATTGCCCGCCATCACCTTCGAACGCCATGCAGAAATGGCCCAGCGTCAGCAGGACCGCTCCGAACAGCACAGCCTTACGCTGTCCCAGATATCGATCAGCCAGATAGCCGCCAATCACAGGAGTAATATAAACCAGAGCAGTGTAAGCGCCATAGATCACTGAACTCTCCGCTTTCGAGAACGCCCAGTGCTGGATCAGGTAAAAAATCAGGAGCGCGCGCATCCCGTAATAGGAGAAGCGTTCCCACATCTCCGCGAGGAAAAGTACGAAAAGGCCTTTGGGGTGGCCGACCACCTCCGGCTCTGGCCGGGTGATCAGCGCAAGTCCGCCAAGCAGAAACCCTGCCAGCACGAACGCTGCAATGCGGAACGTCCACATCTCGAACGTGCTGTCGAATGTGAAGAGAAAGCCTTCAACCATAGTGTACGATTATCCCAGTTTGCGTCGCGCGCCGTGACGGACACGCATCCCCGAAGTGCTGCCCTGACGAGCTTCACCTGCACCCTAACAAGCAAATCCGGTCTGTGAAGTGTTTGTTACAGCCAATCAAGCCAAGCAGCTCGACGAGCGACCCTTGACGCGCGTGGCTGTATTATGGCACTGCATCACCCAACCGAGGATCCAGCCATGAGCTCAACCACCACCAATCCGACCCGGCCAGTGTACCTCAAGCTGCGCGACCAAATCGCGGCGGCCATCATTGAGGGGGTCTATCCCGAAGGCGCCATGTTGCCATCGGTGCGCGCGCTGGCGGCGGAGCAGGGCGCCAATCCGCTCACTGTGGCAAAGGCCTATCAGCAGTTCCAGAACGATGGCCTTGTTGAGGTGCAGCGCGGTGTTGGCATGTACGTGGTCAAAGGCGCGGCCAATGCGCTTCGGGCGCGTGAGCGTGAGCAGTTCCTGAGCGAGGAATGGCCAGAAATCCGCACCCGGATGGAGCGTCTTGGCCTCGACCCGGTGCAATTGCTCGAGCGCAGCTGAGCGCTCTTATCTCTCCAACGCTCTGAGCCGAGTGCAAAAATCGGCACGATTGCTTGCTCAATGCGCATGAGTCTGGCACAGAATGCCCATTACCAGCTCTTCGGGTCAGAGCGGTGTGGGGCTGGGGCATCACTTTGCGTGTGCCTCGTATGTGAGTGAGGCTTGTGCGCGGGGGAAGCGTTGCGAGCCCGTATCGGGAGATCTCTATGATCCGGTCCGAACTGCTTGCCGAATTGCATAAAGGCAATCCGGAACTTCGCGCTGAGGAAATCGAGCAAGTCGTCGATGTCTTTTTTGATGAAATTGCACGCCGTCTGGCGGAAGGCGGCCGCGTTGAATTGCGCGGCTTTGGCGCCTTCTCAACGCGAGAGCGTGAAGCGCGCACTGGCCGCAATCCGCGCACTGGCGAAGCGGTCAGCGTACCCGCCAAGCGCGTGCCCTATTTCAAGGCCGGCAAAGAAATCCGCGAGCGTCTCAACGAGGGGTGACCGGGCTTTAGCCCTCGCTTGACCGATCAGCGTTCGAGTGCTTTGCGCGCGTCGCGCGCTCAGGCGTATTCGAGCGCGATCTCTTCGTCGCTTGCAAGGTTGGGGACTGGCAAGCGACGCTCATGACCCAGGCTTGCAAATACCGCTTCGATAATGCGCTCGGTTCCGCCCGATACGCTCATGTCCACCGGCACCATGCCAAGCGCGTCGAACTCTTCGATTTCGTTGGCGCTTGGCACCGCGAGAATTCGCGCAACACTGGGGAGGCGTTCCTGGACAAGCGGCGTAAGCTCTCGGGAAATAGAGACATTCCCGGTCGCGATGACGAGAACTTTGCGCGCTTCCATGCTCAGCGCGTCCCAGCTGCGCGGGTCAGCTGGATTGGCTTGCAGCACGTTATAACCGTCAGCTAGCGCGGTCTCAAAGGCGCTTGAGCTGCGCTCAAGCCCGACATACTCAATCTCATTGTAAGTCAGCGCATCGGCCACCGCGCGGCCCGTACCGCCCAGCCCGATGATAACGACCGGTGCGTTGTCTCCGGCAAGCTTTTGATCGGGTGGTCCGCGGCGCAGTTTGCCCGCCAGCTTGCGCCCGATGTTTGAGACAATCGGGGTGATCGCGAGGCTTATTGCGATCGCGGTCACCAGGACGGCAATCAGGCGCGGTTCGACGAGCCCCGCAAGCGCGGGCAAGGCGAACAGCACAAGCGCAAATTCGCTGCCCTGTCCCAGCAGAAAGCCGAGTTGGATCGAACCGGGTACGGACCAGCGATTGGCAAGGCCCGCCAGCACATTGAAGCCGCACTTCAGAACGATCAGAGCAATCGCGGCGGCGATAACGAGCAGCCAGTTCTCACCCAGCAGCACGGGATCGATGCTGAGCCCAACCGAGATGAAGAAGAAGCTGAGGAACAGCCCGCGAAACGCGTCAATTTCGGTTTGCACCATGATGCGATAGCGCGAATCGGCGACCGCCATCCCGCCCAGAAACGCTCCCAGGGTAAGCGATAACCCGACCACGCCGGTGGCCCAGCCCGCCGCCAAAGCGATAAAAAGAGCGGTGGCGGTGTAAACTTCGCTGCTCCCCGCTTGCGCGATCAGCCGGAACAGCGGCCGAGTTAGGAAGCGCGAGAACAGCACGGCAATCACGAAGGCCGCGAGCGCCTTGAGCCCTGCAAGGCCCAGCGCAGGCGCGATCGCCCCGCCTTCCGCAAGCGCTCCGGCGGCCACCAGCAGCAGGATTGCAGCGATGTCTTGAAAGATAAGGATCGATTGCGCCGCTCGGCCAACAGGGCAGTCTTCCTGATGCCTCTCTCGCACTAGCCCGATAACGACAGCTGTCGAAGACAAGCCCATGGCAAAGCCACCAATGATCGCAAAGGCCGGCGGCAGTCCCAGAGCCAGGAAGAGAAGCGCAAAGGCTCCGCCTGCCACCAGCATCTGCAAACTGCCAAAGCCGAAGATGTTGCCTTTTTCCGCCCATATTCGCCCGAGCGAGAAATGGAGACCCAGGTTGAAAAGCAGGAACATCACCCCCGCTTCGGCCATGGTCGCCACGACGGGCCCGCTGAAGTCCTGTTTGAACCCAAGGATCGAAAGTCCAAGGCCAAGGCCCAGATAGCCAACGATCGGATTCAACCGACAGGCCCGGCTGACCAGCGCTGCGCCGATCCCAAGGCCCAGCAGAGTGATCGCGGGCTGGATTGTCTGAAGGACTTCGCCCGCGCTCTCGCCTGCCATGCCAATTTCCTTCGCTTGCCCTGACCAAACGATGCAAATGGAGCGCGACGTCCGCTCTGGCAAGAGCCATGGTCTGATTGACAATGCGCTGGTGAGTTGTCGCGCGGGTGCTTGATGGCTATCGCGGGCACGCGGCGGGTGTGGCGGAATGGTAGACGCCGGGGACTTAAAATCCCCTGAGCTTTGCTCGTGCGGGTTCGAGTCCCGCCACCCGCACCATTTCCCAAGCCCAAGCGATGATGCAGCGGCTTTCTTTGTCCAAAGATACGTTGTTTCTGGCCTGCCGATGGGATATCTGTCGACTCAAGAGGACGGTCTTATGCGACAATCGAATTGGACAATTCCGGCAATTCTATCCTTGGGGCTCTTGGCCGCGCCCTTGTTGGCGCAAGAACCAGCGGGCGACAAACGTGGAGACACAACCATGACACGACAAACCGCTCTTGGCATCGGCGGGCTCTTTGTGCGAGCCGCGGATCCAGCCGCTCTTTCCGCCTGGTACGAAAAGCACCTTGGCATCAACCCGGTTCCAACGAGCTATGAGGACAAGCCCTGGGTGCAGGAAGCCGGCCCCACAATCCTTGCGCCTATGCCGGCCGAGGCTGAAGGGATGATCCCGGAGGGCAAGAGCTGGATGCTCAATCTGCGCGTTGCCGATCTCGACGCGTTTGCGGCTCAGCTTGAGGCCGACGGCGTTGCCGTTACGCTCGACCCGCAAGACTATCCCAACGGCCGATTTGCAACGCTTGCCGATCCGGAGGGCAATCCGATCCAGCTTTGGGAACCGGCGGCCCCCTAAGGCTCAGGGCGCCAGATCATCGGGCCGGTTCACATTCATGAGCGGCGTCGCGAGCGTGATTCGCCGCGCGCCGATGCGGTTTGCAAAACCATAGAGCGCCCGCCCATCTTGCGAGATATAGGCGTCAAGCTCGGCCAGGATTGAGGACGGCCACAGGCCAACGACGGGCTGGCTGTCGACGATCGCTGCGCCTTCGCCGGCCAGCGCGTCTTTCAAATCGACGGGAAGGTTGGGCGCATCAACGCCTGCGCTCAGAACATGGGTAAAGCCATGCAAGGACGCATAGGAAAGCGCCGCGTTCAGCCCGCCCAGCGGGCCGAGGCCATCGTGCGGGGTGTCGGGTAGGGAGAGAAAGCCGGGCGCCACGCGACCGCACAGCGCCACACTCTCACACTGCGCAACAAGAGCTTGAGCCACCCAGTCCATGAGCGGCTTGCCGTTCCACTTGGCGCTGGCCTTGTCGCTCCCGAAACGCCGTGCGTTGCCGCCGGCGAGGATGGCGCCGAGCAGCCTCATATGTGTGGCGCTGTGTGGGGGCGTGACTTCATGAGCGCACGCTGTATCACGGCCCCATGCACTTTCAACTGACCGACGAGCAGCGCGAGCTTCAGGAAACCGCGCGCAAATTCGCCCGCGCCGAATTGCCAGCGCTGGCGCGTGACATGGAAGAAAAGGACTATCCCGTTCCGCACGACATGTTGCGGAGCTACGGGGAAATGGGCTTTCTTGGCGTCAATCTTCCCGAGGAATATGGCGGGCTTGGTTTGGGCCACCTTGAGGCGTTGTTGGTTCTAGAAGAGTTTGCGCAGGTATCGAACGCCGTGGCGTTTCCTGTGTTCGAAGCGCTGACCGGCCCGGTGCGCACGATAGAGAAGTTCGGAAGCGAGGACATGAAGGCCCGCGTGCTTCCCGAGGTCATCACGGGCGAAAAGATCGTCGCAGTCTCAATGTCAGAGCCTGATGCGGGGACGGCGCTGACCGATCTCACCACAAAGGCGGTGCAGGATGGGAACGGCTACGTCGTCAACGGCTATAAGCGCTGGACCAGCGGGGGCGGGCACTCCGACTATTACGTCACTTATTGCCGGTTTTCCGATGATCCGGGCGCTAAGGGGATCGGGGCGATCCTTCTTGAGCGCGATATGGAAGGCATGGCTTTCGGCAAGCGCGAGGAGCTGATGGGCTTTCGCGGCATCCCCACCGCCGACTTTGCGATCGAGGATGTGAAAGTGCCGGGCGAAAACGTCATCATTGGCGCGGGCGGCTTTGGCAAATTGATGAGCGCCTTTGGCCTTGAGCGCTGCGGCAACGCGACGCAGGCATTGGCTGTGGCCGCAGCCGCGCTTGAGCAGGCGCTGGAATACACGCAGGAGCGCAAGGCTTTCGGCAAACCCATCGTCGATTTCCAGGCGGTGCAGATGAAGCTGGCGGACATGGCGATGAAGGTGGATGCCGCGCGTCTTCTCATCCACCGCGCCGCCGTCAACGCCGACGCGCAAAGCGATGGTCTTCCCACCGTTTACGAATCGAGCCTCGCCAAATGCTACGCCAACGAAATCGTGCGCGAGGTGACCGCGCTCGGCATGCAGGTGATGGGCGGTTACGGCTATCACAAGGACTATGGCATGGAGCAGCGCCTGCGCGACGCCTACGCCTGGGGCATCGCCGGGGGCGCGATCGACGTTCAGAAGACCAATATCGCTGCGGCTATGGTGGGGCGCCGGTTCAACCAGCGTCGCTGATGCACGCATTCTGGATCAGGCTGCGATAAGGGCTTGCGCAGGGTCGCTGTGTTGCTCATCTAAGTCACATGGACACAACGGCTTCGCCTTCCACCCCGCACACCCCCTTGCCTACCCCCTTGCCCACGCCCGACCCATTGGGGCGCGAGCTTGAGGATGATCGCGAACTCACCAAGGTTGATCCCGCTTACATCACGGCTCTGCGCATCAACGCGGCGCTGACCTCAATCCCCTTCATCATTGGAGCGCTCGTTCTGGAAGGCGCGCTGTCGGGTGAGAGCCCCGTGCCCTTTGGCGTGATTGTCGGTCTTGTGGTCTTCCTCGCCCTGGTTTTCGTGATCCGATATCCGAGCCGACGCTGGCAAGCGCGCGGCTATGACATGAGCGAGGATCGGCTGCGGGTTGTGCGCGGGGTCCTGTGGCACTCGGACACGGTGGTGCCCTTTGGCCGGGTTCAGCACATCGATGTCGACCAGGGACCGATTGAGCGTGCGCTCGGGATCGCGACGCTCACCTTGCACACAGCGGGCAATCACAACGCCTCTGTGCTGCTGCCCGGTCTCAAACATGAGCGCGCGATCAGCATGCGCGAGACCATTCGGGAACGTATCAAGCGAGACACACTGTGAACGAGATAGCGGCGCTGGCGCCCGGCATTGCCCACCGCACCAAGCCTATCGGCTTGCTGATCAACGCGGTCGGCATTCTGCGGCAGCTCGTTTTCCCGCTTATCATCGCGATCTTCACGTTGCGCGACGGACCGATGTTCCAGTGGGTCTTCGGCTTTGGCGGTGTCGCAATCGTCGGGTTTTCGCTCGGCGTTGCCTATGTGCGCTGGCGCCGCCGGACTTTTACCATTGGCGATGAGGACATTCGCGTGGAGAGCGGGGTCTTTAGCCGTTCAGCGACCTCTGTTCCCTATGAGCGCATCCAGGACGTCAGTCTTGAACAATCGCTTTTGCCGCGTCTGCTGGGTCTTGTTTCGGTCAAGTTCGAGACGGGGGCCGGCGGCGCAGACGAGCTCTCGCTGGCCTACCTCTCACAGGAGGAAGGCGAACTCATGCGGCGCTTGGTGCGCGAGCGGCGCGATGAGCAGGAGGTTGCTAGCGCGTACAGCGGCGAACCGGCCGCCGCTGATCACGCCGTTGAAGAAGCGGCTACCCCGCTCTTCGCCATGGATGCGCGGCGGTTGTTCACGTTTGGCGTCTTTGAATTCAGCCTTGCGGTCTTTGCCGTGCTGGGCGGTGTTCTTCAGTATGTCGACAATGTCGTCGATTTCGAGATCTGGGATGTCGATTTCTGGCGTGACCTTGCCGAGGAACGCGGCGGATGGCTGCTCGAACTGGGTGCCTATTCACAGGCCTTGGGCGCGGTGGCCGGGCTTTTTGCGGTGTTCCTCATTGGCTCCGCGACGGGTCTGGCCCGCACTTTTGCGCGCGAATGGGGTTTTCTATTGGAACGCACGGCCCGCGGGTTTCGACGGCGGCGGGGTCTCTTTACGCGCACCGATGTGGTCATGCCGATCCACCGCGTGCAGGGTATCACGATCGGCACGCGCTTCATCCGCTACCGGTTTGGTTGGCACAGCCTCAAATTCGTGAGCCTTGCTCAGGATGCGGGCGCATCCAGTCATGTGGTTGCCCCCTTTGCCAAGCTTGACGAGCTTGATCCGATTGTCGAGGCCGCTGGCTACCATCAGCCCAAACCCGACGCACAATGGCATCTTGCCACTCAAGCCTATCGCAATGTCTCGATCCTGAGCGATGTGGCCCTGTTTGCCGCCGCGACGCTCATTGCGGGCATAGTGACGGGGTTGAACGCGCCGGAATGGGTGCCCCTTGCGATCGCCATCCCGCTCGCGCTGGGCGCTGTGCGCGCTTTGGCGAGTTATGTTTCCTGGAGGTTCAAGCGGCACGCGCTTGATGACAGCCAGATTATCGCGGTTGCCGGTGTGCTCGCGCCCACCACCCGCATCGCCACGCGGGTCAAGCTGCATTCGGTGGAGGTGTCGCAGGGCCCCTTTGCCCGTCGCCTGGGTTACGCCACGCTCCACCTGGGCATGGCGGGCGGAGAGTTCTCCGTGCCTGGCATTCCGGTCGAGCGGGCAAGGGAGGTGCGCGCCCAGGTGCTCGAGACGATTGCAGCGACGGACTTTTCGCAACTCGAAGCCCAGCGGCTGGCCGCCTGACGTTAGAGCGCGGCCTTTAGATCGGCCCAGCCGGGGTTCTCATCGAACTTCTTGGCCACGTACCAGCATTGCGGCACCACGCGGAAACCGTGCGCGCGCGCATCCTCGATCAGGCGGTCAACCAGCTTGGCCGCGATCCCTCGCCCGCCAATTTCGGGAGGGACAATCGTGTGGGTCGCAATCCGCACGTCCGCCACACCCGCCGGTTCCCAGTCAAGGTGGCCGGTATGAGTTTCGCCTGTAAGGCGCGCGACGTATCGACCGCCATCGCCTCTGGTTTCATGAGTGATCGTTACTGAATTGCTGTGTGCCACCCTTGCGTCTCCGGCTTGCTATCAGGCGCAGCGCGGGTAGAGGCACTTGCACCATGACCAAGTTCCTCTCCGACAACGCCGCCCGCGTCCACCCCGCTGTGTGGGATGCCATGCGCGCCGCTGACAATGCTGACAACCCCTATGATGGCGATGCGCTCTCGGCGCAGCTGGATGAGCGGTTTTCCGATCTGTTCGGGCGCGAATGCGCAGCGCTGTGGGTGGCCACCGGAACGGCGGCCAATTGCCTGGCGTTGGGGACGATGTGCGCGCCCCATGGCGGTGTGGTGTGCCACGAGGAATCGCACATCGAAGTCGACGAGGGCGGCGCGCCGGGTTTCTACCTTCACGGCGCCAAGCTGATGCACACAAAGGGTGATGGCGCGAAGCTGACGCAGGGCAACATCGCTGCCGCCATCGACCCGATCCGCGATGATGTGCACCAAGTGCAGCCGCACGCAATTTCGATCACGCAGGCGTCGGAGTATGGCCGGACCTACACACCCGATGAGCTTGAGGCGCTGGGCGCCTTCGCCAAGGAGCGCCGGCTTGGCCTGCATATGGACGGCGCGCGCTTTGCCAATTCCGCCGCGTTTCTGGGTGGCAGCGCGCAGGAAGCGGCGCGCAAAGCGGCCGGCCCAGTCGACAGCCTTGCGTTCGGCTTCATCAAGAACGGGGGGATGAGCGGGGAAGCCATCATCTTGTTTGATCCGCAAGCCACCAATCATGTGCGCTATCGTCGCAAACGCGCTGGGCACCTGCAGTGCAAAGGGCGCTACCTCGCCGCGCAGATCCTCGGCATGCTCGAAGGCGATGTGTGGTTTGCCAACGCCATCCACGCCAATGCGGCGGCGCAGGAGATTGCAAAAGGGTGCGAGGGCCGCCTGATGCACGCCGTGGAAGCCAATGAGCTGTTCGTGCGCCTAACCGCCGCTGAGCGCGAGGCGCTGCGTGCCAAAGGCTTTGAATTCTACGACTGGGGCGAGGATGCAGCGCGGTTCGTCTCCGCCTGGAATACCCGCGACGAGGATGCCATCGCGCTGGGCAAGGCGCTCGCAAGCCTATGAGCGAGCCATCCGCCGGGATGCTGCGCCTGCGTGTCATCCTGCCTTTTATAATCACCGGTTCGATCTGGGGCTCGACGTGGCTTGTGATCACCGGCCAGATTGGCGGCGTGCCTGCGGCTTGGTCGGTGTTCTACCGCTTTGCGCTCGCGACCCCGGCGCTGTTTCTGGTGGCCGCGTTGATGAAGCGGCGGCTCAACCTGTCCGCGCCGGAGCACCGTCTCGCCGCTCTGGTCGGACTGTTCCAGTTCAGCGGCAATTTCCTGTTTGTCTATCACGCCGAGCTCTACGTCACCTCCGGGATCGTTGCGATGATGTTCGGCCTGTTGATGGTGCCCAACGCGATCCTGGCGCGGTTCTTCTTGGGCGAACGCGCGCATGGCGGCTTCGTGCTGGGCAGCGCGATCGCGATTGTCGGAGTTTCCTTTCTGCTGTTCCATGAATGGCAGGCCAACCCGCAAGCGGGCGTGATCGGCGGCAATGTGGGGCTTGGTATTGTGCTGGCAATGCTGGGCATCCTGGCTGCGTCCTTTGCGAATGTCGTCCAGGCCAACGAGGTTGGGCGCGCGGTGCCGATGGTAAGCCTGCTCGCTTGGGCCATGCTCTATGGGACCGTTTTTGATCTCGGATTTGCTGCGCTCACCGCCGGGCCACCGCCACTGCCAACGAGCGGCGAATATTGGGCGGGCATCGTCTATCTGGCGCTGATCGGATCGGTGGTGACCTTCCCGCTGCATTACAATCTGGTGCGCGAGATTGGCGCAGGGCGCACGGCCTACAATTCGATTCTGACAATCTCGGTGGCGATGCTGCTCTCTACCGTGTTCGAGGATTACCGCTGGACTTGGCTCACCGCGAGCGGGATGGGCTTGGCGGTTCTAGGCATGGTGCTGGCTCTGCGGTCAAAGCAAGGCTGACAGCCCCTCGAAATAGGTCGGGTAAGCGGGCTTCCACCCCAGAACCCGCTTGGCCTTACCGTTCGCGACGCGTCGGTTCTCGGCGTAGAAGCCGCGCGCCATTTCGGACAGGCTGGCCTGTTCGAGCGTTTCGAGAGGCGGCGGCGTGATCCCCAGAAGCTGACAAGCGTGCTCGGTCACCGCGTTGCCGCTGGCGGGCCAATCATCGCCCAGATTGTAGGCCCCGGGCGGCGCGTCTTGCGCCAGAGCGGCGACCACTCCGCTCACGATATCGTCGACATGGACGCGGCTGAAGACTTGACCCGGCACATCGATCCGCCGCGCCCGGCCATCGCGCACCCGGTCCAGCGCGCTGCGACCGGGTCCGTAAATCCCGGGAAGGCGGAAGCTGCGCGCGCCCAGTTCGAGCCAGGCCTTGTCAGCTTCCGCGCGCGCGTTGCGGCGTCCGGCCCCCGTTTGCGCAACCGTTGGCGCGCTTTCGTCGACCCACGCCCCGCCCGCATCGCCATAGACACCGGTGGAGGATAGGTAGAACAGAGCGCGCCCCTCAAGCGCTTTGCCATAGGACGTGAGAACAGGGTCACCGCCCGACGCGCGGTCTGGAGGGACCGATGAAAGGACATGGCTGGCATCATCCATCGCCCGCGCCACAGCGCCTGCATCATCAAAATCGAGATCACCGGAGCGGCCCGTGGCCGTAAGGCTCCAGCCGCGTGCTTCGATAGCGGTGGCGATGCGCTTGGCGGTGTATCCAAGGCCGAAAATGAGCAATCGAGACATATCTAGGGGCTGTGCCGCTGGACGCGGGCCGAAATCAATCTAAATCGTGGCTCATGGATATTGCATCAGACCCGATCACCGCCAGCGACACTCCCACACCGGCGCAGCCGCCGATCATTCGGCGCGAAGACTACAAGCCCTATCCCTGGCTGGTGCCAGAGACGACCCTGCGTTTCGAGTTGGGGACCGAGCAGACCAAGGTCACCGCCACCTTGAACGTGGCCCGCAACCCAAAAGCCGCGCCCTCGCCTGAGCTTCGCTTGAACGGCGATGGCCTGACGCCTGTGGGCGTGGCGGTCGACGGTGAGGCCAGCGATGTTTGGGAGATGGATGGGCCTGACCTTGTGATCACTCTGCCGGGCGATTCGCACACCGTGACCGTCGCCACCCAGATCGCGCCTGACACCAACACCGCGCTGATGGGCCTGTACGCCTCCAATGGCATGCTGTGCACGCAGTGCGAAGCCGAGGGTTTCCGGCGGATCGCCTTCTTCCCCGATCGCCCCGACGTGCTTTCGACCTATCGCGTCTACATGGAGGGCCCAAAGGACCAGTTCCCCATCCTCCTGTGCAACGGCAACAGGGTGGGTGAAGGCGATTTGGCGCAGGGCAAGCACTTTGCCGAATGGCACGACCCCTGGCCCAAGCCCTCTTACCTCTTTGCGCTGGTTGCCGGAGACCTTGTCGCGCATTCCGGCCCCTTCACCACCCGCTCGGGCCGCGAGGTGGAATGCAACATCTGGGTGCGCCGCGAGGACCTTGAGCGCACCGATCACGCGCTCCAGTCCCTCCACCGTTCGATGCAGTGGGACGAAGAGGTTTTCGGGCGCGAATATGACCTTGATCTCTACAACATCGTCGCCGTGTCCGATTTCAACATGGGCGCGATGGAGAACAAGGGCCTCAACGTCTTCAACACCAAATACGTCCTCGCTGATCCCGACACCGCCACCGATGCGGACTTCGACGCGGTTGAAGGGGTGATCGCGCACGAATACTTCCACAACTGGTCAGGCAATCGGGTGACCTGCCAGGACTGGTTCCAGCTCAGCCTCAAGGAAGGCTTCACCGTGCTGCGCGATCAGCTGTTTTCGCAGGATATGCGCGGAGAAGCGGTCAAGCGGATTGAGGATGTGCGCATCCTGCGCGCCGCGCAATTCCCCGAGGACGCCGGGCCGCTTGCCCACCCGATCCGCCCGGACAGTTTCCGCGAGATCAGCAATTTCTACACGGCCACCGTTTACAATAAGGGCGCCGAAGTCATTCGTATGATGCGTTCGATGGCGGGGATAGAGCGCTTCCGCGCGGGCACTGATCTCTATTTCGAGCGCCACGACGGTGAAGCCGCCACCTGCGAGGACTTTATCAAGGCCATCGAGGACGGCGCTGACCTCGACCTTGAGAAGTTCCGCCTGTGGTACAGCCAAGCGGGCACGCCTCGGATTCTGGCCAAGCATGAGGTGCGCGACGGCGCGCTTGCCTTGACTTTGCGCCAAAGCGTTCCGGCAACGCCCGGCCAGCCGGACAAGGCGCCCATGCCAATCCCGCTGCGCGTTGCGGTCCATTCGCGCACCAGCGGCGCGACCGGGGAAGAGCAGCTTGTCGTCCTTAATGAAGAAGAGGCGACTTTTACCCTGCCGCTGGCCGGTGATGCGCCGGTTGTCTCTATCAATCGCGGCTACACCGCGCCCGTCATCATCGAGCGGGCTCTGTCGCTTGAGGACTTGGGCTTCCTTGCCGCGCGCGATGACGATCCGTTCGCGCGCTATGAAGCGATGCAAGAGCTTGCGGTGAGCCATCTTGTCGCCGCGGCTAATGGCGGGTTTACCGAGGATGAGGCCGCCGCGGGTGAAGCGGCTCTGGTCGAGGCGATCCGATCAATCCTGACCGACGAAACCCTGGGCGACAATATGCGCGGCGAGCTGATGATGCTGCCGAGCGAGACCTACCTGTTCGAAGCGATGGCGTCTGATGACCGCAAGGCGGATCCGGGCGCGATCCACACGGCCCGCGAAGCGCTCAAGGCCACGCTTGCCCTAGCGCTTACCGACGAGCTTGAGGCGATCTACAAACGCTGCGATGCGGTGCCGTTTGATGATCCCGCTGGCGTTGGCGCGCGCAAAGTGGCGACGCAGGTACTCGCGCTGATCGCCGCCGGCCATCCGGAGCTTGCCGCCACCATGGCCGCGCGGCAATTCGACAAGGCCGATAACATGACGGACCGGCAGGGCGCGCTGATGGTCCTGTGCGGCTTGCAGACCCCGCTGCGAGAGGATCGCCTCAAAGCGTTCTACGAGCGGTATGACGACAACGCGCTTGTGGTCGACAAGTGGTTTACGCTGCAGGCGCTCTCGCTCCATCCTGACGTGTTCGAGCAGGTCAAGGCGCTGGCCGAGCATCCCGACTTCACGATGAACAATCCCAATCGCGTGCGCTCGCTCTATATGGCCTTTGCGGGCAACCCGCAGGGCTTTCACGCCGAGGATGGGTCGGGCTATCGTCTGATCGCCGATGTCATTATCGCGCTTGATCCGCTCAATCCGCAGACCGCTGCCCGCTTCGTCTCCCCGTTGGGGCGCTGGCGCCGTATTGAGCCCGTGCGCGCGGCGCTGATGAAGGCCGAGCTGGAGCGCATTGCGGCGGTTGAGGATCTTTCGCGCGACACGTTCGAGCAAGTGACCCGCAGCCTTGAAGGCTGACTTCTCCATTGAGCGCGCACCGATCCTGGAAGGGGTGGCGCATGGCTTTTTCGGTTCCGCCAGCGGAGCGCACCAATTTGGCTATGGCGGCCCGGGAGCCGCGGAGGATGTCCGCGCTCTTCGAGCCGCGGCGGCGCAGGCAATTGCGCCAGGTGCGCGGCTGGTTGCGCCGCATCAGGAGCACACGCCCGATGTCATCACGGTGGGTGAAGTGCGCGGCGAGGTTTGGGGCGATGTATGGGACGACACGCCCGAAGGCCGCCCTGTTGCCGACGCTCTGGTAACCGCCAGCCAAGGCCTGGCGCTTGGGGTTGTAACGGCCGACTGCGCGCCGGTCCTTTTGGCTGACGTCGAGGCCGGCGTGATCGGCGCAGCGCATGCGGGTTGGCGCGGCGCCAAGGAGGGCGTGCTGCCTTCCACCGTGGGCGCGATGGAGCTGATGGGGGCGGATCGCAGCCGCATCGTTGCGGCGATCGGGCCGACGATCGCGCAGCAAAGCTATGAAGTTGACGCGCCCTTCCGTGAGCGTTTCACCCCGGAAGATGATCGCCATTTTGCCGCTGCTCCGGCGCGCGATGGCCTTGCAAGATGGCGCTTTGATCTGCCCGGATACGTGGCCGCTCAACTCGAACGGGCCGACATCTGGGCAGTTCATGACCTTGGGCGGGATACTTTTGCAAGCTCGGAGCGTTATCACTCATATCGCAGAGCTGCGTTGCGCGGTGAGCCGAACTATGGACGACAGATTGCGCTGATTGCGCTTTGACGAGTTCTGGTTCAGTGGCTTGCAGCAAAGCGAATAGGCGATGCTCAAAACACGGTTGGATTCGAGGTTTTTTCTGGTATTTGACGCGCCAAAGTCGGCTTCTCAAGACGGCTCCAACGTCTGCGCAGGCCCCACCTAGGTGGTTTTCGCGGGGCGGGTCGAGAGGCAGATAAGGGATTTTTCAGAGTAGTGCCACGGCCTTAGTTCAGGGCCATCGGTCTCGATAAGGGGTGTCACCCTGACGCGGCCGGGCAGCAAGAAGAGCAGGGTAAACACGCAATGGCTTCCACCGGAGCTGACATGACTAGCACGCAAACCGTTGAAGAAGACGGCGTTCGTCGCCGCGACTGGATCCACATTGCCGCGATCAGCTTTGCTGGTGTCGGCGGAGGCTTCGCGGTTATACCGCTGGCGCTCCAGATGGGTCCGTCCAAAGACGTGCGTGCCGCCAGCACGACTGAGATGGATATCTCGGGCATCGGGGAAGGTCAGAGCGTAAAGGGCGTGTTCCGGGGGCAACCGCTCTTCGTGAAACGCCTGACCGCGGCCGAGATCGCCGAAGCCAAGGCCGATGACAGCGCTGGTATGCCCGATCCCGAAACGCTCGCGGATCGCACCAATGCCGAGAACGAAGCGATTCTGGTCACGCTGGGGGTGTGCACGCACCTCGGTTGCGTCCCGCTCGGTGCGGCCGAGGGTGAAAACAAGGGCGACTTTGGCGGATATTTCTGTCCGTGCCACGGTTCGCACTACGACGTCGCTGGGCGCATCCGCAAAGGACCGGCGCCGAAGAACCTCGTCGTGCCGGAGTTCGCCTTCAAGTCCGAGAACGTCATCCGCGTCGGCTGACGCCGCGTAACTTACGACAAACCAAGTCTTCAACTTGAGCCAACTGAGAGAACGCCATGAGTTTCCCCTGGGCCAACCAATATGAGCCGAAGTCGGACTTCACCAAGTGGATCGACCAGAAGCTCCCGCTTCCGCGCCTGATCTACGATGCGGTCGGCGGCGGCTATCCGGTTCCGCGTAACCTCAACTACATGTGGAACTTCGGGTTTCTCGCTGGACTGTTTCTGATGATCCAGATCATCACCGGCGTTGTTTTGGCGATGCACTACGCCTCGGACGCGACGGTCGCGTTCGGCTCGGTTGAGCACATCATGCGCAACGTCAATTATGGCTGGATGCTGCGCTACGCGCACGCCAACGGCGCGAGCTTCTTCTTCATCGTCATCTACGCGCACATTTTCCGCGGCCTGTACTATTCATCCTACAAAGCCCCGCGCGAGATGATCTGGCTGCTGGGTGTCGTGATCTTCCTGCTGATGATGGCGACCGCCTTCATGGGTTACGTTCTGCCCTGGGGCCAGATGAGCTTTTGGGGCGCGAAAGTCATCACCGGCCTGTTCGGCGCGATCCCCTTTATTGGTGAGCCGCTGCAGATCTGGCTGGTGGGTGGTTACGCTCCCAATGGGGCGACATTGAGCCGCTTTTTCTCGCTTCACTTCTTGCTGCCCTTCGTGATCCTGGGCGTGGTCATCTTGCACATCTGGGCGCTGCACATTCCAGGTTCGTCCAACCCGACCGGTGTTGAAGTGAAGAGCGAGAGCGACACGCTTCCCTTCTATCCTTATTTTGTCGCGAAGGATGGCTGGTTCCTCGGCCTCGTGCTGGCGATCTACGCGGCGTTTGTCTTCTTCGCTCCGAACGTTCTGGGTCACCCGGACAACTATATCGAAGCCAACCCGCTTTCGACGCCGGCGCACATCGTTCCCGAATGGTACTTCCTGCCGTTCTACGCGATCCTGCGGGCGTTCACGGGTGACCTCGTCATTCCGTTCACAAGCGTTGTCATCGCCCCGGCCAAACTTCTGGGCGTGATCGGGATGTTCGGCTCGATCCTGGTGTGGTTCTTCTTGCCCTGGCTCGACAAGTCGCCCGTGCGTTCGGGCAGCTACCGTCCGCTGTTCAACAAGTTCTTTTGGGTGCTTGTTCTCACGATGGCCGTGCTGACCTTCTGCGGCGGCGCTCCGGCAGAGCAGCCTTACATCCTGATCAGCCAGATCGCGACGGCTTACTACTTCCTTCACTTCCTGGTGATCCTTCCGATCGTCAGCCAGATCGAAGTGCCCAAGCCGCTGCCGTTCTCAATCACTGAAGCTGTATTGGGCAAGGGCGCGGATGAAACCGTAGCCAAGCCTGCTGTGACGGACACGCCTTCATCGGATGGCGATCTTCCCGGCGGCGCGCTTCAGCCGGCTGAGTAAACCCTGTTATCGGGGCGGCCTTGGTCGCCTCGATTGACTTTTCACTGGTCCGAAAACGAAGAAAGAGTTCGGTCATGACAATTCGCCTTGGTGGCATCATCTTTGGCCTGGTCCTTGTGGGGATCCTTATGATCTGGTCCTTCGTGCCAGATACGCTGAAGTATTCCACGCCCGTTAAGCAGCCCTATTACGCTTTCCACGAAGACAAGCTGAAGCCCGCTGGAGGCTTCTCCTTTGATGGTCTTGGCGGCACTTGGGACAATCAGCAGCTCCAGCGCGGCTATCAAGTCTACAAGGAAGTCTGCAAATCCTGCCACAGCCTCAAGTTCGTGGCGTTCCGGAACCTTGCAGAACTGGGCTATTCGGAAGAAGAAGTGCGCGCCGAAGCGGCCAGCTGGGATGTCCCGGGGCTCAACGAGTACGGCGAAGCGAATTTGCGCCCGGCGGAACCGACCGATTACTTTCCCTCGCCTTATCCCAACGAGATTGCAGCGCGCGCGGCCAACAACAACGCTCTGCCGCCCGATCTCTCGCTCATCACGAAGGCGCGTCCGGATGGCTCGAACTATGTCTATTCGCTGATGCAGGGCTATGTTGAGCCGACCGCGGAAGACCTCGCCAAGGCGAAGGAACTGGGCGGCGGCACAGAGTGGGAGACGCCAACGGGCCTCTACTTCAACGAGCACTTCTACAACGCCAACATCGCGATGCCGCCGCAGCTTTACCCCGATCTCATCACCTACGCTGACGGGACCGAGGCCACGCCCGAGCAGATGGCGCAGGATATCGCCGCCTTCCTGACCTGGACGGCTGAGCCGAGCCTCGTGGCGCGCAAGCAGACCGGTTGGTTCGTGATAGGGTTTCTGCTGTTTGGCACCGCTCTGGGCTTTCTGTCCTACAAGCAGATCTGGGCGGACAAGAAGGCGAAGAAGAAAGCGGCCTGAGCAACAAGAGCTCGCCATTAGTCATTCAAGGCGCTCCATCGTCCACTCCGGATGGTGGGGCGCCTTTCGCATTCAGCGTATCGAAGCCAGGCGCGGTCATGTTTTTGGGCGACGCGGGCTAGCATAAGGGGTGTGCCATGAGCGCCGATTTGAGTGTTGACGAGTTGAAGGCGCTGGTGCGCACGGTGCCTGATTTCCCGCAAGATGGGATCCAGTTCCGCGACATCACCACTCTGATCGGTCACCCTGAGGGCCTGGCGGCCAGTGTTGCGCATTTGGCGCGCCTGGCCGAGGCGGCGGGCGCTCAAAAGATCGCCGGAATGGAGGCGCGCGGCTTCATCTTTGGCGCGGCTGTGGCCGTTGAGCTAGGCGTTGGCTTCATTCCCGTTCGCAAGCCAGGAAAGCTGCCGGTGAAGACAATCGGCATAGATTATGATCTGGAATATGGGACGGACCGGTTAGAGATCGATCCCGGAGCGGTGGCCGAAGGCGAACGGATCGTTATCGTTGACGACCTTATCGCCACAGGCGGAACCGCTTTGGCTGCGGCTAATCTGCTGCGCATGGCCAACGCGGCGGTTGATCACGCCTTGTTCGTCATCGATTTGCCCGACCTTGGCGGGGGCGATAAACTGCGCGAGGCGGGCGTCACAGTCGAGGTTCTAATGCACTTCGCGGGCCACTAGGGCCTTCGGCAGGGCAGCGGGGCGCAGGGCCCGTCCATTCATGAGCGCGTTGTGCCCCCCAGCCTGGGCTGGGCTGCAACTAAAGAGAGACCGAGCCTGTCATGGATTCCCAATCGCTCATGTTGGCGGCCATCGGCGTCCTTGGAGTGGGCGCGCAATGGGTGGCTTGGCGCACGGGGTGGCCGGCGATCGTCTTGATGCTTGCTGCGGGTTTTCTGGCAGGGCCGGTGGCCGAGCAGCTCGGCTTCCGCTTGATCGATCCCCAGGCCGCCTTCGGAGAGTTGCTGGTGCCAGCGGTCAATATCGGGGTCGCGCTGATCCTGTTTGAAGGCGGACTGAGCCTTGATTTGCGAGAGTTGCGGCGCACGGGCGGAGCCGTCTATCGGCTGGCTACGATCGGTGTCTTGGTGGGCTGGGGGCTGGGCGCGCTCGCGGCCAACCAGATCGCTGGCCTTCCCTGGCCGGTGGCTATCCTGTTCGCCGGCATTCTGATCGTGACCGGTCCCACGGTTGTGATCCCGCTGCTGCGCCAGGCTAATGTGCAAGCGCGGCCTAACTCGATTCTGCGCTGGGAGGGCATCGTCAATGACCCCATCGGCGCCCTGTGCGCGGTCATCGCCTATGAGTATTTTCGCTTCCTCAGCGAAAGGCCCGACGCCACGCTGATTGATGTCGTGCCGCCGCTCATCATCGCCGCCGTGATCGCCGGCGTCATCGGCTACGCCGCTGCCCGCCTGGTGGCCTACCTCTTTCCGCGCGGCGCCATTCCCGAATACCTCAAGGTCCCGGTGCTGTTCACCGCCGTCATCGGCGTGTTCGTTGTGGTGAACGAGATCGAGCACGAACTGGGCCTTGTCGCGGTCACGGTGATGGGGATCACCCTTGCCAACACTGGTTTTACAAGCCTTCGCTCGATCCATCCGTTCAAGGAGAATGTCGCGGTCTTGCTCGTCTCGGGCATTTTCATCCTGCTCGCGTCCAGCTTGACGATTGACGACTTGGCCTACCTCAATCCCGTAGAGACCGCCGGTCAGCGCTTCTGGTTGTTTGTCGTCGCGCTTCTCTTCCTGGTGCGCCCGGCAACCGTCCTTGTGAGCTTGTTTGGGTCTCCTGTGCCGTGGAATGAGCGGCTCTTTATCGCCTGGATTGCGCCGCGCGGTATCGTGCTCGTCGCGGTTTCGGGTCTGTTCGCCTTGCGCCTGTCCGAACTTGGCTTTGCCGCCGGTCAGGCGTTGACCGCTCTCAGCTTTGCCGTCGTGGTGGCGACGGTGGTTGCGCATGGTTTTACCATCGACCTTGTGGCCAAGTGGCTGAGGGTGAAAGGAACGTCGCGCCCGGGCCTGCTAATCGTGGGGTCGACGCCCTGGGCCATTGCCCTCGCTAAGGAAATGCAAGCGCTGCAAACGCCGGTCATGGTGGTTGATCCCAGCTGGCAGCGCCTTGGCGCCGCGCGTCGCGAGGGGTTGCCCTGTTACCACGGCGAGATCCTCAACGAGGCAACTGAGCACAATCTCGATCTGTCACCCTACCAGGTGCTGATCGCGGCCACGGAGAACGAGGCTTACAACACCCTCGTCTGCAACGAGTTTGCCCACGAGATCGGTCGGGATTCGGTCTATCAGCTCGGTGAGAGCGCCGAGGACGGTGAGAACCGCTACGCGCTGCCCGAAGCTTTGCGTGGGCGCGCGCTGTTCGAAAGCGGGTTTGGCGTTGATGAAGTCGCCGAACGGCAGACGCAGGGATGGGTCTTCCGCAAGACCAAGCTTTCGGACGCATTTGACTTTGAGCAAGCGCAGGAAAAGCTTCCCGAGAGCGCCAATATGCTGCTGATTATGCGGGGCAAGGGGGCGCTGTTGTTCTTCACTCATGCGGCAAAGCCCGAACCGCGCGCGGGCGATACGATCCTGTCTTTTTCTCCGCCCAAGACACACCCTGGCGCCTAGGCAAGGCCCCACAGTCTCAGTCCAGATCGGCGACAAGCGCGAGCGTACGCTCAGCGTACTGCGGAAGGCAGATCAGCAAATCGGGCAGATAGGTGTCTTCGTTGTTGTAGCGCAGCGGCGAGCCATCGATGCGCGAGCAATGCAGGCCGTAAGCCTGCGCCACAGCAACGGGCGCGCAACTGTCCCATTCGTATTGGCCGCCCGAGTGGAGATAGATCTCCGCTTCACCGCGAACGACGGCCATCGCTTTCGCGCCCGCGCTGCCCATGCCAACCAGCTCTCCGCCCATCGCCTCGCACACCGCAACCGCTTCCTTGGCCGGGCGCGTACGACTGACGAGAAAGCGCGGTTTTTCCCGCGGCGCGGGCAACGGGCCGATCTGGTCGGTCCGCAGCACGGCCCCGCGATCGAGGCCCGGCAGGGCTACCGCGCCGGTGTGAGCGATCCCATCGATCGCAAGGCCAACATGCACCGCCCAATCGCTGCGCTGTTCGCCATATTCGCGCGTCCCATCGACCGGATCGACGATCCAGACGCGGGATTTTTCAAGACGCTCGGTTGAATCCTTTTCTTCTTCGGACAGCAAGCCATCTTCGGGTCGCGCCACCCGCAAGGCGTGGCACAGAAATTCGTTCGCGGTCGCATCCCCGGCTTTGCCCAAGGCCTTTTTGTTGGCCGGATCCTCAAAGACCTCGCTGTCGCGCACGGTAAGAAGCAATTGACCCGCCACGTGGGCGAGGTGCGCGGCCAATTCAGCGTCGGTCATGTCTGCGGTCATAAGCGGCGATCTCACTTAAGCGGCATGATCTGACTGACGATGTAATCCGCCGCTTCGCCCGGAGTCATCGTCACGGTGTTGACCGTGATTTCGGGCGATTGGGGCGGCTCATAAGGGCTGTCAATGCCGGTGAAGTTCTTGATCTTGCCTTCACGCGCCTTCTTGTAGAGCCCCTTCACATCGCGCGCTTCGGCAACCTCGAGCGGGGTATCGACGAAGACCTCGATAAACTCGCCCTCTGCCATCATCTCGCGCACCATCTGCCGCTCGGCCCGGAAAGGCGAGATAAAGGCGGTGAGGACGATGAGCCCGGCATCGGTCATCAGCTTGGCCACCTCGCCAATGCGGCGGATATTCTCGATCCGGTCGGTCTCGGTGAAACCAAGATCCTTGTTGAGGCCCTGGCGCACATTGTCCCCGTCGAGGAGGAAGGTGTGCCGGTTCATCAAAGCGAGGCGTTGCTCAACCTCGTTCGCGATCGTTGACTTGCCCGAACCCGAAAGTCCGGTGAACCACAGCACGCGCGGAACCTGGTTCTTGAGGCCGGAATGATCCTCGCGAGTGACGGTCGTCGCCTGCCAGTGCACATTCTGAGCGCGGCGCAGGCTGTAATCGATCATGCCAGCGCCAACGGTGGCGTTGGTGAACTTGTCGATCAGAATGAAACCGCCCAGCTGGCGGCTGGTGGAATAGGGCTCAAAGGTGATGGGCCGGTCGGTTGCAAAGTCGGCCACGCCGATCGCGTTGAGTTCAAGGGTCTTGGCCGCAAGATGCTCGAGGCTGTTGACGTCGATCTCGTATTTCGGGGTCTGCACCGTGGCGGTGACCATCTGGCTGCCCAGCTTGAGCCAATAGCCGCGCCCCGGTTTGAGCGCGGTTTCGTCCATCCAGACAAAGGTAGCCTGAAACTGGTCCGAGGCTTCTGGCGGGTCGCCCGCGCTCGCAATCACGTCGCCGCGGCTGCAATCAACTTCGTCTTCGAGCGTGATCGTCACCGATTGGCCGGCCACGCCTTCCTCAAGCGGTCCGTCAAAGGTCTCGATGCTCTTGACCGTGCTTGTCTTGCCCGCCGGTACGATACGAACGGCATCGCCGGGCGTCACCGTTCCGTCGGTGATAAGCCCTGCAAAGCCACGGAAATCGAGGTTGGGGCGGTTCACCCACTGCACGGGCATACGAAAGCTGCGCTCCTGCGCGGCTGTGTTGGCGAGCTCGACCGTCTCCAGGTGGTGGATCAGCGAGGGCCCTTCATACCAGGGTGTGTTCGCAGACGGCGAGGTCGTGATGTTGTCGCCCTTGAAGCCCGAGATCGGGATCGCGGTGAAGCTTTCAATGCCCACTTCCCTGGCGAAATCCGCATATTCAGCGACGATCTCGTCAAACGAGCCTTGATCGTAGTCCACCAGATCCATCTTGTTCACGGCCAGCACAAGGTGGCGGATGCCGAGCAAATGGGTGATGTAGGAATGGCGCCGCGTCTGCTGCAGCACGCCCTTGCGCGCATCGGTCAGAATGATGGCCAGATCAGCGGTCGAGGCGCCGGTGACCATGTTGCGCGTGTATTGTTCATGGCCCGGCGTGTCGGCGACGATGAACTTGCGTTTCTCGGTCGTGAAAAAGCGATAGGCGACGTCGATCGTGATGCCCTGCTCGCGCTCGGCGGCGAGGCCATCGACCAGCAGGGCGAAATCGATCTCTTCGCCCTGCGTCCCGTGCTTGGCGCTGTCGGTTTCGAGTGCAGCCAGTTGATCTTCGAAAATCATCTTGGAATCGTAGAGCAAGCGCCCGATCAGCGTTGATTTGCCGTCATCCACGCTGCCGCAGGTGATAAAGCGCAGAAGGCTCTTGTGCTGATGCTGGTCGAGATAAGCGTCGATGTCTTCGGCAATCAGCGCGTCGGTTTGGAAGCTGGAGTCCTGAGTGGTCATCAGAAATACC
>JBCBYM010000060.1:0-15017 GCA_039815865.1 Pseudomonadota bacterium
GCCTTGTCGTCAGCATAGCGCACTTCAGGCGCAGACGTAGTTCGCGAGACCTCGGCAGTCTGGGGGACCATTGCCTCGGCAATGGCGCGGCCCGCTTCGGGTGTTCCTGCCACCGACGCGCGCACATAAGCGCGCTCGTGATCCGCCGGGATCGCCTGGAAGCTCTCAGGCGCTTGTTTGACATAGCTCCAGTCCCCATCGAGCGCGGCGGCTTTGAACCATCGGCCCGAAGTGAGGAAGTAATACGCCTCATCACCGCCGTTAAAAACGATATCGCTCGACGAATTGGCAACGAAGGCCAGCTCGGTTCCTGCGATCGCGTCCAGCTTGGGCTCGCCATCGGTCACGATAAGCTCTGCGGGGGACTTCGCCACGATAATCGTGGGTGTATCCTCAGCGGCAAGCGGTTTACCCGGTGTCGCTTTCTTGGCGGCGGCCCAGCGGTCATCATCGGGCAGATCCGCTATACCTGCGGGCGCAGAGGACGCGGTCCATTCGCCGTCCAGCGAGGGCGCGCTGAGCCAGCTTTCACCCAAGAGCAGCGAATAGGTCTTGGTCGTGTCCGAATAGAACAGGTCCCAATTCGTGTTGACGATAAGCGAGAGCGACGGCGCGCCCTCGATCGGCACTTTGACCTCTTCCCCGTCGATCAGGACGAGCAGGCTCGGCGTGGAGGCATAGAGGATATTGGGCGCTTCGGTGGAGACGGCGATCCCTTCCGCGTCCGCCGGTGTTTGGGTGACATAACCGAGTATCACATCGAGCGGGATCGTCTCGGGATCGGTGCGGATATTGGCGCGCAGTTCGCTCATCAGCATCGCGCGTTCGGCCTCGTCGAGTTCATCGAACTGCACCTCCAGAATCTCGCGGTCGTAGACCGTTACAAGGCGGTGGGTGCGGTCAACCAGCATCTTGGCGCGGTACTTGATAGCTCCATAGGCGGGCTCGCCGGTCTTGCGGCGATAGGACGCCGCGCTCCACGCGATCGCCGCGGTGAAATCGGCGTGATCTTCGACCTGCGGCTCATAGAGTGTGAATTGGCCACTTGGCAAAGCGAGCGTGCGCGGAAACTCGGAAGCTTCAGGCAATTGGTTTTCGCCCGCCTCAGCCGCGGGAGCTTCAGGGTTTGCTCCGGTCTTGTCATCCTGTGCAAGCGCCGGCGGCGCCAGGGCGAGAGCGCAAGCAAGGGCAAGCAAGGTTGGCGTTGCAAGACGATAGGATTTCATGATGTTCCCCTCTTTGGTTATGCAGCCAAACTTGGTTACGCTGCTGCGACGGCGAGTGGTTGAGGAAAAAGCTCCGCCCAAGCTTGCGGTGGTTTTGAGAGACCTTGCCAGCTTGGCGTACTTTTTCGCATCCCCGGTTTAGAATTTGATCTTCGAACCCAGGAACGGGCCCGAGGTGTCGACGGTGATTTCGGCGTTGTCGATCTCGCGTTCGATCCGCAAGAAACGATAGCCAGTGACGACGGTGAAGGTATCGTCGAGCTGGTATCCCACGCTGGCCGAGGCCTGGAACGTAATGTCAGACGAGCTACCGATCCCAAAGCCACCTACATCACCATAAAGCGTGCCGGTCCAGTCTTTGCCCAATTGCTGCACCAGCTTTGCAGCGACCAGCGCATCAACCCAGCCTCCGTCATTGGTGAAGTTCGCATCCCCTTCCTCGCCGGTGCCGAAAATGGTCGTTTCGATGCTGGCGTCGATGGCGCGCGCACCCGCGCCCAGATAGAGCCGCGTGGCTAGCGTGTCGACCACCGCATAGGTGGCGTAGCCGCTAACGATGAGAATTCGCGATCCGATTTCGAGGACGCCGACCAGCGGGCTTGTCGGTCCGGTCACCTCATCCTCGGCAGAGATATCAAAATACTGGACATCACCGACCAGCGTCAGCCGGCCTTTGCGCGCCTCAAGCGCACCGAGAAAGGCGAGATCGAGGGTTTCAAGCACGTCGCCGAAACTCTGTCCCGCTTGAACCTCACCGATTGGCGTCTCGACAGTCGTGGTGATGCCGGGAAACCAGCCGTAAACCGTGTTCGTAATCTCCCACTTATCCTCAGCAGGAGCCTCCTCAGCCGGGGTCTGCGAAGCTTGCGCGAACGCCACAATGGGAGTGGCCAGAATTGAGAGAAATGCGATCCACTTTAGCGACATTGCCATGTCCTTTGTAAGCTCGTGCACAGCCCGAAGCGATCGATCGGCTCACTGTGTGCAAACCAAAACCCTTGCGGGGCCAGAGCGTCATGGTCTTTGAGCATCGCCCGTCCAGCCATCCGCCGCTTCATGGGCGTGCGGCTGGGCGGTATCGCCGCAGCGAACAGGTCCATAGGACCACTCTCTGCGGCGACGCGCCGATCGATCAGAAACGGAAGCCTGCGCCGATGAGGACCTGAGTGCGGTCCAGATCAATCCCGATGTCGAGTTCGGTATCATCGGGCCCGGTCAGCTCAAGGTTGCTGTAGTTTGAGTAGCGGGCCTCACCTTTGATGTAGAAGCTTGACGAGATCATGTGCTCAACGCCAACGCCGACGCGGAAGCCGTCGACGCCCGGATCAAGCTCGAACGTGCCGAGTTCCGGGTCATCGACCGTGTACTTGACTTCGTTGTTCGTATAGCCGCCCTTGACGTAGACCATGGTCCGGTCGCCGACGACAGCGCCAACGCGGGCTCCGATGAAGAAATCGACGCCCGTTTCCACTTCCTCGAGTGCCGTTCCGTCAGTGACCTCAACCGACGCCGTCGAAGTGCCGTATTCCGAACCAAATCCGAGCACGAGATTCCCGATCTGAAAATCCCGGCCCATCTCAAAGTAAAAGACTGCGCCTTCAAGGTCGGTGTCCTCAATCTCGTCACCGCCCGTCACTTCGTCACCGGCGCCGGCGCTCACCATGTCAAAGCCGGCCAGACCGCCGACGCGAAAACCATCAAACTCGATTTCTTCCTGCGCAAACGCCGGGGAAGCTGTCAGGACAATGCCCCCAAGGGCAAGGCTTCGGGCTGCGCGCAATGCAATCTTCTTCATGTGATTCTCCATTTCTGCAATTCGGGCGCGTCTGCTTAAGAAGCTCAAGGCATCCGAATCTTCGAAAAGCCCGGCAAAAGAAGGGGGATCCGGCTCTTTACAAATCGGCTGCGAACCGTCCCTGACCTTGCCAGGCACCACCAATCCATTTGGCGATTAATGTCTCGCAATTGGCTGGTGTCTTGAGCAAACTGAAGCGCCAGTTCGGCCAAAAACTATTCATTTTTGACAGGCCAGTGTTCAGACGGCAGGGTTCAGGATGTGAAACCGCTGGGCTGACGCCCCTCCAACACGCTCTTGTCGTCTTGCCACTTTTGAGCAATGGAATGAGGCCATGGTAACCCAATGACGCGCAACACTTTTACATTCGAGAACCCGGCATTACCGATGCATTATCCGGGGTTTGTGTTTCGCCTGATGTGTGGGGAAGGGTATTGCCCTGATGCTTTGCTCGAGGGGACCAATCTTACCCAAAACCATCTTGCCGATCCCGAATTTCGCTGCGGGTTTGCGAGCCTGCAAAGGTTCTACCTGAACGTGATCGAGCTGAGCGGTGATCCCCATATTGGGATGCGGATCGCCATGCGGTTTGAGCCCCATACGGCCGGGATGCCGGTCCTGGCAGCGCTGAACGCGCCAACGCTCGAGGAGGGCTTGCGTGTTTTCAGTCGATTTGCCTTCCTTACCTATCCCGCCATCGAATTTGCCTATATCGATCCTTCTCAATGCGTTGATCGATCAGAGTGTGCCATGCGCATTCGCATGCGAATGCCTGTTGGGGAAATCTCGCACTACTCAATAAGCAGCGCGTTGGTCGTTGCGGAAGTAATCCTTCAAGCGATGATGCGCCGGCCCAAGGTGGCGCATCGGGCCGAAATGGTGACACCGGAGCCCGAGGGCTGGGATCAGATTGCCGATGAACTGCCTTTTCCTGTCCAATTCGGCGCGGATGAGGACAGGATTGCTTTCGCCGCCGAGCTTCTGCCAACGCCACTGCCGGGAACTGACCCTCTGAACCACCGCTATCTGACATCGATCTGCGAGCGCATGGTAAAGGAGACGGGCTTTGAGAACACACTTTCCCACCAAGTGCTGGAGTATCTTGAAGAGGACTTCAACCTCGGCGCTTCTCTGGCGCAGACAGCCTGCGCGCTTGGCCTTTCCGAACGCAGCCTGCGTCGTCAGCTGGAACAGACCGGCACTTCATTTCGTCGACTGGTGCGCGATGCGCGAGAGCGCCATGCGCGCAAACAACTGATGACGAGCGACAAATCCATCCAAGCGATCGCGTTTGAACTGGGCTTTGACACCGCCTCGAACTTTTCACGCAGCTTCAAGCAATGGACCGGCGTCACCCCGAGCGCATTCAGAGAGCGTCAGATCAACGGTGCCCCCGCCGGTCAAAACTGAATACATTTTGGCCGAAACCGAACTTCTTTTTGACAACACCTGCAGCGAATAGCGCGCGATAGAACCTCTTAAAAGTCAGCCCCCGCAAGCGCCCCAGCAGACCGCTGCCGGATGCGAAGCGCGAAATGGCGGCTGCCTAACCAAGGGTCGCTGCGTTGAAAAAGCTCTCACATCTTACCGCAAGCCTGGCCGCATTGGCGCTTTGGACCGGATCAGCCACTGCGCAGGAGGCCCCTGATGCGAAGGCAGAGCGGCCCAACATCCTGCTCATCCTGTTCGACGATGTCGGTTTCATGGATTTCGGCGTTTACGGCAGCAATTCGCGCACGCCCAATATTGATCGTGTGGCCGCCAACGGCACCATGCTCTCGCGCTATTACACCTCGCCTTTCTGCGGACCGAGCCGGGCCATGCTGATGACCGGGATGGATAACCATCAGGTGGGCATGGGCACTCTGGCCGAAACCTTGTCGCCAGAAATGGAGGGTTTGCCCGGTTATTCGTTGGTCTGGCAGGAGAACCAGCCGACCATCGGAACCTTGTTCTCTGGCGCTGGCTACCAGACGTATGCGACCGGCAAATGGGGCATCGGCGAAATTGGTGCCAACCTGCCCAGCGCCTTCGGTTTCGATCGGTCCTACGTGATGGATGCAACCGGCGGCAGCAATTACAACAATTCGTCCTACCTGCCGGCGCATGACTCAACCGCGTGGTTTGAGGACGGGAAACCGACCCAATTGCCTGCTGATTATTATTCGTCGCGCTCGCTCGTCGACAAGATGATCAAATATATTGGCGCTGGCGACAGCGACAAACCGTTCCTTGGCTTCCTGTCGCTGCAGGCTGTGCACATTCCCGTGCAAGCGCCGGTGTCCTTTATTGATGGATATAACGGCACGTTTGACGCAGGCTGGGATGAAATGCGCGAGGAGCGCTACAAGCGAGCACTCGAACTTGGCATTGTGCCATCTTCGACAAAGCTTGCGACCGCGCCTGAAGGCCATCGCCGCTGGGACCAGCTTTCTGCGGAAGAAAAGACGATCGCCGCGCGCGAGATGCAGGTCAATGCCGGCATGATGGAAGCCGCAGACTTCCACATTGGCCGCCTGATGAAACACCTCGATGAGGCTGGCAAGCTTGAGAACACCATTGTCGTGATCACCTCCGACAATGGCCCGGAATCGGCGATGAGCCGGTTTGAAGGGCTTACCGGCTCCGCGATCGATTTGGTCAACTGGATGGAAGGCCGCGACACCTCACCTGAAAACATGGGTCAGCCCGGCAGCCTAACAGCCATTGGGCCGGAATGGGCCTCCGTCTCTGCGGCGCCCTTCAACCTGTACAAGTTCTACGCCAGCGAAGGCGGCCTGCGGGTTCCGCTGATCATCGCCGGCCCGGGCATTGGCGAGCAGGGAATTGTCAACGCCCCCGTGCACGTCACGGACCTGGTGCCCACGCTGCTTGATGCGGCCCGGCTCGAGTACGATCCTTCGCTCTTCTACGGCCAAAGCGCGTTCCCGATGTTCTCAGGCCAGTCTGGCGAGACCTATGGCGAGGATGGAAGTTTCGGCTTCGAAGTCAGTGGCAACGCCGCCCTTTACCGCGGGAACTGGAAAATCACACGCAACTTCCCGCCGCGCGGCGATGGCCAATGGCGGCTGTTCGATATCTCGGCCGATCCGGGCGAGACGACTGACCTTTCCGCTGAGAACGCCGAGATTTTCGAAAGCATGAAGGCGCAATACGCGGCTTACTCACAGCAGGTTGGCGTGGTTGAGCTGGATGCCGAAGATACGGCCATGAAACAGCTAACGAGCAAACTGATTTCAGAGGTGCTCGAGAAGTACTGGCCGCTGCTTCTTGGTCTGCTGCTCGGATTTGTCGGACTTCTTTACCTCATGTTCCGGGTCCTGAGAAAGGCGTTCGCGCAGCAGACCGCCTGACCCAGAGACCATCCCGAACCTGTTGCAGACGAACCATTATCGGAGTGAACCATGACCGGGCTCATCATCGCCTTGTTTGTTTTAGTGCTGTTGATCGTGATCGCGGTGTTCAATCTACCCGCAATCCTGCGAGTGTTGGGTCTGCATCGGCATTACACGATCCCCGAATTCGATCTGGGCGGCAAGCGTGCGCTGGTCGTGTGCACCAGCCATGGCACTCTTGATCCGACAGGGAGAGACACCGGAGCTTTCGGTTCAGAGTTCACGGTGCCCTATTACGCGTTCATCAATGCTGGGCTCGATGTCGACATGGCCTCGATCAAGGGCGGTGAGATCCCGATCCAGCCCCGCTCCTGGTCATGGCCGCTCGCTTGTCATGACGACAAGCGCTTCATGGCTGACCGGCATGCAATGGCGAAGCTGAATAACTCCACTCCCATCACCGATATCAACCCCGAGGATTACGACGTGATCTTCATGGCCGGTGGCTGGGGTGCGGCCTATGACCTGATGCAAAGCGAGGCGCTGGCCGATATCGTCACCCGCGCCAACGCGCAGGGCAAGATCCTCGGCTCGGTTTGCCACGGCGCGCTCGGCCTGTGCAGCGCGACAGGTGTCGACGGCGAAGCCCTGGTCAAAGGACGGCGGGTGACCGGTGTGACCAATAATCAGATCAACACGTTCGGCATCGCGGTAACCCCGAAGCACCCTGAAGAGGAACTGCGCAAGGCCGGAGCAATCTACGAATGCCAGCACGCTTTCCGTGATCCGTTTGCGACTCACACGACGATCGACGGAAACCTGATCACGGGGCAAAATCAGAACAGCGGATACGAAACGGCGCACCGCATTCTTGAGAAGCTTGCAACGGGGCACAACCGCTGATCTCAAATCGACGCCAGCCTCTCTTGAGGACATTAGATACTCTTGCATGGGCCGAACACGAGGCTTGCGAAAAGTGTCCTCTGCTGGGCACCATTTTCATCCAATCGTTTTGCCGCGCAATTCCCTGATTATCCAAGGGCGCATGGCTAGAGCGACAAGCGCTCGATCCAAGCAGCGTAGAAATCTTCGAGCCTGGTCAGGTCGGCCGACGTCCCGTTTATCATGTAAGCCGGCGTGATCGGGAAGGCGAAATTGGCCTCCAGTAAGACCGGTCCCGTCACGGTGAAGACAATATCCCAGCCCAGAATGATCGAATATGCCGGAACCCGGCTCTGAGCCCTTTCGAGCATCACAAGACCCTCTTCCCAGTGCGGCAATTGACGCCCGATATTTTGGGCCGCCTCCGAGTCATAACGATAGCCTGCGGGTTTTGGAGCAAACAGAACTCCGGTGCTTTCTTCAACGCCAAGAAGAGAACCACCGTTAACGTAATGAGACACAAACCCATCATGCGCCGGGTAGTTCATGTATTGCCCGAACGCCTCGTGCTCGCCCGTCGGCCATGTGCCCATCCACACCCGGACGGTCGGCGACTGTGTCGGGTTCGCGAGATGCAAGTTGGGACTGCAAATCGCCCGCTCTTGAAGCATAGCGCCGCCGTCTCGGAGAGCGGCATTGCGACACCGGTCCTCCAATTGCTCGAAGGTCAATGCTTCGCCTTCGTCTTTTGACCAGAGTTCAGCACCCTGTTGCTTAGACCAAAGCTCGATCCCGCGTCCACGAGCAGAGCAGGCCGGTTTTAGGACAATGTCTCCATTTGGTGCCGGCCTGCCAAACGCCTGAACAGCCCTGAGGCGCTCACCTGTTCCGTCCCACGAACCGTAAAGCGCGGGATGAGGTAAGTCGTTTTCGGCGCAGAAGTGAGCAAACTTCGCCTTGTTGTTGATGACTTCCATCCATTTGGTTTCACCGCCGGCCATCGCGGAGCGAAGGCGCACCATTAGCTGGATAGTCTCGAGAGGTTCGATCACGTCATCAATGGAATGAACCGGGCGGTGGAGACAGCCACAATCCACCAGATTGCTCGGCGAGAAGTTCGCCGTAAGCGAGAGCCAGGCGACATAGAGTCGAGACCGCCCTGCACGCTCTTCGTCGCTCAGCCCGCGAACACCGCGCCAAACCAGGAGCGGCCATGTGACCATCATGGCCAGCAGAGCCAGCGGCCGAACCAGCGGGTGCGCTCGCATCCGCACCGCTTTGCGAGACGCCGCCCTGCGCTTTCGAGACCGCGGATTGCTTGTGCGAGAAATCAGCTGGAATGGCAGGCCGAACCCTCTGTTCTTGAGCACTATGGCCCAAACCAAGCGCGAATAGACGGCCTTTAGTTTTGCAACGATCGGCCCGCTCCCCTCTTCAAGGCTGCTGATCTGCAATGATCCGTATCATCCCGGTGTTGGCCAAACCAGCCACAAAGGCGCGGCGCGCTGCAATCACGTGACATTGCGAAGGTTGTATGATTGTTATGTGTTGAAATAAAACTGCGTAATCAAAATGGATTGTAAGTCCCCTGTCATTGAATGATGCCAAAGGGCGCGTGTCGGCTTCCCCTTAACCGGCCGACTGACGCTTGAAGACAAGAACACCCACCAAAGAGAGGTTACCCCCATGCTCAAGATCTCTGCCATGGCCGCGTTCGCGCTTGCCCTTGCTGCCGCGGCTCCCGCCTCGGCTCAAACCGATGGCGAGGCCGTCATTGTCGTGCCTTACGCCGATCTCAACCTCAGCAACGAAGAAGGCCGTGCGGCCCTTGATCGCCGCCTCGCGCGCGCCGCTCGCGAAGTGTGCGGCGGCAAGCCGGACCTTCGCGACATACGCGCGCGCACCGCGTTTCGCGAATGCCTCGCAGCCACGACCAAGAGGTATGAAGCCCAGCGTCTGGCCGCGCTCGAAGCCGCGAACGCAAAACGCGTCGCGGTTCTGGCGGACAAACTCGGCCTTTTGGCCGTGTACTAAGCGCTGAGAAGACGCCCTAGGGAACGGGCCGGTGCCGTCGAAAGGCGTTGCCGGCCCGTTTCTTTTCCAGCGGCCTCAATAGGTGATGCGAACCAGGCCCGCAGCTTCCCCAGCCAGATCTCGCGCGGCATCGATTGTGTCCGCCTGCGCGAGCGCTACCCCCATGCGGCGATAGGGCCGGGTCGTCGGCTTGCCGAAAAGCCGCACGTCCACCTTTGGATCAACGCCAAGCGCGTGCTGCAGGCCTTCAAAGGCGAAGGTCTCGCTATCGCGATCCGCCAGAATGACTGCAGAGGCGCCCGGCAGAGCCGCCACCGCGTCGGGAACAGCCAATCCAAGAACAGCGCGCGCGTGCAGGTCAAACTCCGAAAGCGATTGGGTTGCTAGAGTGACCATGCCGGTATCGTGCGGACGCGGGGAGAGCTCGGAAAAGATCACCTCATCCCCGCGCACAAAGAACTCAACCCCGTAAAGCCCCCAGCCGCGCCCTTCTCCCTCAAGCGCCTCAACAACCTTGCGAGCCATGGCTTGCGCTTGATCTAACGCAGCGGCGGACATGGCGGCGGGCTGCCAGCTCTCTTGATAGTCCCCGCGTTCCTGGCGGTGTCCGATCGGCGGGCAATAGGTGACGCCACCGGCGTGGCGAACCGTGAGAAGCGTAATCTCGTAGTCGAAGGCAACAAAGGCCTCGACAATCACACGCGCCCGGTCGCCGCGCATATTGGCAACCGCGTAATCCCACGCCTCTTCGAGCGCGTCCTCGTTGGTCACTTGGCTCTGCCCTTTGCCCGAGGAGGACATGACGGGCTTGATTACGCAGGGAAAGCCCGTGTGCGCGGCGGCTTCGCGCACTTCTGCAAAGCTGGTCGCGTAGCGATAGCGCGAGGTCGTGAGACCAAGCTCGCCGGCCGCAAGGTCACGGATCGCGTCGCGGTTCATCGTCAACTGGGCCGCGCGCGCGGACGGTATGACGGCAAATCCCTCGCCTTCCAGATCCGCCAACACCTCGGTGCGGATTGCCTCCACCTCGGGCACGATGAGATCGGGCTGATGCTTGAGAACCGCTGCGCGCAGGGCCTCGCCATCCAGCATCGAGAAGACCTCGGCCTCATCAGCCAATTGCATGGCCGGCGCTCCGGCGTAAGCGTCGCACGCGATGACCTTCGCGCCGAGCCGCTTAGCGGAGATAGTGAATTCGCGCCCGAGTTCGCCCGAGCCCAGCAAGAGAATTGTCGAGATATGCGCCATAGCGGATGCCCTAGCGCTGCCCTCGCTCAAGTCAAAGCGCCGCGCGCGTCGGGTTCGCACCTGAGGCAAAGCACTCGGCAACCTGCATCCCGCCGCCAGCGCGCGCTAGAACCAGCGCAAGCTCAGCCTGTCGCAAGGTCCAGTCCACGTTGTTTTCTATCGGAGCCAGACCAGCGCTGGCCGAGAGGCGCGGTGCTCGCGAGGATGTCGTCAGAGTTAACGAGGCAAACGTCTGCAGCACATCGAGCGCCCATTTGCGGCTGGCTCTGCGCGAGAGGCCGGGCAGGATGACGCAAAAACGCTCCCCGTCGAACTGGGCGAGCTCGTAATCGTCCTGCACCATCGTCTCGAGAAACTTGGCAAAGCCCCAGATTATCTCATCCGCCGTGCGTTGACCGTATTGCATGAAGACAGCCCGCATTCGATCCACTTCCAACAGCGCTATCGCACCCGCCTGTCCGCTTGCCAGCTGGCGCCTGAGGGTCGCACAAAAGGCGTGACGATTGGCGAGACCTGTAAGCGGATCGATGAGTGTGCGCGAATAGATCTCGCCCTCGAGCGCACGCAGCCGTTCGACAGATCGCAGTAGTCCGAGCGCACCGGCAACCTCCCCGCCTTCATCGGAAATGGCGCGTAGGCTAAGAGCATACCAGGCCTTGTGCGGGCGCTGTACCGGCGGGTCTTCGAAAGCGGAGCGTCCAACTGGAAACTCCAACCAGTCAACCGTTGCGCCCTCATCTACGCGTCCGGAAAGAACAAATGCGATGTGATCTTTGAGAACTTCGGCGTGATCACGCTGAGCGAGGTCCGTCAGATGCGGTTTGAGCAGCCATTGCGACAGATCATACCCGATTTCGGAGAGGTTTTCCGACGCGGTTTCGATGAAGCCGTCTCGATCAACCCGGACGACGATGTCTCCCGTCGATTCCTCCAAGAGTCCGTGTAAGGCGGCCCCTTCCGTCAAACTCATGCGCATTCGCATCGTTGCAATGCCCCTGACCTATGCTCAACACCCCTGGCTGCGAAACTGTAATTTTAGTCGAGGAACTAAAATTTCCAGAGACTAGATGCATAGTTCTAGAAATTTCGACAGTGGATAACTAAATACGTATATTCCACTAGTTAACTTGACTAAAATTCGAATCGCCTCCAAGGCTTGTTTACCATATTTTGTTCGGGGTGTTTGGCAATTTAGGTAGAGTCAATTAGGCTGCGCTAAACCTCAATCATGATTCGCACTTTTGAAGGGTGCGTGCGGTAGGCTGTGGCAATTCTCAGCCGACATTCCTGGACTAGCGCGGAGTGCTGTTCGTCACCCAGCCGCTCTTCCAATTCCTTGACGTTGACGCCCAGAACCTGCGCAATCGGCTCGATCCGATCAGGGAGCGGGCGCGCCTTGCCCTTTTCCCAGGCCCAAACGGTGGGCTTGCTGACTCCAAGCACAGAAGCCACCTGGGCAAGCGTCAATCCGCGCTCTCGGCGCAAGCGGTTGAGCTTGACTCCGAAAGGTTCAACCGGGGCCTGGAGTGTCGGCACCAGATCGCTGGCCGCGGGCGCATCTGACCGCAATTCTATCGCTGCCAGCGTCTTGTGATCCAGCTCCTGTTCAATCGCGCAGCCAAACAAAGTCCCGCTTTGCCACACAACCACCGCGCGCACTGCTCCAGCCTCGGGCAGGTCAAGGATGAGCCCTTCATCGACAACAAGCGGGCTGTCCGTTTCCATGAGCAAGCCAGCCGTCGAGATGTTGTGAATGACGACATTCTCTTCAAGACCGCCGGGGAGGACCCCACTCGCCTCTAGGAACAGGGCTCGGCGTTCATGTCGGCGTGCATCAGCGCGCCCTGTGGGTTTCCGGTCGCTTTCGAGGTGGGCTTTGAAAGCCATGGATTGCATCTCCCTTATGGGTGGAGAGCTATCCGTCCGGCTCAAAGCCTTAAGACCGGGTTAGAAAGTAAAGCTAATGCAGGCCAAACGTGGCCCTAATGCGGTTTACGTGCGCCACCTTGAGCAGCGCCCCCTGGAAGGCCCCGTCAGTCGCTTGCGTCGAGCCCATAGGCGGTGTGCAGCACGCGCACGGCGAGCTCGGTCTCGTCCTCGTCGATCATGACGCTCACCTTGATTTCAGAGGTCGAGATCGCCTGGATGTTGATCCCGCGATCCGAGAGCGAGCGGAACATCGTGCTGGCCACACCGGCATGGCTCTTCATCCCCACGCCCACCACGCTGATCTTGGCGATCTGGCTGTCGGTGATGATGCGGTTGAAGCCGATCATATCCCGCCGGTCCTCAAGCAGCGCCTGCGCGCGCGCAAGGTCCGCCTGCGGTACGGTAAAGGTGACGTCGGTCTCGCCCTTGTCGCGGCCCACGTTCTGAATGATCATGTCGACATTGATGCTCGCCTCGGCCAGCGGCTCAAAGATATGCGCCACCGCGCCCGGCTTGTCTGGCACGCGGGTGAGGATGACCTTGGCCTCGGTCTTGTCATGCGCGATCCCCGTCACAAGCTGGCGTTCCATCAGGCCCTTCTCCACCATTTCGTTCATTTCGTCCTCGGAGACGATCAACGTCCCGAGCAAATCATCCGCTGAAGCGCCCGCTGCATCATCCACAAAGCTGGAGAGCACCTGCAAGCGCACGCCTGCCTTCATCGCGAGGCCGACCGAGCGCGTCTGCAGCACCTTGGCACCAACGCTCGCCAACTCGAGCATCTCTTCATAGGTCACCGCCTTCAGCTTGCGCGCTTTGGCGACGATGCGCGGGTCGGTTGTGTAAACCCCGTCCACATCGGTGTAGATATCACAGCGATCCGCGCCCACCGCCGCCGCGATGGCAACGGCCGAGGTGTCGGAGCCGCCGCGACCCATCGTGGTGATCCGCCGATCCTCGCTCACGCCCTGAAAGCCCGGAATGACCGCGATCTCGCCCGCTTCAAGCGCGGCCAGCATTTCCGGCGCCTCGATGGTTTCCACCCGCGCCTTGGCGTGGGCCTCGATCGTGCGGACCGGCAATTGCCAGCCCAGCCAGCTGCGCGCCTTCTCACCCAGCGATTGCAGCGTGAGCGCGAGCAGACCGCTTGTGACCTGTTCGCCGCTCGAAACAACCACGTCGTATTCCGCCGGGTCGTAAAGCGGGTTGGCCTCGCGGCAGAAGTTGACCAGCCGGTCCGTCTCGCCCGCCATCGCGCTGACCACCACGGCCACTTCGTTGCGCGCACCATCGCGCCCCGCCGCCTGCCCGCGCACCAGCCCGGCGACGCGGCGAATGCGCTCCGTCCCCGCCATCGAGGTGCCGCCAAACTTCATGACGATCCGCTGGGGCCGCGGGGATTGAGGGTCTTCACTGGCCAAGAGAGGCAAGCTCCTGCTGGTTAGGTTCCTCGTGCGCTGTTAAGGACACGCCATGGGAAACGCAAACACCACGATACGGCCTGAGGAGGCCGCGTTCTTTTCCGAGCTCGCCCGCGACTGGTGGAACCCCAGAGGCAAGATGGCGAGCCTGCACGAGGTGAACCCCGTGCGGCTTGAGTTTCTGCGCGACGCGATCGACGCGCATTGGTCCGGCGTGGGCGCTTCGGCCAAGCCGCTTGCCGGCAAGGCTGCGCTCGACATTGGCTGCGGCGCTGGCCTCTTGTGCGAGCCGCTCGCCCGCCTGGGCGCCGAAGTCACCGGGGTCGATGCCAGCGAGCAGAACATCTCGGTCGCCGCCGCCCACGCCGATGGCGTGGGCCTCGACATCCGCTATATGGCCGGCGATGTCGCCAGCCTCGATATCGGCACCTTCGACCTTGTCACTAGCGTCGAGGTGATCGAGCATGTGGCCGACAAGCGCGCCTTTATCGCCGATGTCGCCGCGCGCCTTGCCCCGGGCGGCCTGCTTGTCATGTCCACGCCCAACCGCACCGCGGCCAGCCGCGTCCTGCTGGTGGGCGCCGCCGAGGCCATCGGCTATGTTCCCAAGGGCACCCATCACTGGCGCGACTTCATCACGCCTGAGGAGTTTGAAGAGCTCCTCAACGATGTCGGCCTTGAGGTGATCGACCAGCGCGGCATCGCCTATCGCCCCGGCAAGGGCCTGCACCTCTCAAGCGACACCTCGATCAACTACATCCTCTCAGCCCGGCGCAAGGCCTGACACTCGGCTTAGTCCTTTTCGGCTTCATCAAGCAGCGCGACCAGCTCTTTCACGTTGTCGACGAAGAAGCCGTCCGCCCCGCTCCCAATCGCCGCGTTCCAGAGCGTCTTGTAATCGCCTTCCTCCGCGTCGCCACCTGCCGAGCGCAAAGCGGCGGGCAGGAAGCCGTTCTCCTTGCGCAGCGTCCAGGGGTGGATCGCCAGACCCGCCGCATGCGCGTTTTCGACCAGGCCGGTCGGCTCCAGCGTATCGAGGCTGATCACATGGCCCATCCAGGGGCCAATCCCGTCCGCATAGGTCGCAATCTCGGCAAGGCCGGTGGGCGTCAACATGTCCGCCCAGCGCATGCTCGGCTCATCATAG
>JBCBYM010000061.1:0-14993 GCA_039815865.1 Pseudomonadota bacterium
GTCGGCCGCGGGCATGTTGACGCTTGATCCGATCAACGAAGACGGCGCGCGCGGTGCCATCGTCAACACAGCTTCGGTAGCGGCGGAAGACGGACAGATGGGCCAGGCCGCCTATTCGGCATCAAAAGGCGGCGTTGTTGGCATGACCCTTCCGATCGCGCGCGACCTCATGAGCGAAGGCATTCGCGTCAACACCATCCTGCCAGGCATCTTCGAGACCCCGCTGATGAACGCCGCCCCGCAAAAGGTGAAGGATGGCCTTGCTGCCTCCGTCCCGTTTCCCAAGCGTCTGGGCTATCCCGAGGAATATGCGCGTCTGGCCATGACGATGATCGAAACGGGCTATTTCAACGGCGAAGACGTGCGCCTTGACGGCGCGATTAGAATGGCCCCTCGCTAAGACCCATAGGGCCCAAGACCCATGGGGCCCAAGACAATCGGGAGCCCCCGCTGCGCACTCGCGCGGCGGGGGCTTTTGCGTTGAGGCATCGGTTGTACGCGCTTAGTTGACCAAGCGCGGGTGCAGCTTGCTCGGCATCGCCCGCTCCCGGCATTCGCTCCCACGCATGCACAACCCGACCGCTAACACTTGCGCCCAGCGGCTGCGCGGCGCATGAATATCACAGCTAGGAAAATGCCAACCAGAATTGAAAGCGAATGATGATCTTGAAACTCGTGTCTGTCCTGTCTTCTGTTTCTCTTGTGGCTCTGAGCGCGGGAACCGCCTCTGCCCAAACTGCCCCTTCGAGCGCCGCTGAAACCCCGCCCACCGCGCAAGCAAGCGCCGCCATTCCTAAGGGCACCGGCTATTTCGCGAGCGATAGCGATCTTCCGTTCCTCGCGCCCGATTTCACCAAGATCACCGAAGACGATTACCTGCCCGCGTTTGACCAGGGCATGGCGATCCACAAGGCCGAAGTGCAGGCGATCATCGACAATGCAGCTGCGCCCAGCTTCGACAACACGATTGTTGCGCTTGAAGTCTCAGGCCGCATGCTGGGCCGGGTCAGCCGCGTCTTCTTCCAGCTCACCGGTACGAACACAACCGATCGGCTCGTTGCGATCACCACCGAGATCAGCCCCAAGCTGACCGCGCACAATGACAGCATTGTCCTAAACCCCGCTCTGTTTGCGCGCGTGAAGGCGGTTTATGACGCCCGCGACACGCTGGGGCTGGATATCGAGGACGCCACGCTGCTTGAGCGCACCTATGACGCGATGGTCCATGCCGGCGCGCTTCTGACCGAGGATGAGCGCGACCAGGTCAAGGCGATCAACACCGAGCTTTCAACCCTCGCCACCCAGTTCAGCCAGGAAGCGCGCGCGGCTATGTCGGACCAGCCGCTAATCGTTGACACGGCCGAAGAACTGGCTGGCCTGAGCGAAAGCGACATCCAGGCCGCCGCGGACCTTGCCACCAAGGAAGGGTTTGAAGGCAAGTTTGCTATCGCGCTTCAGAACACAACGCAGCAGCCTGTCCTGCCCAATCTGGAAAACCGCACAACGCGCGAGAAGCTCTACACGCTCAGCTTCGCCCGCGCCGATGGCCGCTTGGGCGTCGACACGCGCGATCTGATTGCCCGCATCGCTCTGCTGCGCGCGCGCAAGGCGGCTTTGTTCGGACAGCCCGACTGGGCAAGCTACACCATGTATGATCGCATGGCGAAGACCCCGGCGACCGCGCTCGGCTTTATGGAGCAGATGGTGCCCGCGCTCGCCGCCACACAGCGCCGCGAAGCGGAAATGCTCAACGCAGCGATCCGCGCCGATGGCGGCGATTACACCGTCAAGCCGTGGGACTGGTACCGCTACGCCAACCGCATCAAGGCCGAGCAGTACGAGCTCGATGAAGACGCGGTGATGGAGTATTTCGTGCTGGACAAGGTGCTCGAAGACGGCGTCTTCTTCATGGCCGAAAAGCTCTATGGCCTCACCTTTGAACGCCGCACCGACCTGCCGACCTATCATCCCGATGTGTGGGTCTACACGGTGTTCGAGGAAGACGGATCGCAGCTCGGCCTGTTCTACTTTGATCCCTTCCAGCGCCCCTCCAAACGCGGCGGCGCGTGGATGAGCAACTTTGTTGACCAGAGCTATCTGTGGGAGACAAAGCCGGTCATCTACAACGTTCTCAACATTCCCAAGGCGCCTGAGGGCGAGATGCAGCTCGTCAGCTTTGACTGGGTCAACACCACCTTCCACGAATTCGGCCACGCGCTGCACGGCTTTTTTGCAGACCAGAAATACGAAAGCCTCTCAGGCACGGCGACAGCGCGCGATTTTGTCGAATATCCGAGCCAAGTGCACGAAATGTGGACGACCTGGCCCGAAGTGCTCTCCAACTACGCCAAGCATTACAAGACCGGCGAGACGATCCCCGATGAGCTGATCGCCAAGATCGAGCGGGCGGCCAAGTTCAACCAGGGCTATGATTTTGGCGAAGTGGTGGAAGCGGCGCTGCTCGACATGAAGTGGCACGCGCTCTCGCCCGAGGACGCGGCAAAGCTGGTGGGCAATCCGGAGGCTGTGGACGCGTTTGAGCGCAAATCGTTGACCGATCTGGGGCTTGAGATTGATCTGGTGCCGCCGCGCTATCGCAGCACCTATTTCAACCACATCTTCTCATCGCCTGCGGGCTATTCGGCCGGCTATTACAGCTATCTGTGGACCGAGATGCTCGATCGCGACAGCCGCGAATGGTTCCGCGAGAACGGCGGGCTTACGCGCGCCAATGGCGATCACTATCGCCAGAACGTGCTCAGCCGCGGCGGGACGATGGACTATTTCGAGATGTACGAAAACTTCGCCGGTCGCCAGCCGGAAATCGGCCCCATGTTGGCCGCTCGCGGCCTTGCTCCGGCGAGTGAGGATAGCGAGGACGAGCCCGCCGCCAGCGCGCAGTAGGCCGATCGCTGTTTAGAAGGACGCTTGAGGCGGGGCGCGATTGCGTTGCCGCCTCAAGCGCTGCTGTGTCATGACACGTGCAGAATGTCCTTCTCGCGGGTCGCCCCGTGTGCCTTCTCATCCGCCCCCTCGTCAGCGTTCAAGCCGACAAACTCTCCCAAATCGCCCAGCCGAACCATCGGGTCGAGCAGGCGCGGATCCTGCATTTCCTTGAGGAAAGCGCGATATTCAGGATGGCTCGGCATGAACACGGCCTTGTGGGCGAATTGCGCCGGGGTGAAGGTCCCCCAATTGGTAATCCGCGCGAAATAGATGAGTTGCGCACCGACCTGTTTGGCCAGATCGACCGCGTCTGCCATTTCGAGGTAATTGTCTTGCTGGACCGTGAAGACGAGTTTGTAACAATCGATCTCGCCGCGCGCGGCCAGCTCGCCTGCGAACTTCATGTTCTCCATCATGATCGGCCACTTCGCGCCTAGGCGAAGCTTTTCGTGGGTCGGGCCGGTGGCGGCATCAATGCTGACTTTCATCAGTCTGGTGCGGCCATGCAGGGTTGGAAACTCGGCCCATTGCTTGGGGGTTAGGAGTATGGCGTTGGTCATGATCTGAAAGCGGAGTTCGGGATACTCCTCCTCGGTCAGATCCTTCATCAGCGTGCGAAAGTTCTTGCTTGCGAACGGATCGCCCGATCCGGTGACGAACACAGTCTTGGCATTCTTGAGCATGGGCAGGATGTTGTCCTGCTGCATTGTTGCATAGCGTTCGCGCGTCTTGGTGTCGGCAGCATATTTGCTGACGCGGCAGCTGGGGCAGGCGAGATTGCAGGTCCGGTCGTAAGCGAGGTTGACCGTCTCAGGGCCTTCTTCAAGGTCGGTGTCTTCGGCGTCGATGATCTGCGCCCATCTGGGCGATTCTTCGCGCGCCTCGGCCTTGGTCTGAAGCGTCTTGCCTGCAATCTCAGGGCAAGTGGACTTGTTGCAATAGCGATACGTGCCGTCGTGGATGCTGGCACGGATCGCCTTTGCGGTGGGGGAGTTCCAGACCTCGCGCCATGGCTGCGTCTGAAGATTGCCTGCAGAGGCGTTCAGCCAACTGGCGCAGCATTGATGCGACGAGTTTTCAAGGACATCGAGCTGGCGGAATGGAACCGAGCAGAAGGTGCCGCTGAGATCATAGGCAGGATTGTCGGGCTCGCGGATGGCCTTGAGCCGGAACAACGCACCCTGGACAAGCGCTGACTGGCTGTTCTTGATCGCCAGTTCCTCAACCGCAGCAAAGGCTGTGTCGATATGGCCTTGTTCCGCTTGCGCGACCGCTTTGAGCAGGATCAGCAGCGCTTGCGCTGTCATATCGCTTTCGCTCTGAAGTCGGTGCTCGATCAGGTCGGGCATGTCGGGCCATATCTCAAGAAAGCCCGGAATTTCGCCCCACACTTCGGGGTGATCGATTCCGTCCGACAGGATGCTGATCAGCAGGCTGAGCACCTCGTCGAGTGACGCTTGGATTGGCTGGTCTTGTTCGATCTCGGTGGTCGCGTTCACGGTTGGTCTCCTGCTTGCCAGGCGGGACTAGGCGCAAGATGGTTAACGGGCCCGCAGCGGGGGCTCGGGCACAACCGCGTAAAGAGGGGGGCAAATGCCCATCGCCAGCCGCGCTCGAAAACCATCTTGAACCCCGCTAGAGCCTCCCGCACAGTGGCGCGTGCAAGGAGAGGACAGTCATGACCCATTACACTCAGATTGCGGTTGAGAAGGCCGATGGCATCGCCACGATTACACTCAATCGGCCGGAAAAGATGAACGCTTACACCCGCACCATGGGCGCTGAGATTATCGCAGCGATGGACGATATCGACGCCGATGACGCGGTGCGCGCGGTGATCTTTACCGGCGCTGGTGAGCGTGCCTTTTGCGCCGGCGCTGATCTGACACCCGAAGGGGGAGGGCACGTCTTCTCCGATCCGGACGAGGTCGACGATCTCTCCGATCCAAAGGTCCGCGATGGCGGGGGGCAGCTGACGCTGCGCCTGTTTGAAAGCACAAAGCCGCTGATCAGCGCGTGCAATGGCGTGGCCGTTGGTGTGGGCGCAACGATGCAACTGGCGATGGACATCCGCCTTGCCAGCGCCAATGCGCGCTACGGCTTTGTCTTTGCCCGGCGCGGGATCATTCCCGAGGCCGCCTCCAGCTGGTTTCTGCCGCGTATTGTTGGCATCGCCCGCGCGCTTGAATGGTGCTATTCGGGCCGCGTGTTCGACGCTGAGGAAGCCAAGGCCGGCGGGCTCGTTCGCTCGATCCACGAACCGGCGCTGTTGATGAGCGAAGCGCGCGAGATCGCGCGCGAGATCGCTCAGAACACCAGCGCGGTCTCTGTGGCCATGACGCGGGCGATGATGTGGCGCCTGATGAACGCCGATCACCCCATGGAAGCGCACAAGATCGATAGCCGCGCGATCTATCGCCTTTCGCGCGGCGATGACGCCAAGGAAGGGATCGACAGCTTCCTTGAAAAGCGCGAGCCGCGCTACCCCGGCAAGGTCAGTCAGGACATGCCCGACTTCTATCCCTGGTGGGAGACGCGCCTGTACGAATAAGCGGGTTAGGGGATCTTGCAAACGGGCCGCTTGCAAAGCCGTGTGGTTTCATTAGTAACCACTTTGCCATGAGCCAATCACCCGCCCCTGACACGCTGACATCGTCTTTGGCTGAGCCCTTGATCGCCGCAGAAGACGGCGCGGGGATGGGCCAGTTGTCGCAATTCCTGCCCTATCAGCTCTCAGTCGCCTCTAACGCGGTGAGCGCCTTGATCGCGGAACGGTACCGCAAGCGCTTTGCCTTGAAGATCCCGGAATGGCGAGTGATGGCAGTGCTGGGAGACCTTGATGCAGCGGCCCCCGAAGACGGCCCGCGTCCAGGCATGACTCAGCGCGCGCTGACCGATGCGACGCTGATGGACAAGGTGGCGGTCAACCGGGCGTGCAAGGTGCTGGAAGAACGCGGCCTGATCGCGCGGGCACCCAACGCGGCCGATGGTCGCTCCCACATCATGGTGCTGAGCGAAGAGGGCCGCGCGATCCACCGCGAAGTGCTGCCGCTGGCGCTGGCGACCGAGCGCGAGATGTTCGCTGGCTTCAGCCCGAGCGAAGAGCAGCGCCTGCGCGCCATGCTCGAGCGGCTGCGCAGTCGGGTGGACGAGCTCGCGCAAGGCGGCTCATAAAAAGAGAGCGGCCCGCAGGGCCATAAGACCTTGCGAGCCGCAGAGCTTGGGACAAGCCGCGTGGGCTTTATTTGTCGATCAGCGCGTCGTTGATCGAACAGGCCGCCGGGCCAAGAATGACGATGAACAGAACCGGCAGAATGAACAGGATAAGCGGCACCGTCATAATAGCGGGAAGGCGCGCAGCCTTTTCTTCGGCACGCATCATGCGCTCGTTGCGAAACTCGGCAGAGAGCACGCGCAGCGAGGAAGCGAGCGGCGTACCGTAGCGTTCGGTCTGGATCATGGTGGTCACCACGCCCTTCACCGCTTCAAGGTCGACACGGTAAGCCAGGTTGTCGAACCCCATTTTGCGCTCGTTGAGGAAAGACAGCTCAATCGCCGTCAGCGCGAATTCGTCACCCAGTTCGGGATAGGCGCGGCCCAGTTCCTTGGCGACGCGGTTGAACGCAGCATCGACCGTCAAACCGGCTTCGGCGCAGATGACGAGGAGGTCGAGCGCGTCCGGAAGGCCTTTCTGGATCTCCTTGGTGCGCTTGGCGGACTTGTTGGAGAGATAGAGCTCAGGCCCCTTATAGCCGACAAACAGCATCGCGCTTACCGCGCCCAGACGCGTCATCGGGCCCCAATCGGGGAAATAGTCGACGACATAGATCACCAGGAAGCCGAGAATACCCAGCACCACGGGACCGATTGCGCGCAGACCGATGATGAAGACCGCGAGTTCCTTGTTGCGGTAGCCGGCGTGCGCGAGCTTTTGCTGCACCGCTTCAAGCTGGCTCTGCTGAAGGACGTTGAGGCGGCCGAGTTGATCGCGCACCGCGTTTGTCGCGTCGGACTTACGCGCAAGGCTCGCGCGCTTTTTGGAGCCGGATGTCACGATCCCGGCCTTGAGCTCTTCGCGACGCTCGTTGAGCGCTTTCACACGCTTGGCCATCGGGTCCTTGATGGTCAGCGCGGTGTAGATCGCAAACATAACAGCAAGCGCGGCGAGGCCCGCCATCACCGTGCCGACGAACACAACATCAAAGCCGAGCAGGGTGGGCCCCGCTGGCTGATTGAGCACTGCCAGAGCCGAAACAAACACGGACGCGTCCAGGTTCATAAGAGCCATTCCAGCGGGTTGATCGATAACCATTTTAAGCGCGTGCCCCCGTCAGATCTCGAAGCTGACCATCTTGGCCATGATGGCGACCCCAATGCCCATCCACACAAGACCGCCCAGGCCCACCACAATCAGGCGATCATCAGTGAAGAAGGTGGCGAGATAGCTCGGGTTGATCCAGTAGATCAGGCCGAACACGATGAAGGGAAGCGAGCCGACGATATAAGCAGAAGCCTTCGATTCCGAGCTCATCGCCTTGATCTTCAGCTTCATCTGCGCACGTTTGCGAAGCACGTCGGCAAGGTTCGACAGCGTCTCAGCCAGGTTACCACCGGTCTCGCGCTGGATCGCCAGAGTGATGCAGAAGAAGTTGAATTCCGGAATGCCAAGGCGATCCGCGGTCTCCTGGAGCGAATCCTCCATCGTTTTACCGATCTTGATCCGCTCAACGATGCCTTTGAACTCAATACCGACGGGGCCGGGCACTTCCTGCGCCACGACCGAAAGGGTTTCAGTCACCGGCAAACCGGAGCGAAGCCCGCGCACCAACAGCTCGATGCCATCGGGAAACTTGGCGTTGAAGGCGTTCGTGCGTCGACCGATCATCATGCCAATTGCGACGTGAGGGATGCCCGCGCCGACCAGAAGGCCAACGCCCAATGATAGCAGCAGCGCACCCGACTGAATGTAGATCAGCACAGCAACGGCCAACGCAAGACCAACCGAAGCGTAGATATACTGCGAAACCGTTATGGCTTTGCCCGTGCGATCAAGCCGCCCTGCCAGCGCTTCGAGCTGAGAGCCGGAGCCGGCAACTTTGAAGCTCTTGGGCTTGCGGGCAGCGATCGCCTTCTTGAACTGCGATTCGACCTTGGCGTCGGTGCTGTCGGAATGGCGGAAACGCAGGGCTTGAAGACGGCGCTTTTGCGAGGTTGCAGCGCCGGAATTGGCGACCAGTGAATAGGCCCCAATAAGGACGCCGAAGATCACCAGCGTGATGAGCAGAGTCTGGAAAAAGTCCATCGGTTCGCGTCCTGGTTCGTCTTCTAGCCGGAGATATAGCTCCGGTGTCCTAAGTCTTCGTTTGCTGCGGTGCCCGGCTGTGCGCAGGGCTCACCGACGAAGTGTGCAGCGCGATCCATCGCGGCGCGCTTCGCCGGGTCACTTATTCCGCAGCGGCCTCTTCCTTGTCCTTCTTGGCGAGCAGGCCCTTGAAGTCGAACCCACCCAGAAGCGACTTTTTCTCTTCGCCGCCCAGAGCGTCTTCGAGGTCTTCCTCGCTCGCGCCCAGAATGCGGGTGGCAATCTGCTTGATTGCAGCGGTGGCCTTGCTCGAACGGTTCGCGTCGATAAACACCTGACCCAGTTTGGCCGCGTTCGAAGCCGCTTTGATATCGTACGGAATGACCGCGTCGATCTTGCGTTCAATCGAGGCTTCAAAGTCCGCCTTGCTGATCTCGGCTACGCTTGCCTGCACCTTGTTCGCCACCACCATCGGGTGCGCGTGGGGTGCGTTCGCCTTCAGCCACGACAGGATGCGGATCGTGTCGCGCGCAGAGGCCAGCGTCAGTTCGCAGGTCAGCAGCACAAGGTTCACATCCGCCAGCAATTGCGGGAAGTTGATCAGCATGTTGCGCGGCATGTCGATCAGCGTCATCTCGAAGGCCTGACGGAACTCTTCCTCAAGCTGCACAAAGGCCGAGCCATCCGTCATGAGCGGCTGGTTGATCGGTGCCTCGGCAGACAGGATCGAGAGATTGTCGTTGGCGCGAATCATGGCGCGTTCGATGAACAGGCCGTCAATACGGCTTGGGTTGTCGATCGCGTCGGTTAGGCCGCGGCCCGGCTCCAGATCGAGCGCAAGCGCGCCGGTGCCGAAGTGAACGTCAAGGTCCAGCAGGGCGGTCGGCGAATTGTGCTCGGCGCTGAAAAGCCAGGCTAGCGAGGTTGCCAGCGTCGATGCGCCCACACCGCCTCGCGTGCCGACGATGGCCGTCGAAATGTGGCGCTTGACCGCGCCATCATCGCCCGCCTTGGGAGCGGTGAAGACCGCAAGGGCCTGATTGAGCGTATCGTGCACCGCCTGAGCCGAAAGCGGCTTCAGCAGGTAATCGTGAATGCCGCTGGCCAGAAGGTCGCGATAAAGGCGCACGTCGTTGACCTGGCCAATGGCGATCACGACGGTGCCCGGCTCGCACACCTCGGCCAGAGCGTTGATATCGTTAAGCGGATCGCCGCTTTCGGACAGGTCGACCAGCAGAATAGCGGGCGACGCGCTGACCGAGAGCGACTGGATCGCGTTGCGAAGGCCACCCTTGTTGCACTTCTCCGGCTGCCAGCCCATTTCGATGATCACAGGCCGCAGGACATCCAGCGCGCTGTCATCGCAGATATAGGCGGCAAAAGGATCACGATTGCCGGGGAGACCCGATTTCCAAGGCGCGTTCATTGATCAGTTCCCTCCGTTTACGTTGCCAAGACCGGCCGCACCGGTCGGCGCGGCCTCGCGGAATGCGTCGATGGCCTTGGTTCCGGTGGCGATCACGGTTTCACCCGTGCCCTTTTGCCCCTCGAGCAGGTCTTCCGGATTGGCGACCATCGCCGCCAGATTGCTGTTGTTGGCGCAGCCGTAGCCCGGGCTCGTCGCGTTGAGGTAGTTCATGTCCGACTGTTTCGACCAGTCAGGGCAGCCCGGGACGCTCGCGCTCGAGCGCGTGATCACGATCCGCGCTTCGCCCGGCTGCAGGAAGCCCGCCGTGGTGGGCGCGGTTTCCGAAACGATCAGGCCATAGCGGCCCGCCAGCTCGTTGACCGCGTTGGTCACCGCCGGGTTCGCGCCCGGATCTTCGATCGCGACACGGTCACCATAACGAAGGTCCATTGCTTCGAACCAGCCGTTGAGACGCGCTTGCTCAGAGACGGGGAGGCCGCTTGAGATGGTCGCGACATCGAGCGTGAAGTTCTGGCGCTCGATCACCGCTTGCTTGGTGCTGTAGAGCGAATTGTTGGTCGCCATTCCGCCGCAACCGGCGAGGGTAAGACCAAGAGCCGCTGCGATCGCCAGTTTGCCCGCCGATTTGAAGCCCATGTGCTTTGCGTTTTGCATCGTCATCACCTTGTGTCCTATCGTCGGGTCTTAAAGGCTGAAGCCAGGAGTGGCGGCTTCGGCGGTGCTGGTCTTTTTGCCCGGCTTCTTGTTCGCGCGGCGGGTCTGGCTCGAGGAGCCAGGGACCGTCGCCGCCGGGTCAAGGCTGCTGACATCCGGGCTCGGAGCTTCCGGCTCAGCCGCGGTCGGACCGGGGCGCTCTTCGCCAGAAACGCCATCCTGCTCCTGGAAACCGAGCAGCTGCTGGAACTCGTTGGCCGTATAGAAGCCATCGGTGGGCAGCTTCATGTCTCGTTGGTTGGTCGGCTTGACGAGGTAAGGGGTGACGATGATCACCAGCTCAGTCTCGCCGCGGTTAAATTGACGCGAACGGAACAGGTTGCCCAGGATCGGCAGGTCGCCGAGGCCCGGGGCCTTATCGATCGCGTTCTGCGAGTTGTTGCTCATCAGGCCAGCGATCATGAAGCTCTGACCCGAGCCCAGCTGCACCGTCGTCTCGGTGCGACGTGTGGTCAGCGCAGGCACCTGGAAACCATCAATCGTAATCGCGCCCTGGCTCGACAGTTCCGACACTTCCGGACGCACGCGCAGGGAGATGAGGCCGTTCGAGAGCACCGTGGGTGTGTAGGCAAGGCTGACGCCGAAGTTGCGATATTCAATCGCGACGTTGCCCAGGCCCTGGCTGATCGGGATCGGGAATTCACCACCGGCGAGGAAGGTTGCCGTCTCGCCCGAAAGCGCCGTCAGGTTGGGCGAGGACAGCGTGGTGATCAGGCCGATTTGCTCGGCAAGATCGACGGCTGCGATAATGTCGAGGCCAAACAGGTTGCCCATCGCGGAGATCGTTGTGCCAGCCGTTGAGCTGTCGATGCCCGGACCTGTAATGGTGAGCGGATTGCCGTCGGCGTCAAGGATTGGATTGCCAGCGGAGTCAAAGAAGGGCCCGACAACCGGGTTCTGAATACCGGCACCTGTGCCCAGAGGACCGTTGGCAAAGTCGTAAGGCTGACCCGCCGCGCCAAGCTGGCGGCCTGTGCCCACGGCGCCGCGGAAGCCGCCGGTCGAAGCGTCAAACGTCGTCAGGTTGCCGCCAATCGTGCGCACAAGGCTGCGGCTGACTTCGGCAAACTTGACCTGTAGGTTGACCTGCAGCGGCGTCGCTGTGCGCAGCCGGCTGATCACGTTGGCTTCCTGGCCCAGGAACGCCTGGACAAGGCGCTCGGCCTCGGCGGCGTCTTGAGGCGCGGCCACAGTGCCGGTCAAGAGGACGGTGTTGGTGCCCATCGTGGCAACCGAGACCTTGGCTTGCGGCATGGCAAGCGCGAGCATCTGGTCGATGCTGTCGATATTGGTGCCAACGCGTACATTGGCGGACCAAATGATGTCACCGGCCCTGTTGCTGGCGTAAATCGTGGTCTCGCCGCCAGCGCGTCCAAAGACGTAAAGCTGACGCTGCGACTTGATCTGCACATCCGCGATGATATCGTTTGAGACGAACACATCGGTCATCTGGCCAGGCACGCTGACCAGCTCGCCGCGGCCGATCGACAGAACGATCTCCTGTGACGGGCTGACAACCTGCTGGGCTGTTGCCGTGGTTGTTGCGGTGGTCGCCAGCGGGGCAAGTGCAAGGCTTGCCAGCAGGATCCGAAGCTTTGAATTGCGGTTCATGTTACGCCCCCTGGTGGGTTCCCCTTTGGCCGATCGTGTGGCCGCTTGTTCGATGCTTTGACCGATGGTCATGCGGTTTGCTTTGAGTGCCATGATCGACCTTGCCTCTCTTATTTGATCAGCGCTGAGCTGGCGGCAGGCACGGTGCTGCCGGCGTTGCGCAGGCCATCGGCTTGCGCGCTAATGAGGCCATTGGCTGCGCCCTGAATTTCACCGGGATCGCTAGAGCCGCTGCGCGAGCCACCCACCGGCACCTCGGCCGCCTGTGTGCCACGGATCACGCGCACCACCGGGCCGGTGTTTCCACCCGACAGGTTGCGGCCAGAGGCAGCCGCTGCGGCCAAAGCGCGCTGCTGCGCGAGTTGAGCGGCGCGTTGCGCTTCGTCCCGGCGGCGGCGGGCCGCGGCTTCTTCTTCGGGAAGGGTCTTGCGCTGGAAGCGCGAGACATCACCGCCCGTTTGGAAGGTCGTGCCCTTGTCGACCGGCATACCCATGGCGGTGCGCAGGATGCGCTCCTCCTCTTCCGGCGTGGCGCCGTCGGGAATGTCAATTTCGCCTGAGGCAATCGCGCGCTCAAGCTCGGCCTGGTTGTCGGCAATCGAGCGCAGGACGAGGCTGAGGGTACCGATCGTCTGCGCCACCGAAACCTTTTCCGCCAGCTTCGGCGTCACTTCGATCGTCACCGTGCGGAAGGCGCGAACCACGGTCTTGCCGCTTTCGGGATCTTCGACTTTTTCGGTCTGCTGGTCGGTTGCCAGAACACGCAGGTTGCGCAGTACGGTTTCCGCGGTGCGCAGCGGGCGGCCTTCGCCTTCGACGGTCTGTGTCAGAACAAGATCAACACGGTCACCCGGGAAAACAAAGCCGGCAACACCGGTGCGAGCCGAAACCGGCACCGTGACCGCGCGCATGCCCGGCCCAAGCGCCGCTGCAAGAAAGCCGCGGTCGCCCGGGCTAACCAGCGAGCCTTGCGTCACCGGCTCACCTGCGGTGATCGGAAAACGAACAACCGTACCAAGGAGTGATTCGAGTTGGGCGTTGCCTTCAAGGTAGTACACATCCTGCACTAGCTCTTCGGGCCATTGCTGGAAGCCCATGGCATCAGCGGTGATGATCGTACCCGCTGGCAAAGCGCGGTTGGCGACCAGAACCTTAGGGCCAAGCGGTGCAGGCGGCGCAGCGTCGGCTGTCGGCGCGCCGCTTCCCAGGAACAAGCTCCGAGCGGCGAAAGCGGTGCCGACCGCGATGATCAGCGCTCCAAGCAGCAGAACCAGCTTTTTTCTATCCATGGCTTATCAAGCCCCCTCGTAATCAGCCCAAATCAGTATGCGGGCGGGTATGGTTTCGGTCCTTACGGTCGAACTGGTTAAAATCAGGTTCATCCCAAAGCGCTTGCGAAGCCGGCTTCAGGGATGTGGGTCCAACCCAAAACCCACAGGGCGCCAGCGGTGATTGCGACGCCGTAAGGCAGCGTCCCTTGTGTCTTGGGTTTCCAAACGACGCGGCGCACAACAAAGGCCACCGCAATGGCGCCACCGACAAACGCCATGACCAAGAGCAGGTCGAGAAATGCGAGCGGGGTTAACCACAGAGCCAGCGCGCCCAGCAGTTTGACATCGCCTCCGCCCAAAAGGCCGAGAGCAAACAATCCGGCAAAGGCCCAGAATACGACAAAGGCCAGACCCAGTTGGATGACCATGTCCGGCCAGAACGCCATGCCCGATGCAATCCAGAAAAGCGGGGCCCCAACCGCAATGGCGAGGTTCAGCCAATTGGCGATCTTGCGATGGCGAATGTCACTGATCGCGGCCACGATGAGCGCAATTGCCAAGCCCGTCAGCAGTCCGTATTTGAGAAGTTCCATCGTGATGTGCCCCAAGAAGACATCCGCTTTTTCCGGCTCATTATGCGCCGGTTAGCTTGCCTTTGACGGGGTGCTACAGGTGAGTGCTTACCAAAAAGTAACCAAGGCTGGAGGCATCCGATTAGCAACGATAGCGAAGTCCTCGCCCCGCAAGGTCCAATTGACCGCAGAGCCATCCCACATGCGGCGAGCGAGAGCGTCTGGACCCTGGCGGATGACCACAAGGTGCGCCGGATTGACTGGCCCGGCGCTGGCGAGGGGCGGCGCGGATCGATCCTGTTCTTTCCCGGGCGCGGCGATCACTATGAGAAATACATCGAGAGCCTTGAAGAATGGCACCGCGCCGGCTGGCGGGTGACCGCCTCGGACTGGCGCGGGCAGGCGGGCAGCGGCCGGCTAGGCAAAGATCCACTCACCGGCCATGTTGAGGACTTCGCGATCTGGATCGATGATCTGGCGCATTTGTGGGAGGTCTGGTGCAACGAAGCGCCGGGGCCACACATCTTGATCGGCCATTCCATGGGCGGGCACCTGGTTACGCGCGCGCTTGTGGAGGGACGGGTGCACCCCGACGCTGTGGTTCTGTCCGCGCCCATGCTCGGCTTTCAGACGCCTCCTTTGCCGCTTTCCGTGCTGCATACGGTGGCGCATCTCATGAACGCTCTGGGTGATCCGATGCGTCCAGCGTGGAAATGGAGCGAAAAGCCCGGCGAACTGCCCGAAGCGCGTGAGAGCCTGCTCACCCATGACCCTGACCGGTATCGCGACGAACAGTTCTGGCGCGATGAGCGCCCGGAATTGGCGATGGGCCCGGCCAGTTGGCGCTGGGTCGAACGCGGCTACGAATCGTTACGCCGTCTAGAGACCCCTGGCGCGATGGAAAGCGTGGCTGTGCCGGTCCTTATCCTCTCCACCAGCAACGACAAGCTTGTGAACCACGCCGCCAATGTCCGCGCTGCCTCCCGCTTGCCGAGAGGCGAACTGGCCGAATTCGGCAAGGAAGCGCATCACGAAATCCTGCGCGAGGTGGACGCAGTGCGTGGCCGGGCGATGGCCACGGTGGCTGAGTTTCTGGACCGAGTGGCGCCTGCGTGATGACAGATACGCTCTACGATTTTGCCGTCATC
>JBCBYM010000062.1:0-14787 GCA_039815865.1 Pseudomonadota bacterium
TTTGGAGGCAACGCTGCAAAGGGCGTTTCGGTCTCTCCTATGCCCTCTTCGGATGCCGGTAAGATCGCTGCTTGGCCTTTCATCTGTCGATGGCCTGGGCGGTTTTGCCTTTTGCTTCATTGCCTTTGGTGAGCGAAGCGCGCAAGTGTGCGGTCGCCATGGGGTCTTCCGAGACAGATGAAAGGCCAAGCAGCGAAGACGTGGCAAATGGCGACGACAGCTTCGATTTTGGAGGCAACGCTGCAAAGGGCGTTTCGGTCTCTCCTATGCCCTCTTCGGATGCCGGTAAGATCGCTGGCAAGGGCCATCGCTCGCGGCTACGCGACCGGTTGCTGAAAGGCGGGGCCGAGGCGCTCGCGGACTACGAAGTGCTCGAATACCTTCTTTTTGCCGGCATGCGGCAAGGCGACACCAAGCCGGTGGCCAAGGCCCTGATTGCGCGCTTTGGGTCTTTGGCGGGGGTCCTCAACGCGGACCCGGGCGCGCTGCAACAGGTCAAGGGCGTGGGCGAAACCAGCGCGGCTGCGCTAAAGAGCGTGGCTGTCGCCGCGCGCCGCATGGCTCGCAGCGAGCTTACCGACAAGCCCGTCCTTTCCAGTTGGCAAGCGCTGCTGGACTATCTCGCGATCGACATGGCGCATCTCACCAAGGAACGCGTAAGGGTGCTCTATCTCGATGCGAAGAACCGCTTGATCGATGACCACCACCACGCCGATGGATCGATTGACGAGGCGGCTATTCACCCGCGCGAAGTGATCGGGCGGGCGATGGATGTGGGCGCGAGCGCGCTGATCCTTGTCCACAACCACCCAAGCGGCAGCCCAGAGCCCAGCCGGGCCGACATTCAGATCACCCACAAAATTGCCGAAGCGGGCGAGCATCTGGGTGTGACGCTGCACGATCATGTAATTGTCGGCCGCGAAGGGCATGTGAGCCTGCGCGCGCGCGGTCTGATCTGAAAGCTTTCGCCCCTTCTGAGAGTTCAGCCGCGATCCGTGATCAGGCGTATGCCGGAATGGCGCGCGAAGAAGTTCCAGCCCCAATTCACGATCACTGTCACCCGGTTGCGCGCACCGGTGAGAAAGCCGACATGGACCAGACCCCACAGCCACCACGCCATCGCGCCCGACAACTTAAACGTGCCAAAATCCGCCACGGCCGCTTTGCGGCCAATCGTCGCAAGGCTTCCCTGATGCTTGTAGACAAAGGGCCCCGGGCACGGCGCGTCCAGCAATTCGGCTTCAACAACGTCGCTCACATAGGCGCCCGCTTGCTTGGCCGCTGGAGCGAGCCCCGGCACGGGTTTGCCATCCCAGGCTTTGCTGCCCGCAGTATCACCAATTGCAAAGATGTGCTCAATCGGTTCACCATCGGCTCCAACGACGCGCATGAGGTTGTTGACTTCGACGCGGCCCGAGCGATCCGCTTTCGCACCGAGCCACTGGGCAGCTGGCGAGGCGGCAACCCCCGCCGCCCAAAGCACGGTTTCGGTATCGATGAAGTCGTCTGCGCCAATGCAGACCTGTGTCTTGCCAATTTGAGTGACCCGCCCTCCCGTTCGGATCTCGACCCCCAATTCCTCCAGCGCCGCCTGAGCCTTGGCTGAGAGGTCCTCGGGAAAAGCGGGCAGGATCCGCGGGCCCGATTGCACCAGGATCACGCGCGCGCTTGCCGGATCAACCGTGCGAAACTCGCGCTCGACATTGAGCTTGGCCAGTTCCGCGATCGCGCCGGCAAGCTCAACACCCGTCGGCCCGGCGCCCACGATAACAAAGGTCAGCAGGCGCTTGATCCGCTCTGGATCATCGCTCGCCTCAGCCTTCTCAAAGGCGTTGAGGATCGTGCCGCGCACCGCGACGCCATCCTCAATCGTTTTCAGGCCCGGAGCGTAGGCGCCCCATTCGTCCTTGCCGAAATAACTGTGCGTCGCCCCCGTTGCGAGGACCAGCTTATCAAAGCCAATGTCCTGCCCGTTCGCCAGCGTCAGAATCTTGGCGCCGGCATCGATTGCGGTCACCTCGCCCTTGAGCACACGCACATTTCCATCGGCGCGGAACAGGGACCGGATCGGGGTGGCGATATCCGCCGGGTTCAGCGTCGCGGTGGCGATTTGGTAAAGCAGCGGCTGAAACAGGTGGTAGTTGCGCTTGTCCAGCAGCGTGATGCGCACCGGCAGGCGTTTGAGGCGGGTCACCGCCGCAAGCCCTCCGAACCCTGCCCCCACCACAACCACATGGGGCCAGCTATCCGGAATGTCTGCGTAGTCGCGGTCGAACAATATGGTCTTCTCCATCCAGGCCAGTATCGCCCGGTCAACCGAGAACACGCCCGCACCGCGCGCTTCGTACATGGCAAGGAACAGAAACGGAAACAGCGTCACATTGGGATGCGCGTCTGCAATCATGAAGAACGCGATCAGGAAAAACAGCGCGTAAGAGACAATCACCGCGCCAAATCCGGTGAAGAAGAAAACCGCCGCAATCACCGCCAACCAGGCCGGCATGCCGTGAAAGATCATGGTGGGAAGCCAGGTTTGAACCGCGACCGGCGGCTCAATCAGCCCTGCAAAAACGAGAAGCGTGAAGCCAAGCCAGACACGGATGAGCGCCATCAGGATCGGCGCAAGACTTGCGCGCGACCACTCAGCCGCAATGATTGCAGGCCGCGCGAATGGCAGAGCGCTTGTCTTGAGGCCGCTCGCCAGCACTCGGTCAAGCGACAAGGCGCCCGGGCCAGCCACTGCATACCAGGCAAGCATGGCGGAAACGATCAGATTGCTGGTTGTGGGTACATAGACCGCTTGCGAGACAACAGTCAGCGTCGCCATGGCAATCGCTGCGGGACGGGTCATGAAACCGGCAATCAGCAGAACGGGGCCGACCAGCTCTATCGTCACGCCAGTCAGCGCCGCGTTGGCGGGGCTCATCCAACTGACGGGATACTCGTTTATGGCAAGGTAGAGCGCGGTGTCCCAGTCCGCGGCCTTCACAAGCCCAGAACGAAGAAACCACATCCCGACAAAAAAGCGGATGACCAGATCGCTGATAGGCCAAAACGTCTCCGTCCCGTCGAGATACCACTTCGCCCAGCGTCGCACGGTCACGCGGACAAAGGGCGAGTACTTCTCTTCAGCCAATTGGCCGCGCTCTTGGGTGCCTTGCGGCTGATCCACGCTTTGCGTCATCGATGTCCTCCTGCCCCCCATTCGACCTCGTCATGGACAAGGTTACACTGTGAAGTGCGTCCTCAGCCTTGCCAAGAGAGCACGGCGCGCATAGCCGACCCGCAAGACCCCACCCAAGTTGTTAGAAAGTCTGCCCATGGTCCCGCGCTACGCCCGCCCTGAAATGTCCGCTCTGTGGGAGCCGGAAGCCAAGTTTCGCATCTGGTTCGAGATCGAAGCGCACGCGACCCAAAAGCTGGCGGATCTGGGCGTGGTGCCCGAATCGGCCGCCAAAGCGCTGTGGGGCTGGTGGGCGACAAACCCTGTTATCGACGTCGAGGCGATTGACGCCATTGAAGCGGTGACCAAGCATGACGTGATCGCCTTTCTCACGTGGGTGGCCGAACAGGTGGATGCCGCTGGTTTTGTCGGTGAAGCGCGCTTCATGCACCAGGGCATGACGTCGTCCGATGTTCTCGACACGACGTTGAGCGTCCAATTGGCGCGCGCAACGGATATTCTGCTGGCCGATCTCGATGCCTTGTTGGCCGCTATCAAAGCCCGCGCGGAAGAGCACAAGTACACGCCAACGATTGGTCGCAGCCACGGCATTCACGCTGAGCCTGTGACGTTCGGTCTCAAACTTGCGCAGGCCTACGCCGAATTTGACCGGTGCCGCGACCGCCTTATCGCAGCGCGCGCGGAAATCGCGACCTGCGCGGTCTCGGGCGCAGTGGGGACCTTTGCCAATATCGATCCCGCGGTCGAACACTATGTCGCTGAAAAACTGGGCCTGACGCCAGAGCCGATCAGCACACAGGTTATCCCACGCGACCGGCACGCCATGTATTTCGCCACGCTTGCGGTGATTGCGGGTTCGATTGAGCGGCTTGCGGTCGAAATCCGCCATCTGCAGCGCACAGAAGTGCTTGAGGCTGAGGAGTATTTCTCGCCGGGCCAGAAGGGCTCGTCGGCCATGCCGCACAAGCGCAATCCAGTGCTGACCGAGAACCTCACCGGCCAGGCGCGCATGATCCGCAGCTACGCCCTGCCCGCGCTTGAAAACGTGGCGCTGTGGCACGAGCGCGATATCTCACATTCCTCTGTTGAACGCTTCATTGGCCCCGATGCGACCATCACTTTGGACTTCAGCCTCGCGCGGCTAACCGGCGTGGTCGAGAAGCTGCTGGTCTATCCCGAACGCATGCAGGCCAATCTTGATGCCATGGGCGGCCTTGTGCACTCACAGCGCGTGTTGCTCGCTCTTACGCATGCGGGTGTGACGCGTGAAGACGCCTACAAGCTGGTCCAGCGAAACGCGATGAAGGTGTGGGAGAGCTCTGGCACGCTCCACCTGCTCGACCTGCTCAAGGCTGACGCGGAGGTCACCGCCGCGCTGAGCGAGACTGAGTTGCAGGAAAAGTTCGACCTTGCCTATCACTTCAAGCACGTCGACACGATCTTTGCGCGGGTCTTTGGCTAACCGACACAGAGCGCGATTGGACAGCGCCGCCAAATCGCTTAGGATCGCGTCAGGGACGGCAAAGGAGGGGACGCGTAAGGCTCATGCAAATCGTGCGGACAATCATCTGGGTGCTGCTGTGCGTGGCGCTCCTGGCGTTCTCCTTTTTCAACTGGGAGCCGGTCGAGGTTACCTTATGGGAGAACCTGGTTCTTGAGACGAAGGTGCCCGCGCTCGTCATCATTTCGTTCCTGCTCGGCCTCATCCCGATGTGGGCCTATCACCGCAGCGTAAAGTGGAGCCTTGGTCGTCGGATTCGCAGTTTGGAAAACGCGGCGCGTTCCAACGCACTCCAAAAACGCCATGAGCCCAGCGCAGTGCCCACACCGAGCTCAGCGCCTGCGGATAAGGCTGTGGATAAAGCCGTGGAAAGCGCGGCAAAACCTGGGGATCTCCTGGCGCCGACGGCTGCTGAAGATGACCCTTCAGCCACTTCTTCGGATATCAAATGAGCAACCCGATCTACCTCGCGCTCGACGTGCCGCAAATCGAACCGGCCAAGGCGCTTTTGTCCAAGGTGAAAGCGCATATTGGCGGGGTGAAGCTGGGGCTTGAGTTTTTCTGCGCGCATGGCGGGCACGGTGTGCATGAGATTGCGCATATGGGCCTGCCGATCTTTCTGGATCTCAAGTTCCACGACATTCCCAACACCGTCGCCGCCGCGATGCAGGCCATTCACGTTTACGAACCCAAGATCGTCACAATCCACGCAAGCGGCGGCCGTGCAATGATGGAAGACGCCAAGGCCGCGGCCGCCGAAGGGTGCAAGGTCGTTGGCGTCACGACGCTGACCAGCATGGATTCGAGCGATCTCACGGCCACTGGGATTTATGGCAGCGCCGAAACGCAGGTGATGCGTTTAGCCGAACTGGCTCAGAAAGCCGGGCTCGACGGGATCGTGTGTTCGGGTCAGGAAGTGGGAAAGGTCCACAAGCAGTGGAAGGATGGCTTCTTCGTCGTCCCAGGCCTGCGCCCGCAAGGCGTGGGCACAGGCGATCAAAAGCGCGTCGTGACGCCTCGCGCCGCGCGCGACAACGGCGCGAGCGTGCTGGTAATCGGCCGCCCGATCAGCCGCGCAGACGACCCAGAAGCGGCAGCGCGCGCGATTGAAGCGACGCTTTAGTTTCCGGCTCGGCTCTCTTGCTCTGCCGCGTTTAGCGTCGCCATCTCTTCAGGCGTAATCAGCAGGCGGTTTGAATTCACTTGCCAGCCCTGAACCTTCATACCCGCACCCGAGCCGATAAAGGTGTAGGTTTCGGTTCCGTTACCCTGCTCGAACTGGGTGTGCATCGTCACCACAGTCACCGTTCCTGCCGGCGTTGTGTTGATGTTGAAGCCTTGCTGCTTTGTCGTCTCGATAGGGCCCAGCCTATTCTCAATCAGGCTGACGAAGTTTTCGAAATCTGCGCGCGGGCTAGTCCGGCGAAACTCCACACTGGTCATCGCGTACATATCTTCGAGTTCGCTATTCGAATAATGGGTCTGATAGAGATCAATCTTGTCTTTCGCCTCTTCGAGATTGGCGACCGGGTTACAGGCACAAAGGCCAAAACTTGCGATAAAGATGGCAACGATACGCGTCATCAGGCGAACCTTCCCTGTTGCAGGCCACCTACCTTAACCCGCTGGTCTTCAACAACAAGCGTTTGTCGCTTTGCGCTTTGCCGTTAGCTTGCCTAGGGGGTGCGCATGCTTGGCGAAACTCAGATCAAAATCTGCGGCCTATCGCGACCAGACGAGATCGACGCGGCCGCGCAGAGCGGCGCGACGCATATCGGGCTGGTGCATTTTCCCAAGAGCCCGCGTCATCTGGAATTTGATGAGATCGCTAGGCTGCTCGCCTTTGTCCCTGAAGGCGTCAAAACGGTTGTTCTGGTCGTCGATCCTGATGGCATTCAGCTGGCCAACATCACCGAACGCCTTCGCCCGGATGTGATTCAATTCCACGGTAACGAGCCGCCCGAGGCGCTCGCATTGGTGAAAGAGCGCACCGGCCTAGAGGTATGGAAGGCTCTTCCTGTGCGGAGCGCCGCTTCGTTGGATGAAAGCGCGATCTACGATGGTTTTGCCGACCGACTGTTGTTCGACGCGCCAGCGCCCTCCGGATCAGCGCTTCCCGGCGGCAATGGCGAAGTGTTCGATTGGAGCGTGCTCATGGCCTACCCGCACCGGACTGCGTGGGCGTTGGCGGGAGGGCTGACCCCTGACAACGTCTCCGAGGCCATCCACCAGACGGGCGCCAACTTTGTCGATGTCTCAAGCGGGGTAGAGAGCGCGCCCGGTATCAAGGACGTGGACAAGATCGCCGCCTTCTGCAAACACGCACGGCGTGAAGCCGCAGGCTAGGCTTACCGCCACCCCCTTCCAAAGCGAATCTGATGAACGAAACGACTCCCAATTCCTTCCGTACACAGCCCGACGAGCGTGGCCATTTCGGCCCTTACGGCGGGCGCTATGTCGCCGAAACGCTGATGCCGCTGATCCTTGATTTGGAACGCGAATATCGCGCAGCGCAGGAAGATCCCGCGTTTCAGGAAGAGTTCGATGATCTGCTGGAGCATTATGTGGGGCGCCCTTCCCCGCTCTATTACGCCGAACGTTTGACCGATCACATCCGTGAGGGCGCGGAAAACGGTAAAGGCGCGCAAGTGTGGTTCAAGCGCGATGAGCTCAATCACACCGGCGCACACAAGATCAACAATTGCATCGGGCAGATCCTGCTTGCCAAGCGCATGGGCAAGACCCGCATCATCGCCGAGACCGGCGCTGGCCAGCATGGCGTGGCGACCGCGACCGTTTGCGCGCGTTTCGGCCTTCCTTGCGTCATCTATATGGGCGCTGAGGATGTCGCGCGCCAATCGCCCAACGTTTTTCGCATGAAGCTCTTGGGCGCCGAAGTTGTGCCCGTTACCAGCGGCGGCGCGACACTCAAAGACGCGATGAACGAGGGGCTTCGCGATTGGGTCGCCAATGTGCACGACACCTTCTATATCATCGGCACCGCCGCTGGCCCGCATCCCTACCCGGAGCTGGTGCGCAATTTCCAAAGCGTTATCGGTACAGAAGCGCGCGCGCAGATGCTGGCTCGCACTGGCAAGCTGCCTGACCTCTTGGTCGCCTGCATTGGCGGCGGATCGAACGCGCTGGGCCTGTTCCACCCCTTCCTGGACGACACCGATGTGGCAATGCTGGGCGTTGAAGCGGGCGGCCACGGATTGGATGGCGACGAACACGCCGCTTCGCTTTTGGGCGGCGCGCCGGGCGTGCTCCACGGCAACAAGACTTACCTGCTGCAAGACGAAGACGGCCAGATCACCGAGGGCCACTCGATCAGCGCAGGCCTCGATTACCCCGGCATCGGGCCGGAGCACGCCTGGCTCAAAGAAAGCGGCCGCGTCGAATACACCGCCGTCACCGACGATCAGGCGCTGGAAGGCTTTCAGCTCTTGTGCAGCACCGAGGGGATCATCCCCGCACTCGAACCCAGCCACGCGCTCCACGCCGTGGTCGAACGCGCGAAAGAGATGGATCAGGACAAAATCGTGCTGATGAACCTGTGCGGCCGGGGCGATAAGGACATCTTTACGGTGGCGGAAAAGCTGGGAGTGGAAATGTGAGCGAGCTCGATCCGCGCGCCGACATTCCTTACAGGATCGACTTCCGCCGCAGCACTTGGCCCGAGGCGTTCCGAATAATGCTGTTTGGCAGCGTAATCATTTTCGCAATCCTTACCGGCTGGGACTGGATGCAGGAAAGGCCCCTCGACTTTGTCGAATACGGCCTGAAGAGCGTGATCCAGGCTGGGCTAATGGGTCTGGTCATGCGCTTTTTCCCGCTCATTACTGAAGACCAAAAGTGACCCGCCTCCAATCCGCCTTTTCCAAGCCCCACGCCGCCTTCGTCGCCTTCATCACTGCTGGCGATGGCGACACCGCTGCCAATCTCGATGCGCTCGTTGAGGGCGGCGCGGATGTGATTGAGCTGGGCATGCCTTTCACCGATCCGATGGCCGATGGCCCCGCGATCCAGAGCGCCAACCTGCGCAGCCTTGCCAAGGGCACAACCACGGCCAATGTGCTCCAGATTGCCTACGAGTTTCGTGAGCGCCATCCCGATGTGCCGCTGGTGCTGATGGGTTACGCTAACCCGATGATCCGGCGCGGTCCGGAATGGTTCGCCAAGGCGGCCATGGGCGCAGGCGTTGACGGCGTCATCTGCGTAGACATCCCGCCCGAAGAAGACGGCGAACTTGGCCCTGCCCTGCACGAGGCAGGCATAGCGCCTATCCGCCTTGCCACCCCAACCACCGACGCCGCGCGTCTGCCCCAAGTTCTCGAAGGGTCAGGCGGGTTTCTCTATTACGTCTCGGTCGCCGGGATCACCGGGCTTCAACAAGCGGCGCAAAGCTCGATAGAGCAGGCCGTCGCTGCGCTCAAATCCGCCACCGATCTGCCGGTCGCGGTCGGCTTTGGTGTGCGCACGCCCGAACAAGCCGAAGCCATAGCCCGCGTCGCCGATGGCGTGGTCGTTGGGTCCGCGCTGGTGGACCTCGTGGGAGAATATGGTGACAAGGCGCCGGAACGGCTAAAGAGCCTCACGGTTGATATGGTCAAGGCCATGAGACAAGTGGCTCGAGAGGGGATCTGAGGCATGAGCTGGTTTAACCGCGTCCGCAACTCGCTAGGCTTTGGCGAGGAGAAGAAGAGCACCGAAAAGGATCTTTGGATCAAGTGCTCAAACTGCCACGAGATGCTGTTCGTCGCCGAGTATGAGGAAAACGGCAAGGTCTGCCCGCGCTGCGATCATCACGGCCGTATCGGCGCGGATGCCCGCCTCAACTTGCTGCTCGATCCGGGGTTTGAACTGCTCCCGCAGCCTCAAGTCACCGAAGATCCGCTCAAGTTCAAAGACTCAAAGAAGTACACGGACCGCTTGAAGTCCGCCCGGGCAAGCAACCCGCATGAAGATGCTTTTGTCGTGGGTTCAGGCGCGATCGACGGGCATCCAGCGGTCGTCGGCGTGCAGGACTTTGCCTTTATGGGCGGATCGATGGGCATGGCGGTTGGCATGGCGTTTTGCGCGGCGGCTGAGCGGGCATTGACGCGCAAATGCCCGCTGATTGTCGTGACGGCTGCCGGTGGAGCGCGCATGCAGGAGGGCATTCTCAGCCTGATGCAAATGCCGCGCGCCACGGTGATGACCCGGCGGCTGAAGAACGCAGGGCTTCCGTATATTGTCGTGCTCACAGACCCGACGACCGGCGGCGTCACCGCAAGCTACGCCATGCTCGGCGATGTGCAGATTGCTGAGCCGGGCGCGCTCATCGGCTTTGCCGGCCAGCGCGTCATTCAGGATACAATTCGCGAACAGCTGCCTGAAGGCTTCCAGCGCGCGGAGTACCTGCACAAGCACGGTATGGTCGACATGGTGGTGCACCGTCATGAGCTCAAAGCCAAGCTGGCTAATGTGCTTGACTATATGCAGCCCTCGCAAGCGGCCTGATCGCTTCGCATCATGGTTGATTTTGGTCGCTCCCACGACCCCGCCGTTCAGGCGCAACTTGATCGTTTGGCCCGGCTCAGCGTGCCGCAGGGACGCTTTGGCCTGGCAACGATCACCGCTTTGATGGAGCGGCTTGGCAACCCGCATCGCAAGCTGCCCCCGGTCTTTCATGTTGCCGGAACCAACGGCAAGGGGTCGGTCTGCGCCTTTCTGCGCGCCATGCTTGAGGCCGATGGGAAGCGCGTGCACATGACCACCAGCCCGCATTTGGTGCGTTACAACGAGCGTATCCGGATCGCAGGCGAGCTCATAAGCGATGCGGCGCTTGCAAGCCTTCTTGAAGAAGTCCTCGATGTCAGCGAGGATCTGGGACCCAGCTTCTTTGAGGTGACGATTGCATCGGCTTTCCTCGCCTTTTCGCGCGAACCCGCGGATGCCTGCGTGGTGGAGGTGGGGCTTGGCGGGCGCTTTGACGCAACCAATGTTCTGCCGGCATCCGCTGTAGCGGCCAGTGGTATCGCTGCACTGGGTTTGGACCACGAGAGGTTTCTTCTAGCGCCTGAGGATGGCACGCCCAATACGCCGATGGCCCGCATCGCCTTTGAAAAAGCGGGCATTGCCAAAAAGGGGGTGCCGTTTGTCGTCCTTGATCAGGTACCCGAGGCGACCCGGCAAATCATCCTTCGAGCGGAAAGCGCTGGCGCAAAACTCGCTCTGCACGGCTATGAATGGTCCAATAAGGTGGAGTTGATCGGGGACGATAACCGCCACACCTATCGTGACGAGCATGAGACGATGGACCTGCCTTTCCCCAGCCTCAACGGGCCTCATCAGATCCGAAACAGCGGGCTTGCCGTTGCGATGCTGCGTCATCAGGACGAGATCACCGTCTCGCATAAAGCCATCGGCCAGGGCCTTCAAGACGCGAACTGGCCCGGCCGCTTTCAACGCCTTGCGCAAGGCCCACTTGCAAGGGACCGCGAAGTGTGGATCGATGGCGGACATAACCCCAGCGCAGGCGAGGCAATGGCGCAGTTCTGGGCCGATGATAGCATCCACCTGGTGGTCGGCATGCTGGCCAACAAGAACCCCAAGGCTATCGTCGACCCGCTGCGCCCGTGGACGGCCAGCGTCACAGCGGTTCCCGTGCCCGAGCACGAATACCACCCGGCCGAGGCCTTTGGTGACGCAACCGCGTGGGCGGATGATCTGGCCAAAGCGCTCAGCAACCTGCCGAAGGATGACCGGCCCGTGTTTATCGCCGGATCGCTCTACCTGATCGGCGAGGCTCTGCGCCTGAACGGGCAAGAGCCGGAGTAGGCGCCCTAGTCCGCGATCGCAGCTTGAGGTGTGACCACTCCGGAAGCTCGACCGGCGCGGCTCTGGCGATACCATTCCGCCAAGCACAAGATCACCGCGCCAAGGCCAATAAAGGTCGTAAGGACAAATACGTCAAAATAGCCCTGATCCTCGATCATCTCGCCCAAGGCGCCGCGCCCGAGTGTGCCGACCAACAGCGTCAGTGACGACAAAAGCGCATATTGGACCGCGCTGTATTGCTTGGATACAATCGACGAAAGCCACGCAATATAGGCCGCGCCCGCAATACCGATGGCGAGATTTTCGAACATGATCGTGAAGGTCAGTTTGGCCAGCGAGGGGCTGCCGATGACGGGAACCTGCATGATCAGCCAGGTAAAGCCGACCGCATCGCTCATCGCCTGCATATTAGCTCCACCCACCGCCAGATCGGCGTAGAGTAGATTCGTCAGCGCGGCCAGCAGCGCCCCGATGGTCAGCGTCAGCATCCTGCCAAGCACGGTCAGCATATAACCGCCCAGCGCCAGCCCAGCGATGATCGCGCCAACGCCAAAAAACTTGGATGCAAAAGCGACCTCGTCGTTGGAATATTGCAATTCGCCAAGATAGAACGGATAGGCGAAGGTTCCCCAGATCGCGTCGCAGATCCGGTAGGTTAGCACCAATGCCAGTATCAGCACGAGCGACCAGCCCATCCGTCCGACGAACTCGACCAGCGGCAGAACCAGTGCGCGATACAGGTGATCCATTGCAAAGCCCCCGCCGGTCGAGGGCGCAGCGTCCTCAGTAAGAAGGTTTTTCCCGTCTCTCTTTTGCGTCGCGAGCCAGCCGGCAATCAGGGCTGGCACCACGACAGTGGCGACAATGATCCATGGTCCCCAATTGAGTGTGAAATCGGTGGGATTGGGGCGGTCTTCAGGCGCGCTCGCCAGCGACAGATACATGAATGTCAGCAATACGCCGATGGAAATCGCCCACAACAACCCAACCGCCATCAGCGCGCGCGCGCGCACTTCGGGTCGCAATTCGCCTGCCTTGCGCAGCGCCAGCAATTGTTCGTCATCCGCCGCGTTGTCCGCCACCGAATGGGTGTCGCTATCCGGCGCTAACAGGCCCAAAGCACCGATCACGAGCAGAATGGCACCGAACAGCATATAGGTTTGCGGCCAGCCGATCCGCGCTGCAAGGATCAGGCCGAAAGCGCCTCCGGCCAGAGCCGCGAGCCGATATCCCATCTGGTACACGGTAGAGAGAATATCGAGTGTCGCCTTCTCATCGGCGTTGTCAATTCGCCAGGCATTGATCGCGATGTCCTGCGTCGCGCTGGCGATCGCTCCGATACCGGCCAGCAATGAAAACCAACCAAGCTGCGTCTTCGGCTCCAGAATGCTCAATGTCACCAGAATTGCGCCGAGTAGCAATTGCGCCGGGACAATCCATTGCTTGCGCCGCCCGAGCCTTCGGAACCCGCCAATATTGACCTTGTCAATCAGGGGCGACCACATGAACTGGAACGCATAGGCAAGACCAATCAGCGAAAAGACGCCCATCGTCTCGAGATCGACCTCGGCCTCTGACAACCATGCATAGAGCGTGCCGAGGAACAGTGAGAACGGCAGACCGCTGGCAAAGCCGAAAATCGCCATATAGCCGGTTTTCACCTGCCCCATGGCGCGCAGCACTTGCATCATGCCCGGCTTTGTCGGCTCTTGCGTTGCTGTCGCTTCACTCATTCAAAATCCTTTGCGCCTTGATGGCTCTGTGCGACACTAGGCGCGGATGAGAGGAATAAGCCAGAGGGGTAGAGACGCCGCCATGAACGCGTCCACAACACATTTGGAAAAAACCGGCTCTGGCCTGCGTGCAACCGCCGGTCAGATAAAGCTTGCCGAACTGGTCCGCGATGGTGAGGACCGTCGCCGCGGCGACCGATCCACGGTTCCAGCGAGCCACTACACCGATCCTGCGCATTTCTCTCGCGAAAAGGCCGCGCTGTTTGATTGCCTGCCGCAAGTCCTCGTGCCTAGCGCGCTGCTGCCCGACCTGGGCATGGCCGTGCCGCACGACGACACCGGCCGCCCGCTGCTCATCACCCGCGACAAGGCGGGCAAGGCGCATGTCTTTCTCAATGTGTGCCGCCATCGCGGAACACGCCTTGTCGAAGGCAGCGAAGCGGAATGCGCAGCCCGGCTTGTGTGCCCCTACCACGCCTGGACCTATGGGCTCGATGGCAAGCTCCTCGCCCTACCCCGCCCAGAGACCTTCCCCGATCTCGACAAGAGCCAGCACGCATTGGTCGAACTCCCCAGTCTGGAAGCGGGCGGGCTTATCTGGTTTGCGCCCAAAGACGGCGCTGATTTCACCGACGCGCGCGCCGTGAGCGAGGATTTCGACGCTTTTGGCATGCGCGATCTCTTTCTGTTTCGCCGCAAGACCCACACGGTCAAAGGCAATTGGAAGCTGATCATGGACGCGTTCCTGGAAAGCTATCACGTGACCCGCCTGCACGCGAACACGATCGGGCCTTTCTTCAAGGATGGGGTGACCGCCGGTGACGAAGTCGGCCCGCATTTGCGCTCCGCCGTCGGCCGCGCAGAGGAGATGGACGGGATTGACCTCACCGACATGGCCGCGCTTCGCCGCCTTGTGACGTTTGCCTACCAATTGCTGCCCGCAACGGTGATCGTACCCAGCCCGGATTATGTAAACGTGATGGTGCTGATGCCGCAGGCTCACGATCTGACGCTGGTTGAAGACTTCATGCTGATCCCCGAAGCGCCCGCGACCGACAAGGCGCGTGACCATTGGGAGCGCAGCTGGGCGCTGCTCGATGGCGGGGTCTTTGCCAGCGAAGACTTTCGCGCAGCGGAACTCGGCCAGCAAGGGCTGGAAAGCGGCGCGATCGAGGAATTAACGCTAGGGACGCTCGAAGGCGGCATCGCCCGGTTCAACGCGATTGTGGCGGAAGCCATGCACGCGGCCGAACGGGCCTAGTTGCCACATTGACCCAAGGCGCGTAGGCGCGCCTCCCATGCCAACCAACCCGCCCAAACACGACGACCGCCCCGAGGGCGACCGCATCGCCAAGCTTCTGGCGCGCGCTGGCGTGGCCAGTCGGCGCGAGATTGAGCGGATGATTGCCGACAAGCGCATCACCTTGAACGGCAAGCCGGTCGAAACGCCTGCGACGTTTCTAACCAATCTCAAAGGCGTCAGCGTCGATGGCAAACCGATCGGTCCCGCTGACGACACGATGCTGGTGGCATTCCACAAGCCCACT
>JBCBYM010000063.1:0-14223 GCA_039815865.1 Pseudomonadota bacterium
GCATGAGCGGGCGTGACGACGAGTTGAAGAATGCCTTCCGATTTCTCGCCCGGAGGGAACCGGATGCTTTCTGGCGCGCAGACGCGGGCGTGATGCGGGCCGACGATCTCGGGCCAGCGGGTGACGACAGAGCTTTGCACAAAGCCAAAGCGGCGAAACGCGGTGCGGCCGATTTCGGGCATAAGCTCACCAATCGGCTTGGCCGATCCGCCGCGCGGGCGCTGATAGGTCTGAGCCGGCTTTCGCGGTTTTCCAGAGCTTCTTTTGGTGTCGCTTCCCATGACGCTTTGCGCCATGCCATAGCCGCTGCGTGACCGCCAGCATCTCTGACATCTTGCTCCACTGGTACGAAACCCATGCGCGCAGTCTGCCGTGGCGTAACCCGCCCGGCGCCAAGCGGCCCAGCGATCCATCCTATCCCTACCGCGTGTGGCTTTCCGAGGTGATGCTGCAGCAGACAACCGTCGCCGCGGTGAAGCCTTACTTTGAGAAATTCACGCAAACCTGGCCCAGCGTAGAGGACCTGGCCAAAGCGTCGGACGAGGAGGTGATGGCCGCCTGGGCAGGGCTCGGATATTACTCGCGCGCCCGCAACCTCATCACATGCGCGCAACGTTGCGACGCGCGGCGGTTTTCCCGAAACCGAAGCCGGACTTCGCGAGCTGCCGGGGCTGGGCGCTTACACAGCGGCGGCGATCGCGGCGATTGCCTTTGGCGAGCGAGCCGTGGTGGTCGATGCCAATGTCGAGCGGGTGGTGGCGCGGCTTGCAAACCTTGAAGAGCCGCTGCCGTCGGCACGCAAGGCGATCCGCGAAAGGGCTGAGGCGATCACGCCCGAAACCCGCTCCGGGGACTTTGCACAGGCGATGATGGACCTGGGATCGCAGGTTTGCACCAGCAAGGCGCCGCGCTGTCTGCTGTGCCCTCTTGCCGACGTTTGCGAGGCGCGACGTCAAGGCGAACCGGAGCGCCTTCCGGTCAAGCCCGTCAAGAAAGCCAAGCCCGAACGAACGGGATGCGCGTTCTGGATTGAGCGTCGCTCGACCGGGCTAGAGCCTCACATCTGGCTCGTTAAGCGCGATACAAGCGGCATGCTTGGCGGCATGCGAGCGCTGCCCGACGATGGTTGGACGGCGCGCACGGATGGCAGCGCGGCGGCTCCACTAAATGGCGAATGGACGGATCTGGGTGCGGTGCGGCACACGTTCAGCCACGCGCATCTCACGCTCAGCGTGCACCGCCTGATCAGCGATGATACGCCCAAAGGGCAAGGGGAGTGGTGGCCGCTCAGCCAGCTGGAGGACGCGGGCTTGCCCACGCTGTTTGCCAAGGCCGCGCGGCTGGCGCTCGCGCAAGGGTCAGACGAAGCCGCCGCCGATTGATAGGCGCACGCCCATGACGATCAGCATGACGAGGCAGAAATTGCGCCCGCTGTCATGCGAGGACAGCGCGCCGAAAATGACCCCCAGAATGACAAAGGGCAGCCCCAGCCAATTGGTCCATCCCAGAAACGGGACGATCGAGGGGATCAGAAAGACAATCGAGATGAGGCCGAGCAGCCAGGAAATCGCGTTGAACATGTGTGTTATATGGGTATGACACCTCGGAATGACAAGCCGAAAATGCGCTGCCGCTTTTCAGGTTCATCGCATCGTTGACCCTCCGCGCGATCTGCCCCACACACTAATGCAAAACCTCCTGGGAGATTCCTTCAAAATGGCATTCCGCAAATTCGACGCCGCACCCCAAACGCCTGAAATCTCGCGCCGCTCGCTGTTCCGATCCAGCGCCTATCTCGCTGGCGCAGCGGCGTTTTCGGGTCTGCCTTTTGGTCGTGAGCTTCTGGCCCATGATGTGGCGCCAGCCTGGCCCAACGTCGCCGCGCTGGCGGAAAAGTACATGTCGGAAGGCAAGGTCGCGAACCTGCTGCTGACCTTTGGCAAAGCTCAGGAAGATCACGCGCACACGGTCGGCGGAGGAACGCTCGCCATTGGTGGGACGACCGATGTCGACGAAAACTCGCTCTACCGCATCTATTCGATGACCAAGCCGATCACCGGCATGGCGATCATGTCGCTTATTGAAGAGGGCAAGCTTGGCCTTGATATGCCGCTCTACGACGTGCTGCCGGCGTTCAAGGACATGCAGGTTCTGGTCGATCCCGAAGGTCCGTTGGAGAACACCGAAAAGGCGATCCGCCCGATTACGATCCGACAATTGCTGACGCATACATCGGGCCTTGGCTACGCGATCATCAGCAAGGGACCGCTGCTCAAGGCCTATCAGGACAAGGCGATCATCAGCGGCCGGGTCAGCACTCTGCCGATCCCGGGCTTCCCGCAAGTGACCCCGCCGCCCAGCCTTGCCGAGTGGGCCGACCGCCTTGCAACGATCCCGCTGATGTACCAGCCGGCCACAAAGTGGAGTTACTCGGCGAGCATCGATCTTCTGGGACGCGTGATCGAAGTGGCCTCAGGCATGAGCTATCCTGAGTTTCTGCAAACCCGCTTCTTTGATCCGCTGGGTATGACCAGCACCTTTTTCGCGGTGCCCAAGAGCGAGATGGGCCGCCTCACAACCAATTACGGCGTTCTGGGAAGCACATTGCTGCCGATCGATGGCCCGGACGGTTCGGTCTATTCCGAGATGCCGACTGCACCGATGGCCGGCGCGGACCTTGTCTCGACACCGAAGGATTACGACCGCTTCCTGCGCATGGTGCTGGGCTATGGGAAGCTGGACGGAACGCGTGTCATGGGTGAGCTGGCGGTGCGCGTGGGCGCGTCCAACCTCATTCCCAAGACGGTCGACACCACGGGCAGCTGGGCTGAGGGCGAAGGCCATGGCGCCGGCGGGCGTTCGGTTGGCACGACCTATGGTTGGGGCGGCGCGGCCGGCACGCAGGGCTTCGTTGATTTCGGGACCAAGATGCGCCTTGGTCTTTGGACGCAATACATGCCATCGGACGCCTACCCGATCCGTGCGGAGTATCTCGCCGCGCTTCAAGAAGACCTGAAAGCGATGAAGGGCGCCTGAGCGCAGGCATGCTGGACACGCTCAAGGTCCCGATCGCTTTCTCAGGCTCGCCGATTGATCGTGCGGACAATATCCGCATGGACAAGGCCGCGCTTGGCAATCTGATGAATTGGCGGGCGCGGGTGCTTAATCTTGACGGCCTGCTTCCCGAGATTGACGAGACCGGCGGCTTGATCTGGGGCACGCTCGCTGATGTCGATGAGGCGACGGAGCTCGTTTTCCTCGGCATGCTCGATGACAAGGCGCATTTCGCCCCTGTGCCCGCGCAAGGCTCGTCGGGCCCCGCCATGCCGCGCGCCTGGCAGGTGATGCAGCTGCTGCGTCCGGAAGAACTGGCGATCTACGGCGCGGCCAAGGCTCTGGTGGACTGGCACGCGCGCCACCACTTTTGCGCCAATTGCGGCGCGTCCACGGCGATCGCCAAGGGCGGCTGGCAGCGCAATTGCGACAATTGCGGCGCTCAGCATTTCCCGCGCACCGATCCCGTCACGATCATGCTGGTCGAGCATGAGGACAAGCTCTTACTGGGCCGCCAGCCGCGTTTCCCTCCGCGCATGTATTCCGCGCTCGCCGGGTTTGTGGAACCGGGCGAGACGATTGAAGAGGCTGTCGCGCGTGAGGTTTGGGAGGAAGTTGGCGTGCGCGCGCGCGACGTGCGCTACCTCTCCAGCCAGCCCTGGCCGTTTCCCAGTCAGCTCATGATCGGCTGCACCAGCGTTGCCGAAAGCGTTGAGCTGACTATCGACGAAACCGAACTCGATGACGCGCGCTGGTTCACCCGGGCTGAGCTGGAAGACGCGCGCGCCGCCGGGCGCGACGGGAACGAACTTTTGATCTTCCCTCAGCCTTTTGCCATTGCCCATCACCTCATAACATGGTGGCTCGACCAATGACGCAGCGTATAGCGATTGATATCTATTCCGACGTCGTGTGCCCCTGGTGCGCGATTGGATACGGCCAGCTGACCAAGGCGCTGGATGCGCTTGACGGCGAAATCGAAGCGCAGGTGCGTTGGCGTCCGTTTGAGCTGAACCCCGACATGGCGCCCGAAGGCGAGGGCTTTGAGGAGCATGTGAGCCGCAAATACGGACGCACGCACGACGAGGGCGCGGCCATGCGCGAGCAGATGAAAGAGATTGCGCGCGAAGCGGATGTATCGCTCTCCTACGAAGGCGAAGGAAAGCCGCTGCCCCAGCGCATGTGGAACACGCGCGATTGCCACAAGCTGTTGACCTTCGCGCTTGAGCAAGCGGGGCCGCAGGCGCAAACCCAGCTCAAGCTGGCCTTGTTCAAGGCGCACTTCAATCATCGTCAGCCCCTCAACGATCGCGCGGCGCTGCTCGATATCGCGGCGAGTGTTGGTATCCACCGTGAGGCGGCGAAGGCTGCGCTTGATGATGCGGATCTCGAAGCGCGGGTGATTGCCGAAGAACGCCAAGCCTGGGACTTGAACATCACTGGCGTGCCCGCGATGATCATAGAGGGTAAGTTCATGATCCCGGGCGCCCAGACCCCGGAAACGTACGTCAACGCGCTGCGCCGCGTGGTCGAAAAGACGAGGCAGAAGGCCGAAGGGGCCGCATCCGCGTAAGGCGCGCGTGCGTAGTTAGGGGGCGTATGAAAAGCATTGTTGTCTTTCTGATTGTCACCGCCATTGCGTTCGCCTTTGGCGTGGGGGCTGGCTGGGATAGCATTAGGGTCGGCACATACTCCGCCTTCTTTTTGTGCGTAGTGCTTGCGATGGTGATCAACTGGCTGGTGTTCATCCCGTCGGCGATTGCCAAGTCGGACACGTTCTACGACACGACCGGCGCTTTGACCTATTTCACGGTGACCGTGATCGCCTGCCTGATTCACTATCAGCACTACGGTAATATTGATCTGCGCAGTCTGGTGATCGCGGCCATGGTGGTGATCTGGTGCGCGCGGTTGGGCTCGTTTCTGTTCGTTCGTATTCACGCCATGGGGGGGACGGATTCGCGCTTTGAAAAGATCAAGGTGAACCCGGCGCGCTTTCTGGTGGCCTGGACGCTGCAAGGCTTGTGGGTGACGCTCACCGCATCGGCCGCCTATGTAGCGATCTTGGCGGAAGAGCGCGCGTCGCTGGATATCTTTTTCTTTGTGGGAGCGGCTGTGTGGTTGATCGGCTTTGGCTGGGAGATCGTGGCCGACAATCAGAAGAGCGCTTTCAAGAAAGACCCGGCCAACAAGGGCAAGTTTATCAATGTTGGCCTGTGGCGCTGGTCGCGTCATCCCAATTACTTTGGCGAGATCACGTTGTGGACTGGCATCCTGATCATGGCGATCCCGGTGCTTTCGGGTCTGTCATGGCTGGTGGTGATCTCGCCGATCTTTGTGACCCTGCTGTTGACGAAGGTGAGCGGGATCAACCTTCAGAACGCGCAAGCCAAAGCGCGCTGGGGTGATGATCCTGAGTACCAGGCGTACCGCGCGGCAACCCCAGCTCTGATCCCGATGCTGCCCAAGGCGGGCTGAAGCTCAGCGCTTGGCGGCGCTATTCCCAGCCCAAGCTTTTGCGGATCGAATTGGCTGTGTCCGGGTCAAGCCGATCCAGGAGCACCCGTGTCGTGAACTGGCCGCGCATCACGCTATCGCGTCCCATCCATGCCCAGTCGGAAACCTCGCTGAGCGGCACCCGGACTGGATCGCCGATAGAGAACTCATCCTGAATGGGAACGTTGCTGAGTCGGCCTGTAAGGAATGTGCCATCGCGGCGGACGTCGTCCACCCAGATATGCTCCCAACCGCCCAGAGGGAACTTGAACCCGATCCGTGTAGCACCGCGAGGCGGATTTTCGAGCACCTCGAGAAATTCGGGCAAGGCGCGCTTGGCGTTCGCGATGGCGCGGTTCATTTCCGGATCTTCGGTGTCAACCGAGGCGACGTCGTCGCGATCATCCGGTATCCCTTGCGCGTAGGCCGCCGACGAAATGGGCAGGGGCGCCAAGGCGCTCACAAGCAAAGCGGCGATAGGGATTGCAAGAAAAGTGTTACGCATTTCCCACTCTTTCCCGCGGATTTTTACAAAGCGATGAAACCGGGGGCGATTTAGATCAGCGCCAGCCTCTCCAGCTTGGCGGCCAGTTTGCCAGGCAGCGCATCGCCAATGTCTTCGCCTTCGGCCAGGTCAAGCGGGGGTTCTCCCTTGAGATAGCGCCAGCCTTGATGCGCGCGCTTGGGGCGGGGGTGAACGCGGATCAGCTCCGGTTCCAGCTCGATGCGCCAGCGCCTTGTGTCTTCCTCTTGCGTAAAGCCTGTGATGACTGAACGCGCCACGATCGCGTGCTGGTGGATCCAATAGAGCGAGCCGCCAATGCACTCTTCCCACTTGGTGGGGCGGTACTTGGTGGTGAGGTAAGGACGGCGGCGCCCGGCGTACCAGCTTTCAATGTCGGCGTAACTCTGGGCGCCGAACGCGATTTTCGTGAGGTGAAGAGGCATGGGGGGAAGGTAGGGCGAGGGCGCGGCGCGCCTCAACCCCCAAAGTCACATTGTGACCAGTCCACTCACAACCGCTAGGCCCAGAAAGGCGAAAAAGCCCATTGAATCGGTAATCATGGTGACAAACACCGACGAGGCGACCGCCGGGTCCTGTCCAAGGCGCTCGAAGATCACTGGCACCAGAACGCCGGCCATCCCCGCAATGACGATGTTGATCACCATGGCGAGCGCGATCACCGCGCCCATCATCGGTTCGAAGATCAGCCCTGCGGCAACGCCGATCAGCAGGGCCACGGTCGCGCCGTTGAGCAGCGCCACGCGCAGCTCGCGCCAGACGATCTTCCAAGTGTTGGCGCGCGTGAGTTGGTTCGTCGCGATCGCGCGCACGGCCACCGCCATGGTCTGCGTGCCTGCGTTCCCGCCAATGCTCGCAACAATCGGCATCAGCACAGCCAGCGCCACAAGAGCCTCAATCGCAGCGCCAAACATCGCGATAATCGCTGAGGCGACGACGGCTGTGCCAAGGTTGGCAATCAACCAGCGCACCCGGCTTGAATAGGCCTCGCGGATTGGCTCATTGATGTCGCCATCCCCCGCGCCTGAAAGCAGAAGCGCGTCCTCGCCCGCTTCTTCGGAGATAATATGGACGACATCATCCACCGTCATCTGCCCGACCAGACGCCCGCTTTCATCAACCACAGCGGCCGAGATTAGCGCGTATTTCTGGAACATCAGCGCGACCTCTTCCTGATCCATCGTCACTGGGATCAGCGTTTGGTCGCGCTTCATGACGTCGGTGAGCTTGACCGAGCGAGGCGTTGTCAGGATCCAGTTTAAGGCGCAGGTGCCCACCGGGTGGTGGCGCTGATCGACCACGAAGACTTCCCAGAAATCGTGCTCCAGATCGCCTTCATCGCGCAGGTAATCGATGAGATCGCCAACGGTCAGGTGCTCGGGCACCGCCATGGTGTGGCGGTTCATCAGGCGCCCGGCGGTCTCCTCAGGGTAAGCGAGCGCGCTTTCGACCGCGGCCTGCGTTTCCGGCTCCAGTTCGGCGATGATCGCCTTTTGATCGTCCTCGTCGAGGTCTTCGAGGAGCTGGACCGCATCGTCGGTTTCCAGCTGCTCCGTGATGGCGGCGACATCGACAGGCTCGAGCGCCTCCATCATGTCTTCGCGCACGTGATCGTTCAGCTCAGCGACCACGTCCGAGCTCATGAGGTCGGTGATCGAGGCGGCGAGATTGGCGCGCTCATCCTTGTCAAAGAATTCGAGCAAGTCCGCGATGTCGGCAGGGTGGAGCGGCTCGACCAGTTCGTAGACCGCGCCCTTGTCGCGGGCATCGAGCGCGTCGCGCACCTTGCCGATGTAACGCGGTTTGAGGCGGTTTTCCTCATCGTGGCGCTCGTCATCGATCCGATCGTCGGGAAGCGCCGCTTCGACCGCCTGATCGTGCGCCGTCAGCGTTTCATCGAGAGCCGGATCCTGCGCCATGCCTGCGGGGTTTAGGCACCGCGTTGCGAAAAGCAAGCGGGCGAGGGACCTGCCTGTTCGCTTTCGGGCGATTGTTGTGGGAGGGATCGTAGGACGCTGGGAAACTTGAATGCGACTGCCGCTTGGGGGCTGTGCGCTGCGGATCTGATCTGGCCGGGCGCTCTTTGCTCACAAGACGCGCCAGCGCCGGACCCCATTGCGCCCGTGACGATTGACGAAACGGCGTTGTCCGGCCTCGACCTTGCGCGCCGCGAGACAAAATCGTCGCTCAAAGCCCCTTTCCGGATCGAGCGAGCGGCTCTCGCGATCCAGCACTTGCTCGGCGACAGTTTTGTCCTTCCGACCGGATTTGTCGGCACGTGGAGTGTTGAAGGTCGCAATGGGCTGCGCATCCTTGAGGTTGTAGCCAAAGAGCTTTGATCGGCTTTCAGCGCGTCAGCCAAAGCCGTCCATTGCGATATTCGCCAGTTCGCCTAGATGGGGCGGTGAGGCGCCAAAGCGCACCCACAGTCTTCAGGAGAACATCAATGGCTGAAACGCTCACATTCACGCTCGACACTGGCGATGGCGGCGATGGCGAAGGAAAAGACGTCGTCATCAAGCTGCGCCCGGATCTCGCGCCCGGCCATGTCGAGCGTATCACTGAGCTGGCGGGTGAAGGCTTCTATGACGGCGTCGTCTTCCACCGCGTGATCGATGGCTTCATGGCGCAGGGCGGCGATCCGACGGGCACAGGCATGGGCGGCTCAGACAAGCCCGATCTTGCGGCCGAGTTCAATGATGAACCCCATGTCGAAGGCGTGTGCTCCATGGCCCGTGCCGCAAACCCGGACAGCGCGAACTCGCAATTCTTCATCTGCATCGACGACGCGCGCTTTCTCGACAAGCAGTACACCGTGTGGGGCCAGGTTGAGAGCGGCATGGAACACGTCCACGCCCTGCCCAAGGGCGAGCCGCCCGCAAGCCCGGGCAAGATCGTGAAGGCGACGGTGGCTTAAGCCGCGCCAAAGGCTTCTTTAACGTGACTGAGACCCTCGTGACCCTTGCCCTCGCTTTCGCGCTTGGATTTGGGACCGCGAGGGTTTTTCACTGGACCTATTCCGAGCGCCGGCGGCTCAGGGCTTCTCTCCTTGCCCTTATTCCGCCCGCATTGCTGTTCGCGGTGTTCCTCGTTTTCTTTGATGGGGCCCCTGTGGGGGAGGACTGGATCTGGCTTGGCGTGGGCTTTGTCTATTTCTGGCCCTGGTATCTGGCCTGGAGCCTTGGCGGTTTTACCGACGCTATGCTCCGCCGACGCACGGCGCGCTAAGCGCTGGCGGGCCGCTCCGCTACAATCCCTTCCAGCACCTTCGTCACCGGCACATGGTAGGGGAGCCGCGTGTTGGTGTGGTGCCACGCATTCGGTACCGCGACGTCCACCGGAATATCGGGCCGCGAATTGAGCGCGCCGAAACTGTCGAGATCGCCCATCACGTCGATAACCGTTGCAACCTCAGTGGGCATGGCGATGCGCGCGCCAAAGGTAACGATCGGCACGGATCGGGCCACTTGCTGATACCGCTCCTCGTGCTGGGCGCGCAGGGCGTAAAGCGCCTCGGAGATCACCAGATTGCCCTTCGAGTGACCCACGAGCCAATCGGTTTCAACCTCGCCGGCCAGCAGCTTCATCAGCGCCTTTACGTCTTCGCTGAACTTGGCGAGTTGAAAGCTCTGCCCGGGGTCGACCTTGGGCGTTTCCGGCGGCTTCAACCAAGGGTTAAGCGCGAAAAGCGCGTCTACGGACCGGCCAGCGGACTGGTAGCCATGGCGCATTGCGTTGAGGCCGCCGAACAGGAAGAACCCGCCCATCGCCTCGCTCGCGATATCGGCCATGCCCTGGCCTGAGACCACCGCCAGCACCGGCCCGCGCAACGCGTCCGCGACGTTGCGGGCAAGCGCCGCTGCTCCGACCGCTGAACTGCCCACACCCGCAACCGTGATCGCGCTATAGCGGGGGCTCAGCCCCTCGCACTGAGACAAACGGTTCCAGACCTTGAGGCTTGGCGCCCAGGACGGCCCGACTTCCAGGATCATGCCCTCGACCTTGCCCGAGCGCTGCACCTGCGCTTTTTCCTCACGGCTGAGCGCGTCGACATCGTAAAACAATCCGTCAAGCGCGGTGTTGTCGCTGCCAGCGAGGGGAAAGAATGGGGGAAGCGCCATGATCGGCGCGCCTTCTATCGCTTCGCACGACCAAGTGCACGCGCTGCTTTTGCCTTTGGCTTCGGACGAAACGGCGGCGCTGGCACCAGTGAGGGCCGGGCAGAGATTGAAACGCCCGGCACGAGGCGCTAAAGGCGCACCCCTCATGAAACCGCAAACGCCCCCCAAGACCTACCGGGTCAAGAGCTTTGGCTGCCAGATGAACGTCTATGATGGCGAGCGCATGGGCGAGCTTCTGGCTGAAAAAGGCATCACGCCGGCTCCCGAAGGCGAAGAAGCCGATCTGGTCGTCCTCAACACCTGCCACATCCGCGAGAAGGCCGCGGAGAAGGTCTATTCGGACATTGGCCGGCTGAAAAAGCCCGATGGCTCCAAGCCGATGATCGCCGTCGCCGGATGCGTGGCGCAGGCTGAAGGCGAGGAGATCATGGAGCGCGCTCCGTCGGTTTCGATGGTGGTCGGCCCGCAAGCCTATCACCGCCTGCCCGACATGCTGGACAAAGCGGTGAAGGGCGAGCGCGCGACCGACACCGACATGCCTGCGATCGCCAAGTTTGACAGCTTGCCTCAAGATAGATTTGGGGCGCGCAAGAAGCGTTCGCCGAGCGCGTTTCTGACGGTGCAGGAAGGGTGCGACAAGTTCTGCACTTATTGCGTGGTGCCCTATACGCGAGGGGCCGAAATCTCGCGTCCTTACAATGACCTTACCAATGAAGCGTACAAATTGGTTGAGGCAGGCGCGCGCGAAATCACGCTGCTGGGCCAGAACGTCAACGCCTGGGCGGGCGAGGGCACCACGGGTGCAAAAGTGGGCTTGGGCGAGCTTATCCACGCCATTGCGGACATCGATGGGCTTGAGCGTATTCGCTACACCACCAGCCACCCCAACGATATGGATGACGCGCTGATCGAGGCCCATGGCTCGTGCGACAAGCTGATGCCGTACCTCCATTTGCCGGTGCAATCGGGCAATGACCGGGTGCTCAAGGCGATGAACCGCGTGCATACGGCTGAGAGCTATCTCAAGCTGCTTGAACGGTTCCGCTTGGTACGGCCAGACATTGCGCTTTCGGGCGACTTCATCGTCGGTTTTCCAGGCGAGAGTGAAGCGGAGTTTGAAGACACGCTCAGCCTTATCGACGAGGTGCGCTATTCTCAGGCGTTCAGCTTCAAATACTCACCGCGCCCTGGCACGCCGGCGGCGACGATGGACAATCAGATCGATCCAGACGTGATGAGCGAACGGCTGCACCGCCTGCAAGCGCGCCTCAACCGCGATCAGATCGCCTTTAACGAGGCGAGCGTCGGCAAGACATGCCGCGTCCTTGTCGAGCGCAAGGGCAAGTTTGAGGGGCAATGGCTGGGCAAATCGCCCTGGCTGCAAAGCGTGTGGTTCGAAGCCACGCAGGCTGGCGAGGTGGAAATTGGCGACATGGTCGAGGTTGAGCTGGTCGAAGCCGGGCCAAATTCGATCAAAGGCGCGCTGCTCGCCAGCGTGACGGCCTGACGACGCGCGTGACGCCTGCGTGACTTTCCACCGCGGGGCTATACCCCCCAACTTGCTTTGCGCCCGGGAGGGCTTAGGCTTCCGACTCGTAAGGGAACAAGGCTGACCACAAAGGGACCTATGGGCCGCAGACCGAGACACAAGATCGACCCCGCGGTTGTGCCGCAAGCCATCGGCAATGATGATGTGCGCCGCGCCAAGGCTGAGCTCACCTTCGAGAACCAATCGCTCCTCGGCGCTCTGTTTGGGCAGTTCGACGCCAATCTCGTGCAGCTTGAAAATCGGCTTGGCGTTTTCATCCATGCGCGCGGCGATCGCATTGTGATCGAGGGGGCAGAGGATTCGGTGGCGCGGGCACGCGACACGCTCAACACCATGTATGATCGCCTCGCATTGGGGCAGGATCTGGACGCTGGTGCAATCGAATCGCTGATTGCCATGTCGAATGAGCCGACCTTGGAAGGCATCATCTCGGGGGAGAAGGAAGAGCCCCCGATCATGATCCGCACGCGCAAGAAAACGATCGTGCCGCGCTCGGCAGCGCAGATCGGCTACATGCGCTCGCTTGCCCGCGATGATATCGTCTTTGCGCTGGGCCCGGCGGGGACGGGCAAGACTTACATCGCTGTGGCGCAAGCGGTCAGCCAGCTGATCAGCGGCTCCGTGCAGCGTCTGATCCTGTCGCGCCCTGCGGTCGAAGCCGGTGAGAAGCTGGGCTTTCTGCCGGGTACAGAGAAAGAGAAAGTCGACCCCTATCTTCGCCCGCTCTACGACGCGCTCAACGATTGCATGCCGCCCGAACAGGTTCAGCGGCGCATCGACAGCGGCGAGATCGAGATCGCGCCTATCGCCTTTATGCGCGGGCGCACTCTGGCTGATGCGTTCGTGATCCTAGACGAAGCGCAGAACACCACGCGCGAGCAGATGAAGATGTTCCTTACCCGCTTTGGCCAGAACAGCCGGATGGTGGTGTGCGGAGACCCGCTTCAGGTTGATATTCCGGGCGGTACGCGGATGAGTGGCTTGGCTGATGCGGTCGACAAGCTTGAGGGCGTGGAGGGCTTCGGCACAATCCGCTTCACCGCCGCCGATGTGGTCCGCCACCCGATCGTGGGCCGCATTGTTGAGGCGTATGAGGGCGGCGGCGGCGGTAAGGACTCGGCGTAAGGCAACCTTGCGAAGGATCGGAGACGGCGCCCGCCTCGTAGCGAGGGGGCACCGCCCGTTTTTACCTCTCAGGGTCGCTGCGCCTTGGCGGCCTCGGGAGCGGGCCAGCCGGGCACGGTCTTGACGATGCCCGTCGCGGTCAGCGCGAGGCCGACACCACAAAGCGTGATAAGCCAACCCCCAAGGCCAAACTCGATCGGCACCAGTCCATCGCTCCATGCCCCGTCGAGATTTTCGAAGGCGACGATATGGCCGAGAAACAGCACGATATTGAACAGGCACAGTGCCGCAACGCCAAGTTCGCTGGGACGGCTTCGGGTGCCGCCGATCTCGCGCAGGAGCGCAAACCCGATCAACGCCACGAGCGCCCACAGCGAAAGCGCCAGCCATGAAAGCAATTGGAAAAACCCTTCACCGCCCATACTGGTGCGGCCCGCCCGCCTGCCCGCTTCAACAAGGTCGCTGCTCAGGCTGAGCGCGCCTGCCTCGTTGCCGCTGACCACGATGAAGGTCAGGAAGAACACGCTGATCAGGATCAGAGCATAAAGCAGCAATTGCGGTCGGGTGCGCAGGATATCGAGCTTGCCCGCGTCGAATTGCACCTTGCCCGCCGCCTCGCCGAGACCAGCGAGCGAAGCACCGACATCGCCTAGCGCCGGGGTTGAGAGGTTCGGGCCCGTGCCTACGGCGAGGTAGATCTGCTTCGCCTTGCCATCTTCGACCAGGAAATCGACCTTGTCACCAGCGCGCGGCGGGCGCTGGCCTTTCCATTCGGCGAGAATGAAGCGGTAACGTTCGCCGTCTTCGCCGGTGATCGCGCCGGCCTGTCCATCAAGCCCGAGGATCTGACCTTTCATCACGCGTCTCCTAGATTGTCTCGGGGTTTGTCAGGCGTCGGGTGTGGTGGTTTTTCCCGCTCCCGGCGCAGGCCAGCCTGGTACCGTCTTGACGATACCGAAGGTGGTCAGCAGCAGGCCGATCCCGCAAAGGATGAAGATATAACCGCCAAAGCCCAGTTTGATCGCGTCTGCAAAGTTCTGATAGCCGGTGTTGAGGTTCTCAAAAGAGGCGATCACCATCGCATAGACTATAAAGCTAAACAGGCAGGCGAATGCAGTCACCAGTTCGGCCATTCGGCTTTTCTTGCCGGTCACCTCGCGGAAGATGGCAAAGCCGCCAGCCAGCGGGATAGCCCAAAGCAGCATCGCTGCGCTGGACGTGAGGCTGAAGTCGCCTCCGCGCCCGAACAGACCAACCAGAGCCGCCGCATCGTCCAGATTGCCGGGCAGCGTGAACGCGCTGTAGCCATCGCGGACAAACACCACCAGATTGAGGAAGAAGAACGAGAAGATCGC